>NZ_CP033969.1:605631-908447 GCF_003854935.1 Cupriavidus pauculus
GCGGAACGGGCCAAGCTCCACGGCGGCGGCGTGCGCCTCCACCACGCGCTCCTCGCGCACCACCTCGATGTCGTTGATGTCACGGATCGTGGCGCCGGCGCGCGTCAGCTCCACGACGTCGCCCTCTTCCAGGTAGATGATCCGGTTGGCGGTGCCGGCCACGGCCAGCGCGTCGGATGCCAGGAACGACTCGTCGTTGCCCAGCGCCACCACCATCGGCGACCCGGCGCGGGCGCCGACCACCACGTCGGGATTGTCCTTGGCCACCACGGCGATCGCGTAGGCGCCGTGCAGGCGCTTGGTCACCACGCGGACCGAGCCGAACAGGTCGCCGCGCGTGGCGCTGCTCGGGTACGTGTACGCCTGGTGGATCAGGTGCGCCACCACTTCGGTGTCGGTCTGCGACTCGAACCCGTAGCCCACGGCGCGCAGCTCGTCGCGCAGCGGCTCGTAGTTCTCGATGATGCCGTTGTGCACCAGCGCGATGGTCTCGTCCGAGAAATGGGGGTGGGCGTTGACCGTATCGGGCTTGCCGTGCGTGGCCCAGCGCGTGTGCGCGATGCCCAGGTGGCCGCCCAGGCCGGACGCCTGCGTCTGCGTGTCCAGGTCCGCCACGCGCGACACGGTGCGGGCGCGCTCCAGGATCGCGTCGCGCACAACGGCCACGCCGCACGAGTCATAGCCGCGATATTCCAGGCGACGCAGCCCTTCGATCAGGACGGGAACGATATTGCGGTGCGAAACCGCGCCGACGATGCCACACATAGCTGAACCCCTTTATTTTTTCGGTTGCTTGACCGGACGCTGCCAGGCGTCGATCGTCATCTGCTTGGCGCGCGACAGCGTGAGCTTGTCGGCCGGCGCCTCCTTCGTCAGCGTGGTGCCCGCGCCGATCGTGGCGCCGCGGCGCACCACCACGGGCGCCACCAGCTGCGTATCGGAGCCGATGAAGACATCGTCCTCGATGATCGTGCGGTGCTTGTTCACCCCGTCGTAGTTGCAGGTGATGGTACCCGCGCCAATGTTCACGCGCTGGCCCACCGTGCTGTCGCCCACGTAGGCCAGGTGGTTGGCCTTGCTGTGGTCGGCAATCTGGCTGTTCTTCACCTCGACGAAGTTGCCGATGTGCACGTCCTGGCCCAGCTCGGCACCCGGGCGCAACCGCGCGTACGGACCGATGCGGCCGTCCGGCCCGATCTTTGCTTCCTCGAAATGGCAGAACGGTTGCACGCGCGCGCCGGCGCCGATGGTGGTGTTGCGGATCACGCAGTGCGCACCGATGTGCACGCCATCGTCCAGGTGCACGCGGCCTTCGAACACGCAGCCCACGTCGATGGTCACGTCGCGCCCGCAGGTAAGCTGGCCGCGCACGTCGATGCGCGCGGGGTCCAGCAGCGTGACGCCCGCTTCAAGCAGACGTTGGGCGATGTTGCGCTGGTGGATGCGCTCGATCTCGGCCAGCTGGACCTTGCTGTTGACGCCCAGCGTCTCCCACAGCGCGGCGGGCTGGGACGACACGATCTCCACGCCGTCCGCGGCGGCGCGTGCGATGGTATCGGTCAGGTAGTACTCACCTTGCGCGTTGTCGTTGCCCAGCGTGGCAAGCCAGTTGCGCAGGTGGCCAGTCGGGCAGACGATGATGCCGGTGTTGATCTCGCGGATCGCGCGTTCTTCGTCGCTGGCGTCCTTCTGCTCGACGATCCGGACGATGTTGCCGGCGGCGTCGCGCACGATGCGGCCGTAGCCGGTGGGATCGGCCATCTCGACGGTCAGCACGCCCATGCGCTCGCTGCCGGCGGCCTGCACGAGGTGTTGCAGCGTGGCGGCCGACGTCAGCGGCACGTCGCCGTACAGGACGAGGGTAGGCTGGGCGTCATCGAGCAGGGGCAGTGCCTGCATCACGGCATGGCCGGTGCCCAGTTGCTGCGCCTGCTCGGCGAAGGCGACATCGTCGGCAGCCACGGCCTGGCGTACGTGCTCGGCGCCATGGCCGACCACGACGACGAGCCGGGACGGCGCGAGCGTACGGGCAGTATCGAGCACATGTGCCAGCATCGGCTGGCCGGCGACCGGGTGCAGTACCTTGGGCAGCGCGGAGTTCATGCGCTTGCCCATGCCCGCGGCAAGAATGACGATATTCACAAGGAGGTTCCTAAGTGAGTGTGTCCGAGAAAAATCTGAAGAATCCGAGCCTGGGAGCGCTATGGCAGATGGCGCTGAACCGTTGCCAGCATTGGGCTGGCGGGCGATTCGCGAGCCCTGGGAAGATGCGCGCCGATTCTAGCATGCGTGCCTGCGCCGCATTAGGACGATCACCTGGCGTTACGGTTGTTCACATTTGGTCACGCCGCGTTTTTGCATGGTTTGCAGCATTTACCATGGTCGCGGCGTTGGCCGGCTGCAACGCGATGAAGCTCGGCTACCAGCAGGGCGACCGCCTGGCCTACTGGTGGGTGGACCGTTATGTCGACGTCTCCGACGCCCAGGAGCCGCCGACCAAGGAGGCCATCGCCCGCTTCTTTGGCTGGCACCGCCGCGCCCAGTTGCCCGAGATCGAAAAGGTGCTGACCCGGGTGCGCGGCGAGGTGTCCGGCCCGGTGGACGCCGGCATGATCCGGCAAGTCCAGCAGGACACCAACCGCCTGGGCCGCCAGGCGTTCGAGAACGCCGTGCCGGACCTGGCGGACCTGCTGCTGACGCTGACGCCGGACCAGATCAAGCGCATGGAGGCCAAGTTCGCGGAGAGCAACGCCAAGTACCGCAAGGAATTCCTGAAGCCGGACCCTGCGGCGCGCACCGAGGCGCGGTTTGACAAGATCATGGACTATTCCAAGCTGGTCTACGGCAACTTCTCGACCGAGCAGGAGCAGGAAATCCGCGCGGCGATGGGGCCGTACATGCAGGGCGCCGAGGCCCGCTACGCCGAGCGCGTGAAGCGGCAGCAGGAATGGGTGGAGATTGCCCGCGAGGTGTCCACCAACCATCCGCCCAAGGCCCAGGTGGAAGACATGCTGCGGAAGTACGCCGACCACTGGCAGCGGCCGTCTGCCGGCGAGCAGCGCAGCACGTCAGCCGGCGTGGACCTGACCGTCAAGATCGCCAACATGACCACGCCCGAGCAGAAGGCCCACGCCGTGAAACGCTTCGACGGCTGGATCGCGGACACGCGATCGCTGATGCGTGGCGGCGGGGAATCGTCGCAGGCGGCGAAGTAGGCGGGTCAGGGAGCCGGCTGGCGGTGTTTGGCTCCCCTCTCCCGCATGCATGAGAGGGCAGAAACATCCCAGCAGAGATCAAGCGGCCGTCGGCCGCTCCTCCGCCTTGTCCTTCCCGATCCGGTCGAAGCGGACGAACTCCATCCGGTTCGGTTCGACGTTGCCGGTGAACTGCAGCGCCTGCTGGCTGTAGGTGGTCTCGCCGAACAGCGACGCCTCGTCGACCTTGGCCAGCCCGGTGGCCAGCCCCGTGAACGGGAACAGGTCGGTGTCGGCCAGGTGCGACGGCACCACGTTGCGCAGCGCCGAGAAGATATTGTCGATGCGGCCCGGGTGCTCGCGCTCCCACTGCTGGATCATCTCGTTGACCTTCTTGCGCTGCAGGTTTTCCTGCGAGCCGCACAGGTTGCACGGGATGATCGGGAACGCCATGGCGCGCGCGTACGACGCGATGTCCTTCTCCGAGCAGTACGCCAGCGGCCGGATCACGATGTGCTGGCCGTCGTCGGTGGCCAGCTTGGGCGGCATGGCCTTCATCTTGCCGCCGAAGAACATGTTCAGGAAGAACGTGTTGACGATGTCGTCGCGGTGGTGGCCCAGCGCGATCTTGTTGGCGCCCAGTTCCTTGGCCGTGCGGTAGATCACGCCCCGGCGCAGCCGCGAGCAGAGCGAGCAGGTCGTCTTGCCCTCGGGCACCTTCTCCTTGACGATCGAATACGTGTCCGCCTCGACGATCACATATTCCACGCCCAGCGACTTCAGGTATTCGGGCAGGATGTGCTCGGGAAACCCGGGCTGCTTCTGGTCCAGGTTCATCGCGATCAGCTTGAACTGGATCGGCGCCCGCTTCTGCAGCGCCGTCAGCACCGACAGCATCGTGTACGAGTCCTTGCCGCCGCTCATGCAGACCATGACGGTGTCGCCGTCCTCGATCATGCCGAAGTCGCCGATGGCCTTGCCGGTCTGCGACTGCAGACGGGTTTCAAGCCGGTAGAAGTTAGCCGAGTGACTCATAAGACGTACCTGTGACGGGGCCGGCGCTGAACAATGGCCGGGCGCCCGAAAGAAATGCCGGGATGGACGGGGCGATATTCTACTAAACCGGCCCGTCCGCCGGGTTGTGCGTCCGCAGGCGCCGGTCCCGGCTGGCCGTCCTCAGCCCTGCTTGATGTGGAACACCTCTACGCCGACCGACTCGCAGTCCGGGTAGACGTCGGGCTTTTCCGTCGACACGCGCACCGCGCGCACCTTCGGATGCTGCAGCATGGCGCGCGCCACGTCGTCGCACAGCGTTTCCTGCAGGTGAATGTGGCCCTGCGCCATGCGGGCGGCCACGGTATTGCGCATGAAGTCGTAGTCGACCACTTCCTCCAGCCGGTCGGCCTGGGGAGTGGTCTCGGCCAGCGACACGAACAGGTCGATGTTCACCAGCACGCGCTGCTCGCCCTTCTTCTCGAATTCATGCACGCCGATGTTGATCTGCACTTCGAAGTTGCGCAGGAACATGCGGCGGCAGTCTTGCAGGCTGGGGTGGGAAAGGGCGGCAAAGGTCATGGCAGGGTCGATCGAGGTACGGCTCATTCGGTCAGGAACATCACGTCGCGGGCCAGCGGCATCAGGTGCTGGCCACCGTCGACGTACAGCGTGGTGCCGGTCACGGCGCGCGCGCCGGCCAGGTAGGCCACGGCGTGGGCGATGTCGTCCGGCGTGCTGGACTTGCCCAGCGGCGTCATCGCGTGGGCGCGCACGAAGCCCGGATCGGACTGGTCGCCCGACACCAGCGTGATGCCCGGCGCCACGCCCACCACGCGCAGCCGGGGCGCCAGCGCCTGGGCCAGCTGCACCGTGGCGGTCTGCAGCGCGGACTTCGACAGCGTGTACGACAGGAAGTCCGGATTCAGGTTGTTCAGCTTCTGGTCCAGCAGGTTGATCACCACGCCGCGCTGCTCGGTCTGGTTGCCGTCGGCGCCGAGCGCCTTGTGCATCTCGCGGGCCAGCAGCAGCGGCGCCGCCACGTTGGTGCGCATGTGGGTGTCGAGCGAGCCATACGAGAAGCTGGTCGCCACGTCGTACTGGAACAGCGACGCGTTGTTGACCAGGCACGTCGGCACGCCAATCTCTGCGGCGCACGCCGCGATCAGCCGGGCCGTGGCGGTCTCGTCGGCCAGGTCGGCCTGCAGCACGGCGGCCCGTCGGCCCAGCCCGCGGATCTGCGTGGCAAGCGCCTCGGCCTCGTCGCGCGATCGGTTGCAGTGGACGGCGACGTCCCAGCCCTGCATGGCGAGCTCCAGCGCGATGGCCCGGCCCAGCCGGCGCGCGGCGCCGGTCACCAGCGCCACGCCGCGCGAGGGGACGCCGGCGGCGCCCTGAGTATTCGAATCTGGCATTGCTACAATTCGCGGTATGCAGAAAGTCGCTAGTCTACCCCTTCCCTCCGCCGACGCGCTCGGTGCCTCGCAGGCCCTCTCCACCGTCATCGGCGACGCCATCGCGGCGGCCGGCGGCTGGATCGGCTTCGAACGCTACATGTCGCTGGCGCTCTACGCTCCGCGCCTGGGCTACTACAGCGGCGGCGCCGCGAAGTTCGGCCGGGGCGCCGACGACGGCAGCGACTTCATCACCGCCCCCGAACTCACGCCGTTCTTCGCCCGCACGCTGGCTCGGCAGTTTGCGCCGCTGATCGGCCAGGCGCTGCCGCATGTGATGGAATTTGGCGCCGGCACGGGCCGGCTGGCGGCGGACCTGCTGCTGGCGCTGGAAGCCGAAGGCGCGCTGCCCGATACCTACCGCATCGTCGAGCTGTCCGGCGAACTGCGCGCGCGCCAGCAGGACACGCTGGCTCGCCGGGCGCCGCACCTGGCCGCCCGCGTGCAGTGGCTCGACGCGCTGCCGGACGCCTTCGAGGGCGTCATCGTCGGCAACGAGGTGCTCGACGCCATGCCGGTGCGGCTGTTCGCCCGCATCGGCGGCCGCTGGCACGAACGCGGCGTGGTGCGCCAGGGCGACACCTTCGCGTTCCAGGACCGCCTGCTGGCCGACGCCGCGATACCGGCCCGGCTGGCCGCCATCGAAGGCGACCACGACGTGGTCACCGAGACCCACGACGAGGCCGAAGGCTTCGCGCGCGCGGTCGGCGCCCTGCTAACGCGTGGCGCGGCGTTCTTCATCGACTATGGCTTTCCGGCGTCGGAGTACTACCACCCGCAGCGCGTGGGCGGCACGCTGATGTGCCACTACCGCCATCACGCCCACCCGGACCCGTTCCTGTACCCCGGGCTGCAGGACATCACGGCCCACGTGAATTTCACCGGCATCGCCGAGGCGGCATCGGACGCCGGCCTGACCGTCGCCGGCTTTGCCTCGCAGGCCCGATTCCTGATGAACGCCGGCATCACCGACCTGATGATGTCGCTCGACCCATCGGACGCCGCCAGCTTCCTGCCGCAGGCCAACGCCGTGCAGAAGCTGCTCAGCGAGGCCGAGATGGGCGAGCTGTTCAAGGTCATCGCGCTGACGCGCGGCATCGACGACGCGCTGCCACTGGCCGGCTTCTCGCGCGGCGACCGCAGCTACGCACTCTGACCGGGGTCCCCATCATGATGCGCTGGACCCTGACCATCTTCCTCTGCGTGATCATCCTGTCGGCCGCGCTGCCCTGGCTCCAGAAACTCGGCCTGGGCCGCCTGCCCGGCGACGTCCGCTTCCGCGTATTCGGCCGGGAATACGTACTGCCATTCGCGTCGACGATCCTGCTGTCGCTGGTGGCCCTGGTGATTGGGAAGCTGCTGTAGCGGGGGGTGTTTTCGCTTCGCTCTGCCGCCTCGCGGGACAGGGGTTGGGGGTGAGGGCCGGCCGTGAAATCGCCGCACGCCCCGCTTTGCTCCCCTCTCCCGCATCGCGGGAGAGGGGTTGGGGGAGAGGGCGTTGAGGGTCTGCTTGCCGACCACATCGCATGTTGGACCGCTGGCCCTCACCCCCGGCCCCTCTCCCGCAGGCGGGAGAGGGGAGAAAACACAAAACAATTCCTACCCCGCCACCCCCAGCCTTTCCGCCACTGCCGCGATGCGGGCCTTGTGGACTTGTTCCTTGATCTGGTCCACGCGGTCGGCGCATGCCTTGGCGATGGCGCCGGCGTCGACCGATGCGGCGGCGTCGCGGGCGGTCATCAGGCGGTCCGCCTGCGGATAGTCGCGGTCCTCGAAGCCCAGCCGGCCGCGGGCGTCGGCCTCGCAGGCGCGCAGGGCCTCGGCGAAGCGGTCTGGCTTGCGCAGCGCGTCGCAGCGCTCCACCAGCCGCGTCAGCGCAGCGGCGCCGAACTCGCCCGAGCGGTGGATGTTGCCGTGCTCGCGCGCCACCAGCACCCCCAGTTCCCGGCAGTCGTTCGGTACGCGCAGCCGCCGGCAGACGTCCTCCAGCAGTGCGACGCTGCGCTGCTCGTGGCCGATATGGCGCGGCAGCACATCCTGGGGCGTGGTGCCCTTGCCCAGGTCATGGGTCAGCGCGGCGAACCGCACCGGCAGCGAGAAGCCGCGCCGGGCGGCGTAGTCCAGCACCATCATCACGTGCACGCCGGTATCGACCTCGGGATGGTAGTCGGCCCGCTGCGGCACGCCCCACAGCCGGTCCAGCTCGGGCATCAGCCGCGCCAGCGCGCCGCAGTCGCGCAACACGTCGAACATGCGCGACGGCCGATCCTCCATCAGCCCGCGCGCCAGTTCCTGCCAGACGCGCTCGGGCACCAGCGCGTCGACCTCGCCCAGTTCCACCATCCGGCGCATCAGCGCGACGGTCTCCGGGGCCACCGTGAAGTCGTGGAAGCGCGCCGCAAACCGCGCCGCGCGCAGAATGCGCACCGGGTCTTCGGCAAAGGCGTCCGACACATGGCGGAACACCCGCGCCTGCAGGTCCTGCCGGCCGTTGAACGGGTCGATGATCTCGCCGACTAGGTTGTCATGCGCGTCCACGGCCTGCGCCATCGCGTTGATGGTCAGGTCGCGGCGCGCCAGATCGTCCTCCAGCGTCACGTCGGGGCCGGTATGGAACGCAAACCCCTTGTAGCCGACCGCCGTCTTGCGCTCGGTCCGCGCCAGCGCGTATTCGGCGCGCGTCTGCGGATGCAGGAACACCGGGAAGTCCTTGCCCACCGGCTTGTAGCCGGCCGCCTCCATCTCGGCCGGCGTGGCGCCGACCACCACGTAGTCGCGGTCCTGGCTGGGCTTGCCCAGCAGCTGGTCGCGGATGGCCCCGCCGACGGCATACACCTGCATGGTCATCCCGTGACGATGATCGCGTCGGGCCGCTCGGGGCGCAGGCGGTACGGTTCGTCGGCCGGCACGAAATCGCGTTCCTCGCGCGCGGCGGCCACCCATTCCTGCAGCGCGGGCAGCGCCAGGATGAAATCGGCGTATGCCTTGGCCGCTTCGGGCAGGTGCACGCCGTACGTGGCAAAGCGGCTCACCACGGGCGCGTAGAACGCGTCGGCCACCGTGAAGGTGCCGAACAGGAACGGCCCCTTGGCGCCGTGGCGCGCGCGCAGGTCGGTCCAGATGGTGGCGATGCGGTCGATGTCCTGCTGGACGGCCACGTTCCAGCCCAGGCCCGGCAGCACGGCGGTCACGTTCATCGGCATCTGGTTGCGCAGGTTGAAGAAGCCCGAATGCATCTCGGCGCAGATCGAGCGGGCCACGGCGCGGTCGGCCGCGTCGGCCGGCCAGAGCTGAAGCTGCGGAAAGCGCTCGGCCACGTATTCCGAGATCGACAGCGAATCCCAGACGGTCAGGTCGCCGTCGACCAGCGCCGGCACTTTGCCGGCCGGCGAGTAGCGCGCGATTTCCTCGTTGAACGCCTTCGTGAACAGGCGCAGCGGGATTTCCTCGAAGTCGATGCCGGCCTGGCGCAGCAGCAGCCAGGGACGGAGCGACCAGGACGAGTAGTTCTTGTTGCCGATGACGAGCTTCATCGCGGATTCCTTGGGGGCGGACGGGGAGGGGGCGGGCACCGGCGCGCGGCCTGGCACCCTGGACCAGACATTCTATCGACGCGCCGGACGGTCTCCAAACGAATTAGGCTCGCAAGCCTGTGAGCCGCAGTCACATCGGCGGCGGTCCGGCCGGCCGTCAGCGGTGGACGCTGCCGCGCATCGACTGCAGGAACGTGTCGCGGTTGCGGCCCGCCAGCACGTCGGTCATCACCGCTTCCAGGCTCACCGGCTGCACGCCAAGTTCCGCCGCCATCGGCTGGCCGAGCACGTTGTCCAGCCGCATCGAGTCCAGGTTGTCGCGCGACAGCACCGTGCCGCCGGGCATGTGTTCCAGCACCGCCGCCTGCATGCGCGCCAGCGCGTCGGGCAGCGCGATGATCGGGCGCGGATGGCCCGACGCGCGGCCGGCAAACTTGACCAGTTCCTCCAGCGTGTACACCTGCGGGCCGCCCAGCTCGTAGGTCTGCCCGATCGTCGCGCCGTTGGCCATGGCGTTGACGAACGCCTGCACCACGTCCATCACGAACACGGGCTGGAAGCGCGCGTGGGCGCAGGCCAGCGGCACCACCGGCGCCACGTGCTGCAACTGGGCGAACAGGTTCAGGAAATGGTCGTCGGGGCCGAACACGACGGACGGGCGGAAGATCGTCCAGTCCAGCCCGCTCTCGCGCACGATGCGCTCGCCCTCGCCCTTGCTGCGCAGGTACATCGACGGGCCTTCGGGGGCCGCGCCCAGTGCGCTCATATGGATCAGCCGCCGGACGCCGGTGCGGTTGCACGATTCGACGATCTGGCGCGGCAGGTCGACGTGCGCGGCCGCGAACTGCGGGCCGTAGGGGTCGCCACGGTCGCCGTGCAGGATGCCGACGAGGTTGACCACGATTCCATCGACCCCGAGCGGCCCGATCGCATCGTCCAGCGACGCCGCATCCGCCAGCCCCAGCTCGGCCACCTCCACGCGAGGCAGCAGCAGCAGGTGCTGGGCGTGCTCCACGCTGCGCGACCCGACGACGATGCGGTCGGGCGCGATGGGACTGTCGGGATTGGCCGCCGGATCAAGCGGCGCGCCGGACGCGGACGCCGCGCCGGCCAGGCGGGATACGAGGTGGCTGCCGATGAAGCCGGCGCCCCCGATGACTAGAACGTTGCTGGTCTTCATACATGGGCTCCGATAATCGCGTGTCGGTCACGGGACGCTGCATCCGTTGCGCGCGTCCCGGACCGCGGAGCCCGCCGCCTGCCGGCGGCGCCGGTCAGGGCAGGCTGGTCGTGGTGACCGTGGACGGCGCGACCACCCCCAGGCGATCCTTCAGCGACTGGGGCCGGCCACTCATCAATGCAGCATAGTACGTGGCGTTGGAAAGCACATTCTTGACATAGTTGCGCGTTTCCGTGAACGGGATCGTCTCTGCAAAGATCGCGCCTTCCACGGGCCGCATCAGGCTCGAACGCCACGCCTTCGGGCGTCCCGGGCCGGCGTTGTACCCGGCGGATGCCAGCGTCCATGAACTGTCTAGGTCCGTCAGCACCATGCTCATGTAATTTGTACCAAGCATGATGTTGACGGTCGGGTCGCTCATCATCGACGGCGAGAAGTCCGTCATGCCGATCTTCCGGGCCACGTACTTGGCCGTGGCGGGCATGACCTGCATCAGCCCGTGCGCCCCGGCCGACGACCGCGCGTTCATGATGAAGCGCGATTCCTGGCGGATCAGCCCGTACGCCCAGGCCATGTCCAGCCCCACGTCGTCGGTGGCGCGCTGCATGATGTCCCGGTACGGCATGGGAAAGCGCTGGGCGAAGTCGTGCTCCACCTTGGTGCGGTCCGACGTGTTGACGGTACGGTCCAGCAGCTCGATCTTGCGCGCGTACTCGGCCGCGGCCAGCAGCTCGCGGTCGGTCATGCCGCGCAACTCCCAGTTCCACTCGCGGTTGCCCTCGAAGCGCAGGTTCATGTCGTAGAACTTCTGCGCGCGCTGGAAGCCCGGCCGGGTGCGCATGGCCATGGCCTCGGCGTCGCTGACCGTGGTGCGGGCCGGCAGCGAGATCCGGTTGCCCAGTTCCTCGCTGGCAAGCTGGCCGTAGAAGTTGAACTGGCCGGCGATCGACTGGAACTGCGTCTGCGCGTCCTGCGTGCGGCCCTCGGCCTTCAGCGCGCGGGCGTACCAGTACGTCCACGCCGCGTCCTTGGCGCGCAGCTCGGGGCGCATCAGCTCCACCGACTGCCGCACCTGCTTCCAGTCGCCCTGGCGCAGCGCCGCGCGCACGCGCCACTCCTGCGTTTCGTCGGACAACCACTGGTTGCCGCCCAGGTCCATTTGGCGGCGGTAGTACTGCGCCGCTTCCGGCATCAGCTTCTTGGCGGCGAACTGGCCCACCACGCCCCACGCCGCGCCCTGCTCGTCGCGCGACAGCGTGCCGACGATGGTGCCCAGGTAGGCCGACGCCTGCGCCGGATCGTTGCGCGCCATCTTGACGACGGTTGCCAGCGGGTCGCTGTCCACGCGCGCGTCGGGCACGGCGGCGGCGATCTTGGCGGCCAGCGTCGTGTAGTTCTGCTCCAGCGCCTGGCGTGCCTGGAACGCCACATCGCTGCGCTGGATCTGCTGGCTCTGCAGCAGGTAGGTCACCAGGTCCACGCAGCCGTCGCCGTAGTAGCGCGGATCGACCAGCACCGCGCGCGCCTCGGCGGCCACGTTCTGGCCCTTGAGCGCCTTGGACAGCAGCGCGTAGCACTCCACCTGCGTGTCGTCCTTGAGCACGAACTGCGGATACTGGATGTCGAAGTTGGCCCAGTCGCGCTTCTTGCCCAGCACCAGCAGCCAGTCATTGCGCATGCGGTCGGCAATGGCCTCGCCCTGGTAGCGCTGCAGGAACGCGGCCACCTCGGCGTCCGGGGCGTCGATACGCGCCTGGCCGCCCGTGTCGAACATCTGCGGCTTGATGCGGAAGTATTCGACGTACGACGGAATCGGGTAGTCGACCAGCGTGGCCGAGATGGCGGCGGCGCGGTCGGGATCGTTCTTGCGGGCGGCCTCGCGCAGCGCCACGAAGGCGTCGTCGGGATTCGACGGAATCACGGTCGAGGCAGCAGGCTGCTGCGGAGCCGGACGCACCGGCGCCGGCTTCTTCTGGGCAAACGCCGGCGTCGCCAGCAACGCGCCCGCGAACGCGAGCCAGGCAATGCGGCCCGCGCGGCGCAGATATACTCCCTTCGGCATGCTTTGCTTATCCCTCATGTGGTCGCGCGTGCCCATCCTCAAGCCGGGCACGCCGCGTTCGTTTGTCTCAGATGTCTGATCGCCGGCCATTATTGCACGCCATGCCCCCGACCCAAGCCCCGGACAACGGCCCGGACGCCCGCCAATTCCCCGCCGACACCGACCGCCGCACCCTGCGGCGCGACCTGCTGGCGCTGCGCGCCGCGCTGCCCGACCGCGCCGCCTGCGACGCCGGCATCGACCAGGCCCTTGGCCCCCTGCTGGAACGTCTGGGCGTGCGCCGGATCGGGTTCTACTGGCCGATCCAGCAGGAATTCGACGCCCGCGCCACGGTGACCCGCTGGCTCGCCGGCCTGCCCGGCCGCACTGCCGCACTGCCCGTGGTCTCGGCCCCCGGCACCCCGCTCGACTTCCACGCCTGGACGCCGGACACGCCGATGCGCGCCGGCCACTACGGCATTCCGGTACCCGACGGCACCGACGCCGTGACGCCCGACGCGCTGCTCATTCCCTGTGTCGGTTTCAGCGCCGACAAGTTCCGCCTGGGCTACGGCGGCGGCTTCTACGACCGCACGCTGGCCGCGCTGGCCGCCCAGGGCGCCACGCCGGTGGCCATCGGCATCGGCTACGAAGCGTGCCGCATCCCGCTGGCTGCGCAGGCGCACGACCTGCCGATGGACTGGGTGGTGACGGAACGGGGGGTTTGGTAGGGGGGCCAGCCGACTGACGCCGCTGGCTGGCGCCCCTCTCCCGCGACGTGGGATAGGGGCTGGGGGTGAGGGCGTCGAGGATCTGCCTGCCGACAGGTGGCAGTTTGAAGCGCCATGCCCTCACCCCCGACCCCTCTCGCGCGCGCGGGAGAGGGGAGAAAACCGGGGGCCTGGGCCCAGCCCTTACAACTTCAGCCGCTGCCAGATTGCCTTGGTGGCGGCGGCCGTGTTCAGCGTGTAGAAGTGCAGCCCCGGCACGCCGGCGGCCAGCAGGCGTTCGCACAGCGCGGTGACCACGTCCAGGCCGAAGGCGCGGATCGATTCCTTATCGTCGCCGAACGATTCGAGCTTCTTGGCCACCCAGCGGGGCACTTCGGCGCCGCACATTTCCGAGAACCGCATCAGTTGCGAATAGTTCGTGATCGGCATGATGCCGGGCACGATCGGCACGTCCACGCCCACGGCGCGGGCGTCGTCGACAAACCGGAAGTAGGCGTCGGCGTTGAAGAAGTACTGCGTGATCGCCGAGTTGGCGCCGGCCTTGACCTTGCGGGCGAAGTTGTCCAGGTCGTGGCGCGGCGAGCGGGCCTGCGGGTGGTATTCGGGGTACGCCGCCACCTCGATATGGAACCAGTCGCCGGTCTCGGCGCGGATGAATTCCACCAGCTCGTTGGCGTAGCGGAACTCGCCGATCTCGCCCATGCCCGACGGCATGTCGCCGCGCAGCGCCACGATGTGGCGGATGCCGCCCTGGCGGTAGGCGTCCAGGATGGCGCGGATGTTCTCGCGCGTGGAGCCCACGCACGACAGGTGCGGCGCGGCCTCGATGCCCTCGCGCTGGATCTCCAGCACGGCGTCCAGCGTGCCCTGCTGCGTGGTGCCGCCGGCGCCGAACGTCACCGAGATGTACTTGGGCTGCAGCGGCGCCAGCTGGGCGCGCGTATTGCGCAGTTTCTCCGCGCCCTCCGCCGTCTTGGGCGGGAAGAATTCGAAGCTGTAGTAGCGGTCAGTCATGGTTGGCACGCCGCGCGGGCGGCGCCCCTTTTGGATACGGTCGCGCTTCAGTCCCGGTCCCCGAGCAGCACGCTCGCGAGGATGGTGGAAATCACGCTATAGAGAATCGAGCCCAGCAGCGCGGAGCCGAACCCCTGGACGACAAACCCCTGCAGCAGGTTGCCGACGAACAGGAACAGCAGCGCGTTGATGATGAAGATGAACAGCCCCAGCGTCAGCAGCGTGACCGGCAGCGTCAGGATGACCAGGATCGGCCGGATCAGCGTGTTGACGAGGCCCAGCACCAGCGCGGCAACCATCGCCGAGCCAAAGCCGCCGAGTTCGATGCCGCTGAGCAGGTAGCTCACGAGGAACAGCGAGGCGGCGTTGATGATCCAGACAGCCAACAGTCTCATTGCGACTCCTTTGTTCTTGGGATGGAGGACACCGGCGGGGAGCGGCCAGGCGCCCCTCCCCGCCCCCGCTCCCGACGCGCGGGAGACGGGTGCAAACCGCGGGGCCAGCCCCGGCGATCAGTAGCGGTAGTGGTCGGCCTTGTACGGGCCTTCCTTCTTCACGCCGATGTAGGCGGCCTGCTGCTCGGTCAGCTCGGTCAGTTGCGCGTTCAGCTTCTTCAGCTGCAGGCGCGCCACCTTCTCGTCCAGGTGCTTGGGCAGCGTGTAGACGCCCACCGGGTACTTGTTGCTGTCGCGCTCGGCCCACAGTTCGATCTGGGCGATGGTCTGGTTGGCGAACGAGCTGCTCATCACGTACGACGGGTGGCCCGTGGCGCAGCCCAGGTTCACCAGGCGGCCCTTGGCCAGGATGATGATCTTCTTGCCGTCCGGGAACTTCACGTGGTCCACCTGCGGCTTGATCTCGTCCCACTCGTACTTCTCGATGGAGGCGATGTCGATCTCGTTGTCGAAGTGGCCGATGTTGCAGACGATGGCCTGGTCCTTCATCCTGGCCATGTGGTCGTGCGTGATCACGTGGTAGTTGCCGGTGCAGGTCACGAAGATGTCGCCGTGCTCGGCGGCGTAGTCCATCGTCACCACGCGGTAGCCTTCCATGGCGGCCTGCAGCGCGCAGATCGGGTCGATCTCGGTCACCCAGACCTGGGCCGACAGCGCGCGCAGGGCCTGGGCGCTGCCCTTGCCCACGTCGCCGTAGCCGGCCACGACGGCGATCTTGCCGGCGATCATCACGTCGGTGGCGCGCTTGATGCCGTCCACCAGCGATTCGCGGCAGCCGTACAGGTTGTCGAACTTGCTCTTGGTCACCGAGTCGTTGACGTTGATGGCCGGGAACTTCAGTTCGCCGCGCTGGGCCATCTGGTACAGGCGGTGCACGCCCGTGGTGGTTTCCTCGGTCACGCCGCGGATGGCGGCCAGGTTGCGGCTGTACCACGCGCCGTCCTTGGCCAGCTTTTCCTTGATCGCGGCGAACAGGTAGGTTTCTTCCTCGCTGGTCGGCTTGGCGATGACCGAGGCGTCCTTCTCGGCGCGGGCGCCCAGGTGCAGCAGCAGCGTGGCGTCGCCGCCGTCGTCCAGGATCATGTTCGGCGTGCCGCCGTCGGCCCAGTCGAAGATGCGGTGCGTGAAGTCCCAGTATTCCTTGAGCGACTCGCCCTTGAACGCGAACACCGGCGTGCCCGACGCGGCAATGGCGGCGGCGGCGTGGTCCTGGGTCGAGAAGATGTTGCACGACGCCCAGCGCACGTCGGCGCCCAGCGCCTGGAGCGTCTCGATCAGCACGGCGGTCTGGATGGTCATGTGCAGCGAACCGGCGATGCGGGCGCCCTTGAGCGGCTGGGCGGCGGCAAACTCGTCGCGGATCGCCATCAGGCCGGGCATCTCGGTCTCGGCGATGGCGATTTCCTTGCGGCCCCAGGCGGCCAGGCCGATGTCGGCGATCAGATAGTCTTGCTTCAGGTCAGTCACAGCGTTCATGAGTCACTCCGGTGTAAGAGTGGCACGCGAACGGAACGGGAGGATGGCGGACGCGCCATGCGGCGGCTGGCAAACACAGCCGGATCGGGCATGACGGGCAGACAGGTCGACTCGCGCCCCGTGCGAAACCACGGAACAGCGAGCGCCGTTGAGACATTCCGAGCCTGGCGGACGACAAGGCATCCGTTGCAACGCTCCTCGGAGTGGCGGTATTGTAGCGTGCCTGTTCGCGGCAAGCTGGCCGAATCGCCAGATTTTTTCCGCTTTTTTGTTTCCGACTGCTCCCGCCCTGCACATGCTCCCCACGCCACCCCGCACCCTGACCATCGCCGGTTCCGACTCCGGCGGCGGCGCCGGCATCCAGGCGGACCTGAAGACGTTTGCCGCGCTCGGCTGCTTTGGCATGAGCGCGATCACGGCCATCACGGCCCAGAACACGCTGGGCGTGACGGGCGTGCACGCCATTCCGGCCGAAATGGTGGCGGCCCAGATCGACGCCGTGGCCGACGACATCGGGGTGGACGCCGCCAAGACCGGCATGCTCGGCACGGCGTCCATCGTCGAGGCCGTGGCCGGCGCGGTGGACCGGCATGGCGTCGCCCGGCTCGTGGTGGACCCGGTGATGATCTCGACGTCGGGCGCGACGCTGTCCGACGATGCCACCAGCCAGGCCATGGTGCGCCTGCTGTTCCCGCGCGCGATGCTGGTCACGCCGAACCTGCCCGAGGCGTCGTACCTGCTCGGGCGCCGCATCGCCCGCCGCGCCGACATGGAAGCCGCCGCGGCCGAACTGCTGGCGATGGGCTGCCGGGCCGTGCTGCTCAAGGGCGGCCATCTGGAGGACGACGGCCCGGCCGCCGCCGGTCTTGACGACCTGCTGATGCTGGCCGACGGCACCGTCCGTGTATTCACGCATCCGCGCATCGACACCCCGAACCTGCATGGCACCGGCTGCACGCTGGCGGCGGCCATTGCGTCGCAGCTCGCGCGCGGCGACGCCCTGCCCGACGCCGTGGGCACCGCGCTCGACTTCGTGGCCCAGGCCATCGCGGCGGGCGCGCATCTGCGCCTGGGCGCCGGCAACGGCCCGCTGAACCACGGCTTCGCGCCGCGCGTGCTGGGCTGAACCGCGATGCAGACGCTACAGGACATCGACCTGCGCCACGATCCCGCCGCGCGCTGGTACGTCAAGGATGAAACGGTGCAGGTGACGTTCGCCGCCGAACCGGGCGAGCTGGCCAGCCGCGAGGGCCCCAACCGCTACCGGGTGGCCGACGCCATCGTGACCGGCGCCACGGGCGACCGCTGGGTGGTGTCGCGCGACCGCTTCGACGCCCGCTACGTCGCGGCGGGGCCGCAAGCGCACGGCGAGCCCGGCCCGTATCGCAGCCAGCCCGTGCCGGTGCTGGCCAAGGCCATGCCGCAGCCGTTCGCCATCGCCCGCTCGGCCGGCGGCGACGTGCTGACCGGCAAGCCCGGCGACTGGCTGATGCAGTACGCGCCCGGCGACCATGGGATCACCGAGCGCGCACGGTTCGAAGCGGTGTACCGCCCGGCCCCGGGCGGCGATCCGGCGGCCTAGTTCCCGCCGGCCAGCTGCACGAGCTTGAACGACGCCCGGGCCACGCAGCAGACCGTGCCCGACGCGTCGCGAGCCTCGCCCTCGCAGAACGCGATCTTGTTGCCCCGGCGCATCGTGCGCGCCTCGAACGTCAGTTCCCCGCGCGCGGCGGCCAGGAAATGGGTCGACATGTCGATCGTGATGACCCCCACGTCCAGCGGCGCATGCGACCGCGCCGCGCCGCTCAGCGTGAAATCGAGCACCGCCATCAGCGTGCCGCCGTGCACGTCGCCCCGGCTGTTCACCACATGCGGATTGGCCGGCAGCCGCGTGCGGCACAGCCCGTCTTCCATGTGCACCGGCTGCAGGCCCAGCAGCCGCATCAGCGGAATCTCGATACCGAAATAAGGCTTGTCCGGCGTACCCGGTGCCGCGGGGATGATCTCGTTCACTGCTGTTTCCTCTCGTGCGGGTTCCGTATGGCGGAACCTCGATCCTTTGGTGACTGGACGGAGAGCATATGCGGATTCGCCGGCAGCCGGAAGCCAGGCTGGCCGGTTAGCGGACAAAGGATGGGGGCGGTGACCGGGCCGGATCGGCCTTGCAGGACAGGAATTGGGGGAGACGGACGCGTTCGCTCCCCTCTCACGCAGGCGGGAGAGGGGCCGGGGGTGAGGGCCAGCGGTACAAACTGCCACCACCCCCACAAGCAAAACCCAACAAACCCTCAGCCAAACACCCCGATCAACCCGGCCACCGCCGCCGGCACATCGTCGGCCTCGGTGATCGCGCGCACCACGGCTGCGCTGCCGACGCCCACGGCCAGCACTTCGCGCAGGTTGTCGGCGTTGACGCCGCCGATGCCGACCAGCGACGGAATCACCGGCTGCATCACTTTCACGTAGGCCCGGAAGCGGCCCATGCCCTGCGGCTGGGTGGGCATGACCTTGGTGGTGGTCGGGAAGATCGCGCCAAGGGCGAGGTAGCTGGGCTGGATGGCCGCCACGCGCAGCATTTCGGCGTAGCCGTGCGTCGACACGCCCAGGCGCAGGCCCGAAGCGCGGATGGCGTCGAGGTCGGCGTCGTCCAGGTCTTCCTGGCCCAGGTGGATGCCGTAGATGCCGCTGTCGCCGCCGCAGGCCGCGTGGTGGTCGATCGCCACGCGCCAGTGGTCGTTGATGAACAGGCGTGACGCCGAGCCCTTGGCCGCGTTGGCGGCCCGGACCACTTCGGCGCGCACGGCGGCGGCATCGTCAGACTTGAAGCGCAACTGCACGGTCGGCACCTGCAGCGGTACCAGCCGCTCGATCCACGCGGCGGTGGGCATCACGGCGTAGAGGCCCAGGTCCGGCGGGCACTGGGCGAAGGCGGCGGGCGGCTGGTCCGGCGACGCCAGCGCGGGCTGCCGCACACGCGGGAAGCGGCCGAAATCGGCGGGCCACGCGGTGCTGCCCGGCTGCCAGGCGCGTGCGATGCACAGCGCGTCGTGGGCCGGGAAATGCAGCGACAGCGCCGCGGTCAGCACGGCCACGAACGCCGGCGAGTGCGGCGCGCCGTCATCGGCGTCCGATGCCAGCACCCAGGTGCCCATCCACGACCGCACGGTGTCGATCCAGCGGCCGCCCTCGCGCACGGTGGCGATCAGCACCGCATTGGCGCCGGCCACGCGATCGACCGCCGCTGCCGGCGCCTCGCCCTCGGCCAGCAGCACGTCGTGGCGGCCCAGCGTGGCGGGCGCGTCGGCCAGCGTCCACGCCTGCCACGGCGTGGCGTCGTGCCCGAACACCGGCGCGTAGCGCCGCGCCAGATCCTCGAACAATGCGGCGTCGATGGCCGCGGCTACGCCCTGGCGCGTCATGCGCGGTCCTCCGCGCCCTCGGCGTGCCAGAACGGCATGCCCACCACCGGCGTGCTGGCCTGCGCCACCTCGCGCTCGGGCATCGGCCCGGCCAGGTAGGCGGTGCGCCCGGCCTCCACGGCCAGCGCAAACGCGCGCGCCATGTTCACCGGATACGCGGCCTGCGCCACGGCCGTGTTCAGCAGCACGCCGTCGTAGCCCCATTCCAGCACCTGCGCCGCGTGCGACGGCAGGCCCAGCCCGGCATCGACGATCAGCGGCGTATCGGGCAGGCGGTCGCGCAGCGTGCGCATGGCGTGCGGATTCACCGCGCCCCGGCCCGTGCCGATCGGCGCGGCCCACGGCATCAGCGCCTGGCAGCCCACGTCCAGCAGGCGCCGGCACAGCACCAGGTCCTCGGTGCAGTACGGCAGCACCTTGAAACCTTCCTTGACCAGCGTCTCGGCCACGGCCGGCATGTTCAGCGTGTCGGGCTGCAGCGTGTAGTCGTCGCCAATCAGCTCCAGCTTGATCCAGTCGGTCTCGAACACCTCGCGCGCCATCATGGCCGTGGTGATGACCTCCTGCGCGGTGAAGCAGCCGGCGGTGTTGGGCAGCACCGGCACGCCCAGCGTGCGCAGCATCTGCCAGAACGTGTCGCCGCCCAGCGTCTGGCCGTCGCCGCTGCCCACCGCCGTCTGGCGGCGCAGCGCCACGGTGATCATGGCCGGGCGCGACGCCTCCACGGCCGCCTGCAGCGTGGCCGGCGACGGGTAGCGCGCGGTGCCCAGCAGCAGCCGGGAGTTGAACGATTCCCCGTACAGCACGAACGGATCGCGCAAGGTTTCAGTCGGTTCGAATGTCATGGTGTGGTCAGCCTCCCGTCACGGGTTGCACGAGGTCGATCTGGTCGCCCGCGTTGAGCGCGGTGGCCGCATGGGCGGCGCGCGGCACGAACTGGCCGTTCACGGCGGCCGCGAACGGCGGCGCGATGGCCGCGGCCGTCACGGCGTCCGCCAGCGTGGCGGCGTCTGGCAGGTCCAGCGGTTGGCCATTGAGCAGGATTTTCATGGTCGGGGGGTTCGGGTTAATGCAGCGTGCCGCCGGACGCGTCGGACCGCGCGCGCCGGCCGGATGATGCCGGGTCGGACACGGCCTCGATCATGCCGGGCCAGCGCAGCGCGGCCGGCACGGCGTGGGCGGCCGGATCGGCGTCCAGCATCGCGCGCACCACGTGGCAGGCGGCCTCGGTCACGGCCGGCGCGATCAGCCAGCCGTGGCGGTACAGGCCGTTGACGCGCACCACGCGGGCCCGCTGGTCCACGCGGATCGCGGGCAGGTGGTCGGGCCGGGTCGGGCGGCGCTGGACGTTGAGTTCCAGCACGCGCGCCTCGCCAAAGGCGGGATGCAGCGAATGGGCCGCCGACAGCAGCTCCAGCGCCGAGCGCACGCTCATCGGCGATTCGTCCTCGCTTTCCAGCTCGGTGGCGCCAATCACATACAGGTCGTTCGGCTTCGGCGCGATGTAGATCGGGTAGCGCGGATGCAGCAGGCGCACCGGGCGGTGCAGCTTCACGTCCGGCGCGTGGACGCGGACAACCTCGCCACGCAGCCCGCGCAGCCCCGGCAGCGCCTGGCCGCCGGCCGCGCCGGCTTCGGCCCATGCCGCGCGGGCGCCCAGGCCCCGGCAGTCCAGCACCACGCCGGCGTGGATGCCCAGCGCGGGCAGCGCATCGGCGTCGATCTCGCCCGCTTCCCACACGCAGTGCAGCCCTTCCTCGATCGCGCACGCCAGCAGCGCGCGCATGGCGCCACGGTTGTCGAGCTGGCCTTCGCCCTGCAGCAGCAGGCCCTGCGGAAAGCGGCCCGCCAGCGCGGGTTCCACCTGGCCGACGCCATTGCCGTCCAGCGCGCGCAGCCGCGCCTGCACCAGTTCCGGCGGCGCCACGGCGCGCATGCGGCCCGTGAACAGGGACACCTCGCTGCGGTCACGCGCGTGCCAGACCACTAGCGTGCCGTCTTCCTGGAAGAACACCGGCTCGGGCAATTCCTGCAGCCAGGTGCGCCACAGGTCGACGCTGGCGATGCCCAGGTCGACGATGCGCCGTTCGGCGATGGCTGATTCCGCCAGCGGCGCCAGCATGGCCGCGGCCACGTGCGCGGCCGATCCGCTGCCGTCGGGGCCGCCCCGCTCCACCAGCGCCACGCGGGCACCGGCGCGCACCAGTTGCCAGGCGGACAAACGTCCGGCCAGGCCGGCGCCGAGGATGGCGACATCGAAGGACTGTACTGCTGTCATAAGCTTGCTTGCCGGCGGCGTTGGCATCCTGCGTGGCGCCGCCGGCCTCCTGTTGGGTGAATACCGCCGCGCCGCGTGGGGGCGCCGCGCGCGGGACTCTGTACTGCGGTACTGCGGGGCGGGACGCCGCGTGGGCGCCCGCCCGTCCTGCAAGGTACGGCGTGGATGGCGCTTACGAGTAGATCTTGGCGCCCGACTTGACGAACTCGATCGACTTTTCCTCCATGCCGCGCTGGGCGTCCGGCAGCGACGCCGCGTAGTCGCGCACTTCCTGCGTGATCTTCATCGAGCAGAACTTCGGCCCGCACATCGAGCAGAAGTGGGCGATCTTGGCGCCTTCGGCCGGCAGCGTCGCGTCATGGAACGACCGCGCGCGCTCCGGGTCCAGGCCCAGGTTGAACTGGTCTTCCCAGCGGAACTCGAAACGTGCCTTGGACAGCGCATTGTCGCGCAACTGCGCGCCGGGCCAGCCCTTGGCCAGGTCGGCGGCATGGGCGGCGATCTTGTACGTGATGATGCCCTCGCGCACGTCTTCCTTGTCCGGCAGGCCCAGGTGTTCCTTCGGCGTGACGTAGCACAGCATGGCGGTGCCCATCCAGCCGATGTTGGCGGCGCCGATGCCGCTGGTGATGTGGTCGTAGCCCGGCGCGATGTCCGTGACCAGCGGCCCCAGCGTGTAGAACGGGGCTTCGTAGCAGTGCTTCAGTTCCTCGTCCATGTTGGCCTGGATGCGCTGCAGCGGCACATGGCCCGGGCCCTCGATCATCACCTGCACGTCGTGTTCCCACGCCTTGGCGGTCAGCTCGCCCAGCGTGCGCAGTTCGCCGAACTGGGCGTCATCGTTCGAATCGGCGATGCAACCGGGGCGCAGGCCGTCGCCGAGGCTGAACGACACGTCGTACGCCTTCATGATTTCGCAGATCTCGTCGAAGTGCGTGTACAGGAAGTTTTCCTTGTGGTGCGCCAGGCACCACTTGGCCATGATCGAGCCGCCGCGCGACACGATGCCCGTCACGCGGTCGGCCGTCATCGGCACGTAGCGCAGCAGCACGCCGGCGTGGATGGTGAAGTAGTCCACGCCCTGCTCGGCCTGCTCGATCAGCGTGTCGCGGAACATTTCCCAGGTCAGGTCCTCGGCGATGCCGCCGGTCTTGTCCAGCGCCTGGTAGATCGGCACCGTGCCGATGGGCACCGGCGAGTTGCGCAGGATCCACTCGCGGGTCTCGTGGATGTGCTTGCCGGTGGACAGGTCCATGATCGTGTCGGCGCCCCAGCGGATCGACCACACCATCTTTTCCACTTCCTCGGCCAGCGACGACGTCACGGCCGAGTTGCCGAGGTTGCCGTTGATCTTGACGCGGAAGTTGCGGCCGATCGCCATCGGCTCCAGCTCGGTGTGGTTGATGTTGG
This sequence comes from Cupriavidus pauculus, assembly GCF_003854935.1. Lineage (NCBI taxonomy): Bacteria > Pseudomonadati > Pseudomonadota > Betaproteobacteria > Burkholderiales > Burkholderiaceae > Cupriavidus > Cupriavidus pauculus. The sequence continues at coordinate 628,810 of NZ_CP033969.1, forward strand.
CGGGGATGATGGCGCGGCCGGCGGCCACTTCGCGGCGCACGAATTCCGGCGTCATGTCCTCCGGACGCAGCGGCAGCGCCGCACCCAGCGCGTTGCCCGGGTGCTGGCGCAGCAGGGCCTTGTACTCGGGCTTGTCGTACAGCGCCTGGAGATTCAGCGATTCGCGCAGCGCCACGTATTCCATCTCGGGCGTGATGATGCCGCGGCGCGCGTAGTGCATCTGCGACACGTTGGCGCCGGCCTTGGCGCGGCGCGGGTTCGTCAGCTGCGAGAAGCGCAGGTGGGCGGTGGCCGGGTCATTGGCGCGCGCCTGGCCGTATTCCGACGACAGGCCCTGCAGCACCTCGGTGTCGCCGCGCTCGGCAATCCACTGGGCGCGCACCGGCGGCAGGCCGGCCTTCAGGTCGATATGGACGTCCGGGTCGCTGTACGGGCCCGAGGTGTCGTAGACGGGAATCGGCGGGTTGGCCATCTCGCCCTTCTCGGTGCGGGTGGCCGTCTGCAGGATCGTGCGCAGCGGCACGCGGATGTCGGGGCGGCTGCCCACGAGGTAGGTCTTGCTGGAAGCCGGGTAGGCGAATTTCTGGTCCAGATCGCTTTCCAGCGATTCGAACGATGCGGCGGGGGCAGTACGGGCCATGGGTGTCGTCCTCTCTCTTGCGGGGATGGACGAAACCAGGAGCCCTGTGAGACCGGCCCGCGCGGCTGGCAGCCGGCGGCGGCGTCCCGGTGCGGCAATTCGCGGAATTCCCGCGGGACAGGAGCAATTCGGTTTTGTGAAACTTCCCACGCCGGTACTAGCCGGATCGGGTTCGAAGGGACTCTCTCAGCGCGCCCGGCCCATCCGGACGGCACCCCTGTTTCATCCAACGGGGTGAATTTAAGCACAAGCCCCACCGGGGCGCCAGCCGAAATCTGTTGCGTCAGCCGTGCGCGGTGGTATCGGAATCATGCTGCCATGCAGCAAGACCGGCGCGGATCGGGGGCGCGCGGGGGGCCTATTCGCAACCGATTGGCGCCCGCGTGCCCGAGGGTTGCCTCGGTATTGCGAACCGCCGAGTTGCCGTACCATGGCCGCAGCCCGCCCCCGTGCCGAGACGCATTGCCGACCCAGGAGATGCCATGACCGCCACATCCGTTGCCGACGCCGGCAGCGCGCAGACCCACAGCGTGTTCAACCAGGTGCCCGACCTGGCCGACTACAACCTGTTCGCGTCGGACCCCGGGCTGCGCGCGGCGCTGGACCGGCTGGGCGGCGGCTGGCACGCCGACGCGCTGGACGGCTACGGCGCGCGGCTGGGCGAGCCCGAGGTGCAGGCCTGGGCCGCCGACGCCAACCGCTACGCGCCCGAGCTGCACACCCACAGCCGCACCGGCGAGCGCATCGACACCGTGCAGTTTCATCCCGCCTGGCACCAGTTGCTGGCGCTGCTGCGCAGCCAGCAGTTGCAGGCGCTGCCGTTCGCGCAGCCGCGCCCCGGCGCCTGGGCAGCGCGCACCGCCGGCTACTTCCTGCAGGCCCAGGTGGAATCGGGCTCGCTGTGCCCCACGACGATGACGTTTGCGAGCATCCCGGTGCTGTCCAAGGAGCCGGCGCTGTTTGGCGACCTGGCGCCGCGGCTGTTCGATACCGGGCACGACGCCCGCGACCTGCCCTGGCGCGACAAGACGGCCGTGATGATCGGCATGGGCATGACCGAGAAACAGGGCGGCTCCGACGTGCGCGCCAACACCACGGTGGCGCTGCCGGTACGCGGCGACGGGCGCGGGGCCGAATATGCGCTGACCGGCCACAAATGGTTCTTCTCGGCGCCGATGTGCGACGCGCACCTGGTCGTCGCGCGGATGGGCGCGGCCGACGGCCCGCTGTCGTGCTTCTTCGTGCCGCGCTTCCGCGACGACGGCAGCAAGAACCTCATCCTGATCCAGCGGCTCAAGGACAAGCTCGGCAACCGCTCCAATTCCAGCAGCGAGGTGGAATTCCGCGGCGCCACGGGCATCCTGATCGGCGAGGAGGGCCGCGGCATCCCGACCATCATCGAGATGGCCACCAACACCCGGCTCGACTGCGTGATCGGCAGCGCCGCGCTGCTGCGGGCCGGGCTGGTGCAGGCGCTGCACCACGCGCGCCATCGCATGGCATTCGGCCGCCTGCTGGCCGACCAGCCGCTGATGCGCAACGTGCTGGCGGACCTGGCGCTGGAATCCGAGGCCGCCACGCAGATGATGATGGCGCTGGCCCACGCGTTCGAGCACACCGACGCCGACCCGCTGGCCGCCGCCTGGAAGCGCGTGATGACGCCGGCCGCCAAGTTCTGGATCTGCAAGCGCGCGCTGGAAGCCACCGGCGAGGCCATGGAGGTCTGGGGCGGCAACGGCTACGTGGAGGAAGGCCCGATGGCGCGGCTGTACCGCGAGGCGCCGGTCAATTCGATCTGGGAAGGCTCGGGCAACATCATGTGCCTGGATGTGCTGCGCGCGCTACAGCGCAATCCCGACGACGGCGCGCGGGTCTTGCAGGACCTTGCGCGGCTGTCCAACGGCGACGCGGCGGTGCGGGCCGAACTGGCGTCGCTGCAGGCCATGCTGCACGGCCCGGCGGAATCGCTCGAAGGCAGCGCCCGCCGCCTGGCGCAGGGGCTGGTGCTGACCGCGCAGGCCGCGCTGATGATCGCGCACGCGCATCCGGAGTCGGCGGCGCAGTTCGTCGCCAGCCGCCTGGGCCGCCAGCACGGCCGCGTGTTCGGCACGCTGGATGCCGATAACGCCACCCTACAGCGCATCGCAACGCGCGCCTGGCCGGCCTGAAGGGCGCCGGCGGCACCGCTGTGCGGAAATCGCACAGCGGTTGCTGCAAGGCACCATGGGCCGCTTCAGCAGTGACGGCCCCTGCCGTAAACGTTGTGGCGACGGGCTCCCCGCCCGCCTGCGAAAACCAAGTCGCCCACAACGGACGGCCCCGCCAAGCAACGCGGGCCGCCACCCCCTCATGAATATCAGCAAACGCCTGCTTCTCACGTTGTCCCTGGCATTACTCGCCCTGTTGTTCGTCGGCCTTGGCGGTATCTGGCAGATGAACGAGTCCGAAGAACGCTTCGAATACTTCAACGACAACACGCTCGCCAGCGTGCGCGACCTGAACAACCTCAGCGGCGCGCTGGCCAGCGTCCGCGTATCGCTCTACCGCCATGCGATGACGGCCGACATCAAGGCCAAGGCCGACGCCGAGGCCATGCTCGACAAGGCCAACCAGCGCTTTGACGCGCTGCTGGCCAAGTACGAGCGCGACGACATCTCCGACGACACCGACCGCAAGCTGCTGGAAGCCGACCGCGCGGCCATGAAGGCGTACCGCGACCAGTTCGGCCCGTTCCTGGAGAAATCGCGCAACAACGATTTCGAGGCGACCCAGCAGATGATTACCAGCGGCCCGGTGCACGTAGCGTCGTCGGCCGTCCGCAAGGCGCTCGACGAACACCTGGAATACAACACCAGGCTCGGCGACGAGGCCGTGGCCCACAACAAGGCACGGCACCAGACGTCGGTGCGCGTGTTCTCGGCCGTGATCGTCATCGCCGTGGCGTTGACCGCGTTCCTGGCGCTGGGCCTGTACCGTCGCATCCGCGGCAGCCTGGCGGAAATCCAGGGCACGCTGGCCCACGTCAGCCAGACGCTGGACCTGGACCACCGCGCGCCGGTGGACCGGCTCGACGAGATCGGCCTGACCGCGCAGTCCTTCAACGCGCTGATCGACCGCGTGGCCGGCACGCTGCGCGAAGTGCGGCGCTCGACCGATTCGGTCAGCGTGGCGGCGGCGCAGATCGCGGCGGGCAACGTCGACCTGTCGTCGCGCACCGAGCAGCAGGCCGCGTCGCTGGAAGAAACCGCGTCGAGCATGGAGCAACTGACCGCCACCGTGCGGCAGAACGCCGAGAACGCGCGCCAGGCGTCGTCGCTGGCATCGAACGCCGCGCTGGTGGCCGACGAAGGCAACCATTCGGTGCAGCAGATGGTGGGCACGATGGGCGCCATCAGCACCAGCTCGGAGCGCATCGCCGAGATCACGAACCTGATCGAGGGCATCGCCTTCCAGACCAACATCCTGGCGCTCAACGCCGCCGTGGAAGCAGCACGCGCCGGCGAACAGGGCCGCGGCTTCGCGGTGGTGGCCGGCGAGGTGCGCAGCCTGGCGCAGCGGTCGTCCAGCGCGGCCAAGGAGATCAAGGAACTGATCGAGGCGTCGGTGGACACGGTACGCACCGGCTCCACGCAGGCCGAGGAAGTCGGCAAGACCATGACCGACATCCGCCAGGCCGTAAAGCGCGTGTCCGACATCATCGCCGAGATCTCGGCCGCCTCGCAGGAACAGAGCGCCGGCATCGACCAGGTCGGCCACGCCGTCGGCCAGATGGACCAGGTCACGCAGCAAAACGCCGCCCTGGTCGAAGAAGCCGCCGCCGCCGCGCAATCGCTGGACGAACAGGCCGGCCGCCTGCGCGACATGGTGGGACAGTTCCAGATGCGGGGGTGACGGGTGACGGGTCGCGATTTGCACCGCTGGCCCTCTCCCCCGGCCCCTCTCCCGCGTGCGGGAGAGGGGAGACAACACACAGGCTTCAGACTGGGCGTCCGACTTCAGACTGGGCATCGACCGCTGGTTTGCTCCCCTCTCCCGCCAGCGGGAGAGGGGCTGGGGGTGAGGGCGTTGAGCCTCTGCTTGCCGACTGGTCGCGGTTTGCACCGCTAGCCCTCTCCCCCGGCCCCTCTCCCGCGTGCGGGAGAGGGGAGAAAAAATGGGGCTTCAGACTGGGCGTCGACCGCTGGTTTGCTCCCCTCTCCCGCGCCAGCGGGAGAGGGGCTGGGGGTGAGGGCGTTGAGCGTCTGCTTGCCGACTAGTCGCGGTTTGCACCGCTAGCCCCTTCCCCCGCGTGCGGGAAAAAACCCCCAACCCTCAATCCGCCACCGCCGCCTCCCTGATCCGTAGCGTCACGTGTGGTGCGTAGCGGATCAGATCGTGGGCGCGTTCGCCGATCATGATGGCGGGGGCGTTGGTGTTGCCGCCGATCAGTGTCGGCATGATCGAAGCGTCGACCACGCGCAGCGCCTCGACGCCGCGTACGCGCAACTGAGGGTCCACCACCGCCAGCGCGTCCATGCCCATGCGGCAGGTGCCCACCGGGTGGTAGATCGTGTCGGCGTGCTCGCGGATCCAGGCGCGCGCGGTGTCGTCGTCGGTGCCATCCAGCCGCAATGCGTCGGAATACAGCTCCCGGCCGCCGAAGCGGGCCAGCGGTGGCTGCGTGACGATGCGGCGCACGATGCGCAGCCCCTCCAGCAGGTCATCCATGTCCTGCGGATCGGACAGGTAGCGCGGATCGATGCGCGGCGCGTCGCGCATGTCGGCGGATGCCAGCCGCACCTCGCCCCGGCTGCGCGGGCGCAGCACGCAGACGTGGCACGAATAGCCATGGCCCAGGTTGACGCGCCGCATATGGTCGTCGGCCATGCCGATCACGAAGTGCAGCTGCAGGTCCGGCTCGGGCAGCCCCGGCCGGCTGCGTACGAACGCGCCGGCCTCGGCGAAGTTCGACGTCATCATGCCGCTGCGGTCGCGCCGGTAGCGCAGCCATTCGCCGATCAGCCGCCGCGCGCCGCCCAGCGACACGCCGAACAGTTCCGGCGCCGCCACGCGCTTGTGGACGATCACGTCCAGGTGGTCCTGCAGATTGCCGCCCACGCCGGGCAGGTCGTGCACCACCGCCACGCCGTGCTCGCGCAGGTGCGCGGCCGGCCCCACGCCCGACGCCATCAGCAGTTGCGGCGATCCGAACGCGCCGGCCGACACGATGACCTCGCGGCGCGCGCGCAGCACCACCTCCTGGCCGTCGCGCCAGGCCAGCACGCCCACCGCGCGCCGGTGCTCGAACAGGATGCGCAGCACCTGCATGCCCGTCATCACATGCAGATGGCTGCGCCCGCCGTTGCAGTGCCGGTCGCGCGCGTTGCCGCCGTGCAGGTAGGCCCGGGCAGCGTTCCAGCGTTCGCCGTTGTGCTGGGTCACCTGGAACCAGCCCGCGCCCTCCTGTTCCTCGCCGTTGAAGTCGTCGTTGCGCACGATGCCCGCCATCTGCGCGGCATCGATGAAATGCTGACCGAACGGATTCGGCGAGCGCAGGTCGCTCACGTGCAGCGGGCCGGTGCCGCCGTGCAGCGGATCGTCGTCATGGCCGGCCACGCGCTCGTTGCATTCGGCGCGGCGGAAGTACGGCAGCACGTCGTCCCACGACCAGCCGTCGCAGCCGGCGGCTGCCCAGTCGTCGTAGTCGGCCGGGCGCCCGCGCATGTAGATCATCGCGTTGATGGCCGACGACCCGCCCAGCCCGCGTCCGCGCGGCTGGAAGCCCCGCCGCCCCGCCAGGCCGGCCTGCGGCACCGTCTGGAAGCCGTAGTTGCGTGCGCCGGCGCGCGGCAGCATGGCCGCGCAACCGGCAGGTGTGCGTACCAGCACATGGTGGTCGTGCGCGCCGGCTTCCAGCAGCGCGATGCTGTCGGCGCCGCTGTCGGCCAGCCGGCCCGCCAGCGCGCAGCCGGCCGATCCGGCCCCCACCACGAGATAGTCGAAAGTCGTTTCCATCTGTCTCCCCGCGTGTGCCCGGTGCCGGTGCCCTGCCCCGGCGGACCATGCCGGGAAAAATCCAGTTTAGGCGCTGCCGCCAGCCGGGTGAAGCGGGGCAACCCCGACACCCGCGCCGCCCGCGCGCGCTGCCGCACGCCGGCGTTTGGGAGCCATCCTCCATTGATATAACGGGCGGGCTGGCATATGGTGCGCGATGGCCCATGGAATACGGGTCGCGCCAACGAGGAGACCGCCGATGAGAGAAGTGCCCGCCATGTCCACGGTGTTCAACGCCATGCACGCGGCATCGCGCCACGACCAGGCGCCGGCCTGGACGCTGCGCGCCGACCGGCTGCGCCGGCTCAAGGCGCTGGTGCGCGATCACCACGACGCCATCGCCGCGGCCATCCATGCCGATTTCACCAATCGGCCGCGCCAGGAAACGGCGCTGCTGGAAGTGTTTCCGAGCCTGTCCGGCATCGATGACGCACTGCGGCACGGCAAGCGCTGGATGCGCGTGCGCCGGGCGAAGACCGGTCTCTGGTTCCAGCCCGGCAAGTCGCGCCTGATGCCCCAGCCGCTGGGCGTGGTCGGCATCGTCGTGCCATGGAACTACCCGCTCTACCTGACCATCGGGCCGCTGACCGGCGCGCTGGCGGCGGGCAACCGGGCCATGATCAAGCTGTCCGAGTACACGCCGGCGTTTTCCGAGCTGTTCGCGCGGCTGGTGCAGGCGTCGTTCGCGCCCGACGAGGTGGCCGTGGTCAATGGCGATGCCGACATGGCCGCCGCGTTCACCGCGCTGCCGTTCGACCACCTGCTGTTCACGGGCTCGACGAGTGTCGGCCATCACGTGATGAAGGCCGCCGCCGCCAACCTGACGCCGGTGACGCTGGAACTGGGCGGCAAGTCGCCCGCGATCATCGGCCCGGGTGCCGATTTCGAGCGCGCCGTGGAGCGCATCCTGGTGGGCAAGCTGCTCAACGCCGGCCAGACCTGCATCGCGCCCGATTACGTGCTGGTGCCCGACGCCCAGCGCGACCGCCTGATCGACGCCGCGCGCCGCGTGGTGACGCGGCTCTACCCCGACATCGCCCGCAACCCCGACTACACGAGCATCATCAGCCCGCGGCATTTCGACCGCCTGGTGTCGCTGGTGGACGCCGCGCAGGCCGCCGGCGCCCGCGTGGTGCCGCTGACCGATGCCGCGCCCGACGCCGCCGCGCGGCGCCTGCCGCCCGTGCTGCTGGCCGATGTGCCGGACGACCTGCGCGTGATGCAGGAGGAAATCTTCGGGCCGGTGCTGCCGGTGGTGGGATACGCCAGCCTGGACGACGCCCTCGCGTACGTCAACGCGCGGCCGCGCCCGCTGGCGCTGTATGTGTTCGACAAGGGGGGCGACGTGGTGGACCGCGTGATGCGGCAGACCGTGGCCGGCGGCGTGACCGTCAACGACACGCTGTTCCACATCGCGCAGGACGGCCTGCCGTTTGGCGGCGTGGGGCCGAGCGGGATGGGCTGCTATCACGGCCAGGCCGGCTTCGAGACGTTCTCGAAGCTCAAGCCCGTGTTCTACCAGTCCGGGCTCAACGGCGCCGGGCTGCTCAAGCCGCCCTATGGCGCAAGGTTCGCGTCGATGCTCAAGCTGCTGATGCGCTAGCCCCGCGCGGGGCCGGCGCTCAGGCCGCCAGCATCGGCCGGCCCAGCATGCGGGACAGCACCGCTTCCGGCGAATGGGTCCGGTCGCCGATGGCGGCCGGGTCCAGGTAGATCGTCTGCTCCATCATCGCCTTGCCGCGCATGGCCGCGTGCAGCAACTGGTCGCTGAACACGATCCAGGTGGCGCCCGGCGGGAAGTGGAATTCCTGCTGCGGCACGGTCTTCTGGTAGTCCAGGTCGGCCTTGGCAAGGTCGTGAAGCTGCAGCATCCGGTGGTCGTACTCGCTGCGCGCGCGCTTGGTGATGTGCAGCGTCTTCATCAGCCATGCCTGCCCGGGCCACATGCCGTGGGTCCTGGGCACGAACTTCTGCGCGAAATCTCCGAACGGCTCGCCCACGCGCCACACGCGCGGCGCCTCGGGATCGATGTTGTGGAACACGCGCAACAGCCGCTTGCCGAGCATCGGATTGGACGGGAAGGCGTCCACGTGCAGCCGCGTGTCGTCCTTGCGCCAGCTCACCGGGCGGCCGGCAATCTCGCTGGGCCGCAGCGACGTGCCCGCGCGCGTCATATGCCCCGCGTACTCGGGAAACAGCGCATGGATCAGCGACTCGCTCGACGTGGCGTAGCGGTGGATCAGGCTGTACAGGTCGGCCAGGTCCTGCTCGGTGCCGGCCGCGCCGCGCACGGCCCGCTCGTCGGCGCGCAGGTTGATGTTCTTCGACTTGCCGTCCGAGTAGCGCGGGTCGAGAAAGCGTTCCTCGCCCGGCTGGAACTGGAACCGCAGGTGCGGGAAGTACAGCACGGCACCCTGCTCCAGATCCCGGCGCAGCGCGGCACGCGTCTCGGGCGCTACCTCGGGTGACCAGTCGGTATAGGGCTGGGTGCGGATCAGGTCCAGGGCCATGGCAGTGTCTTGAATCTCGAATTCAGGTTGACCGGATTCTACTCCGCACGGGCGTCGCCGCCCGCGTGGCGCCGGGGCAACAAAAAACCCCGCGGGTCCCAGGGGACCGGCGGGGTCGTCGGCCACCGCAGCCGGCGGACCGGCGGGTGGCCTGGCGCTCAGGCGCCCAGGCGCTTACAGGCCGGCGGCGGCGCGCAGCGCGGCGGCCTTGTCGGTGGCTTCCCACGAGAACTCCGGCTCCTCGCGGCCAAAGTGGCCGTAGGCGGCGGTCTTCTCGTAGATCGGGCGCAGCAGGTCCAGCATCTGCACGATGCCCTTCGGACGCAGGTCGAAGTGCTCCAGCACCAGTTCGGCAATCTTCTCGTCGGAGATCTTGCCGGTGCCTTCCGTGTACACGGTGACGTTGATCGGCCGGGCCACGCCGATCGCGTAGCTGACCTGCACCTGGCACTGGCGCGCCAGGCCGGCGGCCACCACGTTCTTGGCCACGTAGCGGGCGGCGTAGGCGGCCGAGCGGTCCACCTTCGACGGGTCCTTGCCCGAGAACGCGCCGCCGCCGTGCGGCGAGGCACCGCCGTACGTGTCGACGATGATCTTGCGGCCGGTCAGGCCGCAGTCGCCCTGCGGGCCGCCAATCACGAACCGGCCGGTCGGGTTCACCAGGTACTTGGTGTCCTTGAGCATGTCGGCCGGCAGCACCGGCTTGATGATTTCCTCGATCACGGCTTCGCGGATCTGCGCCTGCGAGATGTCCGGCGAGTGCTGGGTCGACAGCACCACGGTGTCCACGCTGTGCGGGCGGCCGTCCACGTAGCGCACGGTCACCTGCGACTTGGCATCCGGGCGCAGCCAGGGCAGGCGGCCGTCGCGGCGCAACTGCGACTGGCGCTCCACCAGGCGGTGCGAGTAGTAGATCGGGAACGGCATCAGTTCCGGCGTCTCGTCGCAGGCGTAGCCGAACATCAGGCCCTGGTCGCCAGCGCCCTGGTTCAGGTAGTCGTCCGAGGCGCGGTCCACGCCCTGGGCGATGTCGGGCGACTGCTTGTCGTACGCCACCAGCACGGCACAGCCCTTGTAGTCGATGCCGTAGTCGGTGTTGTCGTAGCCGATGCGCTTGATGGTGTCGCGGGCGACCTGGATGTAGTCGACATTCGCGGTCGTGGTGATTTCGCCTGCCAGCACCACGAGGCCGGTATTGCAAAGGGTCTCGGCCGCCACACGGGCGTACTTGTCCTGGGACAGGATGGCGTCCAGGACAGCGTCCGAAATCTGGTCAGCGACTTTGTCGGGATGGCCTTCGGAGACAGATTCCGAAGTAAAGAGGAAATCGTTCGACACGATCTGGTTTCTCCAGGTTGGCTATTGCGTGCCACCCTTTGAAACGGTGCGGCGACGCTTTAGCGGTATTTTCAGGCCACCCGGGTAGAGCGGCATCGCCCCGCAAGTTGTCAGTTAACTCGGCGATGGCGGGTATTATACCGGCCTGCCGCATCTGTTGCAGCCTGCCGTGCTGAACGGATTAACGGCCGCACCGGCTGGCGGTTTTCGAATGCCCTTGCGGCGATTCAGGTTTTTCTGATGCCTCTGCTTTATCGGCCGATTTTGCGATCGACATGACCTTCCTGTTCTGGCTCATTTCCCGCCTGCCCCTGCGGCTGCTGCACGCAATTGGCGGCGCCCTGGGACTGCTGGTGGCCCGCCTGCCCGGCCGCTACGGGCGCCGGCTCGTGGAGAATTTCCGGCACGCCTACCCGCAGGCGACCGACGCGATGATCGCCGAGTCCGCGCGCCACACCGGCCGGCTCATCATGGAGATGCCGTACTTCTGGAGCCGCCGCAAGCTGACGGTGCGCACCGACGGCTTCGACGCGATGTGGGCCGAGACCGGCCGGCTCGGCGCGGCCGGCAACGGCGTGATCATCCTGACCCCGCACTTGGGCTGCTTCGAGGTGCTGCCCCAGCACCACGCGCTGACGCGCCGCGTCACGTGCCTGTTCAAGCCGCCCCACCAGCCGTGGCTGCGCGAGTTCATCGAGCGGATGCGCACGCGGCAGGACATCGCCATGGCGCCCGCCACGCCGCGCGGCGTGCGGATGCTGGTCAAGGCGCTCAAGCGCGGCGAAGCGGTCGGCATCCTGCCCGATCAGGTGCCAAGTGCCGGCGAGGGCACCTGGGCGCCGTTCTATGGCAAGCCGGCCTATTCGATGACGCTGGTGCACCGGCTGCAGCAACTGACACGCGCGCCGATCGTCGCCGTCTTTGCCGAGCGCCTGCCGCGCGGCGTGGGCTACCGGGGCCACCTGCGGGTGCTGTGCGACGGCGGCATGCTGCCCGACGACCCCGCGCAGGCATCGGCCGCGATCAACGCCGCGATCGAGCAGTTGATCGCGATCGATCCGACCCAGTACCTGTGGGGCTATAACCGCTACAAGCATCCGGCCGGCGCCGGACTGCCGCCCGCCATGGCCGACGCCGGCGCGGCGGTCACCAACGACGAGAATCAATGAGCCGCTTTCTTACCTGGCTCGGCATCGGCCTGTTGACGGTGCTGGGCAAACTTCCCTACGCCTTTGTGGCCCGCTTTGGCGAGGCGCTCGGCAGCGTCCTCTACCTGGTGCCGAACCCGCGCCGCGAGGTGGTCCGCGCCAACCTGCGCCTGTGCTTCCCGGACCACAGCGACGCCGAGATCGACGCGCTGGCGCGCGAGAGCTACCGCAAGGTGTTCCGCAGCTTTGCCGAAGGCGGCATCTTCTGGACCTGCGGCGAGGCCAAGATGCGCGAGTTGGTCCAGATCAAGGATCACGGCAACCTGCTGGCGCTGGACGGCCAGCCCCACATCCTCGTGACGCTGCACCTGTCCGGGCTGGAAGCGGGCGCCATCCGGCTGACCATGCACCTGCGCGACCACGTGGGCCGCTCGGGCGCGTCGCTGTACACCGTGCAGAAGAACAAGCTGTTCGACGACTTCCTGAAAGTGGCGCGCGGCCGCTTTGGCGCCAACATGATCTCGCGCAATGACAGCGTGCGGAACATCCTGCGCGTGCTCAAGAAGGGCGAGGCCCTGCAGTTGATCTCGGACATGGATTTTGGCGAGCGCGACTCCGAGTTCGTGCCGTTCTTCGGCGTGCAGGCGCTGACGCTGACTGCGGTGTCGCGGCTGGCGCGGCTGGCCGGCGCCAAGGTGGTGCCGATCTATACCGAGCAGCTGCCCGACTACCAGGGCTACGTGCTGCACCTGCTGCCGCCGTGGGACAACTACCCCGGCGAGAGCGTGACCGACGACACGCGCCGCATGAACGCCTTCTTCGAGGAAGCCATCCGCCCGCGCGTGGCCGACTACTACTGGGTGCACAAGCGCTTCAAGCACCGGCCGCCCGGCGAACCGGACATCTACTGACTACAATCGGCACCATGAAACTCCAGTTCACCAAGATGCACGGCGCCGGCAACGATTTCATCGTGCTGGACGGCATCCACCAGAAGCTCGACCTGACCGAAGCCCAATGGCGCGCGCTGGCCAGCCGCCACTTCGGCATCGGTGCCGACCAGATCCTGATTGTGGAGCAATCGTCACGCGACGACGTCGACTTCCGCTACCGGATCTTCAATGCCGATGGCGGCGAGGTGGAGCACTGCGGCAACGGCGCCCGCTGCTTCGTACGCTTTGTCACCGACAAGGGCATGACCGACAAGCGCTCGGTGCGCGTGGAGGTGATGAACGGCGTGATCACGCTGACGCTGCAGGACGACGGGCAGGTCACCGTGGACATGGGCGCGCCGGAACTGACGCCGGCGCGCGTACCGTTCCTGCCCGACGGCCTGCCCACGCGCACCGAAGGCGCCGACACGCTCTACGGCCTGGAGATCAACGGCCGTACCGAATGGATCTCGGCCGTGTCGATGGGCAACCCGCACGCGGTGCAGGTGGTGGACGACGTCGAGCAGTTTCCCGTGCTGCAGGACGGCCCGGTCATCGAGCACCACAAGGCGTTCCCGAACCGCGTCAACGCGGGCTTCATGGCCATCGCCGACCGCCACACGATCAACCTGCGCGTCTTCGAGCGCGGCGCCGGCGAGACGCTGGCCTGCGGCACGGGCGCCTGCGCGGCCGTGGTGGCCGGCATCCAGCGCGGCCTGCTCGATTCGCCGGTCAAGGTCCACACCCACGGCGGCGACCTGACCATCGCCTGGCAAGGCCCCGGCCAGCCCGTGCAGATGACCGGCCCCGCCACCACGGTGTTCGACGGCACCATCGACCTCGACGCGCTCGGCGATTGACGCCACCAGCGGCTTGCCCGACCATGGCGGATCGAACGCACGGTCACCGGGAGCGCGCATGACGCTGGACGATTTTCGTATCACCGCCGGCAAGGGGTTCAAGCTGGCGAACTTCGACGCGGGCGGCAAGCCGCTGTCCACGGGCAGCAAGGCTTCCGACGAGGCGCGGCTGGGAGAGCTGGCCCAGCAGCTCGATGCCGTGCAGGACGTCTTCTACGCCGAGCACCGGCACAAGCTGCTGATCGTGCTGCAGGGGATGGATACCAGCGGCAAGGACGGCACCGTGCGATCGGTGTTCCGCAGCTTCGATCCGCTGGGCATCCGCATCGCCAGCTTCAAGTCGCCGACACCCGAGGAACTGGCGCGCGACTACCTGTGGCGCGTGCACGCGCAGGTGCCGCGCAAGGGCGAGATCGTGATCTTCAACCGCAGCCACTACGAAGACGTGCTGATCACGCGCGTGCATGGCTGGATCGACGACGAAGAATGCAAGCGCCGCTACCGGCAGATCCGCGAGTTCGAGCAAATGCTGGTGGAAACGGGCACCACGATCGTCAAGTGCTTCCTGCACATTTCGAAGGACGAGCAGAAGCAGCGGCTGGAGCAGCGCATTGCCGATCCGCAAAAGCACTGGAAGTTCGACATGCAGGACCTGGCCGAGCGCAAGTTCTGGAAGGAGTACCAGCGCGCCTACGAGGACGCCATCGCGGCCACGGCCACGCCGCAGAGCCCGTGGTACATCGTCCCGGCCGATTCGAAGAGCCACCGCAACCTGGTGGTCGCGGACATCCTCAAGACCACCTTTGACCAACTGCGGCCCGACTACCCGCCACCCAAGCCGGAACTGGCCAAGGTGGTCGTCGAGTAGCGGCGCGCGTCAGGTGTCGCCGTTGCCGCGATGCACGTCGTGGGTGACGAACGGGCGCTCGGCGCTGGGCATCGCCAGCCAGTGGGGGTGCTTCAACGTGTCGCGGATATCGTCGAGCCCGCTGGACCAGTGCTCGTGCATCGTCAACACGCCAAACTGGTAGTCCTTGGCGCTGCCTTCGAAGGTCTTGTCGCGGTAGATGAGCTGGATCACGTTGCGGCGCGCGTCGCAGGCGTGGTCGGCGGCGCGGCGGAACCACGGGTCGTCGCGCTTTGAGGGCGGCACCAGCGCCATCAGCTCGCTGAGCATCCGGCGGTAGTTCTGCTGCTCGCGCATGTAGTCGGTGATTGCGCGGGTGCGGCTGGAATACTGGATGTCCTTCTGGCGCTCGGCCACGTCCAGCAGGTTGTGCGGCAGCTTGCCGCGCGCGCTCCAGAGATCGACCTGGAAGATCAGTGCGTCGCGCCGCGGCTGGGCGGCCAGCACCTCCTGCAGCGGCGTGTTCGAGACCAGCCCGCCGTCCCAGTAGTACTCGCCATCGATCTCCACGGCCGGAAAACCGGGCGGCAGCGCGCCCGACGCCATGAAATGCTCGGCCCGCAGCGTCATGCGCGTGTTGTCGAAGTACGCGAAGTTGCCGGTGCGCACGTTCACCGCGCCCACCGACACCCGCATCTCCCTGGGCCGGTTGACCCGGTCGAAATCGACAAACCGTTCGAGCGTGGCCTTGAGCGGCGCGGTGTCGTAGTAGCTGGCGCTGCCCGGATCGTCGAAGCGCGCCCAGAGGTCCGTGATGGCGCGCGGCGAGAAGAAGCCGCGCTGGCCTTCCAGCAGCGCGCGCGTGGCGTTGAGGCTGTCGAACCAGACGCGCATCGGCTCCGGCCACAGCGGCGCGGCTTCCGTCAGCAGGTCCAGCGGCAGCCCCGGGAGCCACGGCTGGGCGCAGATGTATTCCCAGAACGCGCGAAGCTGCGCCACGCGCGTCTCGGGCGGATTGCCGGCGATCACCGCCGCGTTCAGCGCGCCGATCGAGATGCCCGCCACCCAGTTCGGATGGATGCCGCCCTCGGCCAGCCCCTGGTAGACGCCGGCCTGGTACGACCCCAGCGCCCCGCCGCCCTGCAGCACGAGCGCGCGGATGGCATAGGCCTCGTGGGCGGGACCCTCGTGCGGCGGCGCGTCCGGCGCGCAGTGTTCCAGCGGTAGCGCGGCCTTGCGGCGCGCGGGGCGTTTCGCCTCGGCCGGCGTGGCCGCGGCGGGCGCGGAATCCTGCGGTGGCGGCACCTGGGCGCCCACTTCGCGCTGGATCGCCTGCCTGGGGGGCCGCGCCTGCCCGCTCACGTCCGTTGTTTCCGTCCTTGCCTTCGCCGCGCCTTGCCGCGCCACGCGTTTTGTCGCCACGCCGTTGCTCCGCTGAATGACCGCCGGGAATGTTTCGTCCACCAAAGAAAAAGGCCCCGTGCGGGGCCTGGTTCCAGGTCAGACGCCGTACTTCTGACGATAGGCCGCGACAGCGTCACGAGAGTTCCCCAACGCGGGGTCCTGCGAGGCATCCAGGTACGCCAGCAGGTCCTTGAGCGTGGCGATGGCGATGACCGGCACGCCGTACTCGCGCTGCACGTCCTGGACGGCCGAATGGGTGCCGATGTCGTCGGCGGTGCCGCTCTTTTCCATGCGGTCCAGCGCGATCAGCACCGCCGCCGGCTCCGCGCCGGCCGCGCGGATCATCTGCATCGACTCGCGCACCGAGGTGCCGGCCGAGATCACGTCGTCGACGATCACCACCTTGCCCTGCAGCTTCGCGCCAACCAGCGTGCCGCCTTCGCCATGGTCCTTGGCTTCCTTGCGGTTGTAGGCAAACCCGACGTCGCGGCCCATGCCGGCCAGCGCCACCGCCGTGGCCGATGCCAGCGTGATGCCCTTGTAGGCCGGCCCGAACAGCACGTCGAACTGCACGCCCGAGTTGATCAGGGTCTTCGCGTAGAATTGCGCCACCTGGCCCAGCATCGCGCCCTGGTTGAACAGCCCGGCGTTGAAGAAATACGGCGACTTGCGGCCGGCCTTGGTCACGAATTCGCCAAAGGACAGCACGCCCGCGTCCAGCGCAAAGCGGATGAAGGTCTGGCTCAGGGCATCCGGCGTCGTCTGCTGCGTCATCTTTTCTCTCTGAATTCAAAATTTCCCGAGATGTTACGGATTATCAGCGCCAACCTCAACGGCATCCGCTCGGCCCACAAGAAGGGCTTCTTCGACTGGATGGGCAAGCAGGACGCGGACATGGTCTGCGTGCAGGAACTGAAGGCCCAGCAGGCCGACATGACCGACGCCTTCCTGGCGCCACATGGCTATCACGGCTACTTCCACTACGCCGAGAAGAAGGGCTACAGCGGCGTGGGCCTGTACACGCGCCACCAACCGGAGCGCGTGGTGACCGGGTTCGGCTGCGCCGAGTTCGACGCCGAAGGCCGCTACGTCGAGGTGCAGTATCCGCACCTTGCGGTGATCTCGGTCTATGTGCCGTCCGGGTCCAGCGGCGAGGAACGCCAACTGGCGAAATTCCGATTCATGGAAGCGTTCCTGCCCCACCTGCTCCAGCTCAAGGCCACTGGCCGCGAGATCGTGCTGTGCGGTGACGTCAACATCGCGCACAAGGAAATCGACATCAAGAACTGGAAGGGCAACCTGAAGAACTCCGGCTTCCTGCCCGAGGAGCGTGCGTGGATCGGCGCGCTGTTCGACAGCCACGGGTACGTCGACGTCTTCCGCCAGCTCGACCCGCGCCCCGAGCAGTACACGTGGTGGAGCAACCGCGGCCAGGCCTACGCCAAGAACGTCGGGTGGCGTATCGATTACCACCTGGCAACCGCCAGGATCGCCGCCACGGCCAAGGCCTGCGCCATCTACAAGGACGAGAAGTTCAGCGACCACGCGCCGCTGTCGATCGACTACGATTTTCCGTTGTGATGCCGGCGTGACCCCTGGCGCGGCGGCCGGCGGGTGGCCGTAACTGCGTCATGCGTCGGATGGAGCGCAGTTCCTCCAGCAGGTCCGGGTGCGGAACCGACTTGGCGATTTTTCGCCACGACGGAACTGCGCCAGATCGCAACGGCGGTTTTGGCGTAAACCCCACGTCCGGCCCCCAACCTCGCTACAATGCAGGTTCTCCGCCCCCCAGGACAGGAGACTCTTCGCATTTTTCACAGTGAGTCCGCCATGGTTTTCAAAGTGTTCGTCGATGGTCAGGAAGGCACCACGGGTCTCCGGCTGCTTGACTATCTCTCGGGTCGCTCCGATGTTGAGCTGCTGCGCATTGCCGATGACAAGCGCAAGGACCCGCAGGAGCGCGCACGCTTCCTGAACGCCTCGGATGTCTCTTTCCTGTGCCTGCCGGACGTTGCCTCGCGCGAGGCCGTCTCGCTGGTCACGAATCCCGATACCTGCGTGATCGACGCCAGCACGGCGTTCCGCACCGCCGACGACTGGGCGTATGGCCTGCCCGAGCTGACGCGCGGCCAGCGCGACAAGATCCGCGCCAGCAACCGCATCGCGGTGCCGGGCTGCCACGCCAGCGCCTTCGTGCTGGCCGTGCGTCCGCTGGTGGAAGCCGGGCTGATGCCGGCCGACTACCCGGTCTCGGCGTTCTCGCTGACCGGCTACAGCGGCGGCGGCAAGTCGATGATTGCCGAGTTCGAGGCCGGCGGTAACCCGAAGCTGATGAGCCCGCGTCCGTACGCGCTGGGCCTGGCGCACAAGCACCTGCCGGAAATGCGCGTGCAGGGCGAGCTGGCGCGGGCGCCGATCTTCAACCCGATCGTCGGCAACTTCCTGAAGGGCCTGTCGGTGACGGTGCCGGTGTACCCGTCGCTGCTGTCGCGCAAGGCCGATGCCGAGGCCATCCTGGACATCTACCGCAAGCACTACGAAGGCGAGCAGTTCGTGCGCGTGCACCCGTACAACAGCGACGAGAACCTGGACAAGGGCTTCTTCGACGTCCAGGGCAGCAACGACACCAACCGCGTGGACCTGTTCGTGTTCGGCAACGCCGACCAGCTCAACCTGGTGGCGCGCCTGGACAACCTGGGCAAGGGTGCCGCCGGCGCGGCCGTGCAGTGCATGAACGTGCGCATCGGCGCCGACGAGGCCACGGGCCTGGCGGCCTGAGCGCGGCGGCGACGCGGGAAGGCGCCCCCTTCCCGGCCCGCAAAACAAAACCGGCTCCTTGGAGCCGGTTTTTTCATGGCTTGAGCGGCCGCATGCGGTCCTCGTCGCCGGCGTCGACCGGCGCGCCGCCCAGGTTGGCCATGTTCGGCTGGTAGGGCGCGAGTTTTTCCATCGGCATGTTCATGCTGCTGGCGTACAGCGGCAGCACTTCCTTCATGTGCGCCTCCAGCACGGCGATGCGGGTGCGGCCGGACGGATGGGTCGACGTGAACTCGTCGCCGGCCTGCAGGAACTTGCCCATCTTCTGCCAGAGCGTGATGGCCGCGCGGGGGTCGTAGCCGGCGCGGGCGGCGATATCCATGCCGATCAGGTCCGCTTCCGTCTCCTCGGCGCGCGAGAACCGCAGCGACAGCATCCTGGCGTTCGAGCCAATATCCATGTTGCCCAGGTTGCCAAACCCGGTGAGCTGCGACACCACGTTGGCGCCCAGGTTCGAGATCTCGGCCTGCGCCGCGCGCTGGCGCGCATGCTCTTCCAGCGCATGGGCAATCTCGTGCCCCATCACCACGGCCACTTCGTCGTCGGTCAGCTTCAGGTCGTCCAGCAGCCCGGTGTAGACGGCCATCTTGCCGCCCGGCATGCAGAACGCATTGACCTGCTTGGCGCGGATCACGTTGATTTCCCACGGCCAGCGGCCGGCGCGCGGATTCCAGAGCACGGTCTGCGGCAGCAGCCGGATGCCGATCTCGCGCAGCCGCCGCACCTGCGGGTGGTCGTCGTCCAGCAGCGTGCGGCGCGCGATGGCTTCCTGCTTGACCTGCTCGTACTCGCGGGCGGCCTGCTGGTCGATGACCTCCATCGGCACGATCTCGCGTACTTTCGAATAGCGGCGCTCCACGCGCACGCCGTCGTCGGGCGCGGCCACCAGCGCCACCTCCTGGGCCAGGGCGGGCAGCGCCATGGCACAGGCCACGGCGGCGAGCATGGGACGCAGGCAGGACTGGCGCATGATCTGGGGCAGGATGGGATGAACGGGCGGCCGGCGCGCGGGCAGGCGCGGATACGGCACCAAGCGTACGTGAAAAGTCCGCGGGGCGGCGCGGACGGTGATGCAATAATACACGCCAGCCCCGGCGCCACCCCATCATGAATTTCCATACCTACCTCGACATCTTCCGCAACCGCCGCATCGGCGCCATGCTCACGCTCGGCTTTGCCTCGGGCCTGCCGCTGGCGCTGACATCGGGCACCCTGCAGGCCTGGATGACCGTGGAAGGGCTCGACATCAAGACCATCGGCTTCTTCTCGCTGGTGGGGCAGGCGTATATCTTCAAGTTCCTGTGGGCCCCGCTGATGGACCGCTACACGCCGCCACTGCTGGGGCGCCGGCGCGGCTGGCTGCTGGTGACGCAGCTCGGGCTGGTGGCCAGCATCGCGGCCATGGCGTTCTGCCCGCCGCAGCAGGCCCTCTGGACGCTGGCCGCGCTGGCCACGCTGGTGGCCTTCCTGTCGGCGTCGCAGGACATCGTGTTCGATGCCTACAGCACCGACGTGCTGCGCCCCGCCGAGCGCGGCGCCGGGGCGGCGGTCAAGGTGCTGGGCTACCGGCTGGCGATGCTGGTGTCGGGCGGGCTGGCGCTGTATCTGGCGGACCGCGTGCTCGGCTGGTCGAACATGTACCTGCTGATGGCCGGGCTGATGGGGGTTGGGCTGCTCACGCTGTTCTGGGCGCCCGAACCCGATGCGCCGGCGCGCGCGCCGCGTTCGCTCGAAGAGGCCGTGCTGGGCCCGCTGCGCGACTTCTTCGGCCGGCAGGGCGCGTGGTGGCTGCTGCTGCTGATCGTGCTCTACAAGCTTGGTGACGCCTTCGCGGGCAGCCTGTCCACCACGTTCCTGATCCGCGGCCTGGGCTTCGATCCCGGCCAGGTCGGCATCGTCAACAAGACGCTGGGCCTGGCGGCCACCATCCTGGGCGCGCTGTTTGGCGGATCGCTGATGGTGCGGCTGGGGCTGTACCGGTCGCTAATGCTGTTCGGGCTGCTCCAGGCCGGGTCGAACCTGGGCTACTGGATGCTGGCCGTGACGCCGCCGCACCTGTGGACGATGGCCGCCACCATCGCGGTGGAAAACATCTGCGGCGGCATGGGCACGGCCGCGTTCGTGGCGCTGCTGATGACGCTCTGCAACCGGGCGTTCTCGGCCACGCAGTACGCGCTGCTGTCGGCGCTGGCGTCGATCGGGCGCGTCTACGTGGGCCCGACGTCGGGCTACATGGTCGAAGCCTGGGGCTGGGCGCCGTTCTACCTGGGCACGGTCGTCGCGGCGCTGCCCGGCGTGGCGCTGCTCTGGGCGATGCGCGGGACCGTGCACCGCTACGAGGCCCAGGCGCGCGAGCCGGCCGAAGCCGCCGTGGCGCGCCCGGCCTGAGGGTCATTCCTTGTAGTAGACGATCTGGTGCGAGCTGGCCAGCAGGTCGCCGTCGGGGCTCCAGATCTCGGCGGTCTGGTCGAAGAAGCCCTGCCGGAACACGCGCGCCTGCGCGCTGCCCAGCACGTGGCGGTGGCCCAGCGCGGCCAGCGTGGCCGCATCGGCGTGGAAATAGGTGGTCAGCGACACGGTGCCGGCCGGCACGAAGCCCGCGCGCTTGAGGAAGATGCGCGGGTAGAACGCGTCGCACCAGGCCGCCATGGCGGCGTAGTCCGGCGTGCGCGGCGGCTGGTCGCGGAGCCAGAACTGCGTCAGGCTGTCCGGATGCTCGGTGCCGGGCTCGGTCGTCGGCTTGGCGCCGCGCACGGCGCGCATGTCGTAGCTGCCCAGCCATTTCACCGGGGCAAAGCCGCCCATCTGGGGCAGCGCATCGGCCGCCGGCACAGCCGGCATCGTCGCCTCGCCACAGCGCCAGGTATCGCGGCGCACGGCAAACACGGCGCTGCCGGTGGTCGTGATCTCGCCGTTCTGCAGCAGTTCCAGGTGCCAGTGCTGGGTGGACCGGTTGGTCCGGGACGGCCGCGCCACCACCTCGAACGCGCCCTCGGCAATCGGCCCGGCAAAGTTGACGGTCAGCGCGCTGGGGTCGCCCAGCCGCTCGGGGTGGCGCAGCGCGGCGCTCAGCATGACCGCCGCCGTGGCGCCGCCAAACGGCCCGATCATGTTCCAGTAGGCCTGGCTGGTATGGCCGCGAGAGCGATGTTCGCCGGCCGGTTCCAGTTGCAGGGCTTGGTCGAGCGGATGCAGGGGCGCTGATGTCATGGGGGCAACCTCGGGCAGGAAAAACGTACGATCGTTCGCTAACTTGCGTACGGTATGCCCGCCAGAGGCTTGCGTCAAGCTAGGGACGTGCCGGGGCCGCCGCCTGGGTCAGGCCGCCGCCACCCGGTACACCGCCAGGCTGCCGCGCCAGTTGACGCCCCAGTTCACGGTCACGCCCTCGTGCATCACCACGCGGTCCAGCACGCGCAAGCCCACCTTGGGCGCCAGTTCCTCGAAGTCGCGGATCGTCAGCACCCGTACGTTGGGCGTGTTGTACCACTGGTACGGCAGCGATTCGGACACCGGCATGCGGCCCTGGAACACCGACAGCCGGTGCGGCCAGTAGCCGAAGTTCGGAAACGAGACGATGCACTCGCGGCCCACCCGCAGCGTGTCGCGCAGCACCTGGGCCGTGTTGTGGATGGTCTGCAGCGTCTGGGACAGGATCACCGTGTCGAAGCTCTTGTCCTCGAACAGCGCCAGCCCGCCCTCCAGGTTCTGCTGGATCACGTTGACGCCCTTCTGCGCGCAGGCCAGCACTTCCTCGTCGCGGATCTCGATGCCGTACGCCTTCACGTCCAGCTCGTCCTGCAGCACGCGCAGCAGGCTGCCGTCGCCGCAGCCGGCGTCCAGCACGGTCGAGTTCGGCTCCACCCAGCGGGCAATCGCGCGAAAGTCCGGACGCAGCGCGAGGATGTTGGGATTGGCGGCGGCGTTCATGCACCGATCTCCTCGGCAATGCGCGCGTAGTAGGCGCGCATCAGGTTGTGGTAGCGCGGGTCTTCCAGCAGGAAGGCGTCGTGGCCGTGCGGCGCGTCGATCTCGGCGTACGACACCTGCCGCTTGTTGTCGAGCAGCGCCTTGACGATCTCGCGGCTGCGGTTCGGCGCAAAGCGCCAGTCGGTGCTGAAGCTGACCACCAGGAACTTCGCGTGCGTCTGCGCCATGGTCCTGGTCAGGTCGCCCTGGAAGGCCAGCGCCGGGTCGAAGTAGTCCAGCGCGCGCGTGATCAGCAGGTAGGTGTTGGCGTCGAAGTATTCGGCGAACTTGTCGCCCTGGTAGCGCAGGTAGCTTTCCACCTGGAACTCGACGTCGAACGAGAAGCGGATGTCCTCGGCCTTCAGCGTCCGGCCGAATTTCTCGGCCATGTCCTCGTCGGACAGGTACGTGATATGGCCGATCATCCGCGCCACGCGCAGGCCGCGCTTGGGCTTGACGTTGTGCGCGTAGTAGTTGCCGCCGTGGAAGTCAGGGTCGGACAGGATGGCGCTGCGCGCCACCTCGTTGAACGCGATGTTCTGCGCCGACAGCTTCGGCGTGGACGCCACCACGATGCAGTGCCGCAGCCGGTCCGGGTACATCAGGCTCCAGGCCAGCGCCTGCATGCCGCCCAGGCTGCCGCCCATCACGGCCGCGAACTGCTCGATGCCGAAGTGGTCGGCCACGCGCGCCTGCGCGTTGACCCAGTCCTCCACCGTCACCACCGGGAACAGCGCGCCATACGGGGCGCCCGTGGCCGGGTTGGTGCTCATCGGCCCCGTGGACCCGAAGCACGACCCCAGGTTGTTCACGCCGATGACGAAGAAGCGGTCGGTATCGAGCGGCTTGCCCGGCCCCACCATGTTGTCCCACCAGCCGATATCGCGCGGATTGTCGGCGGCGATGCCGGCCACGTGGTGCGACGCGTTCAGCGCGTGGCACACCAGCACGGCGTTGCTGCGCGCGGCGTTGAGCGTGCCGTAGGTCTCGACCATCAGGTCGTAGCCGGCAAGCTGGGTGCCGTTGCGCAACTTCAAGGGTTCGGCGAAATGCAGGCGCTGGGGCGTGACGACGCCGACGGAATCGGTCGGCACGTCTAGCACGCCAGCGGGAGGAGCGACATCGGTCATGGAACAGGCCCGCGTGAAATCAGCGGGCATAAAAAAACCCGACCGGCCAATGCGTGGGATTCGCAGCCAAGTCGGGCTTCTCGCGGGGTTCCGCGTGTCAGCGCTTCGGGCGGAAACAGCATCCGCGAGGCACCAACCCAACCTCTTTAGCCGCATTTATATTGGCAACCGGAGAGACGTCCTCCCGCTGCCGCGCGCCCGCAAGCCAGTCATCAAATCGGCGCGACCCGCACATTATAGTGCAAAGCGCGCGCCGTGCTCATGCCGGCCTGCCAGCCGCCGCGGCGCGGCCCGCGTTCAGCCCAGCAGCACGCGCAGCTGGGCGTCGATGTTGTCGCCCGGCAGCTTGCGAAAGCCGCTGCGCGCGTAGCGGTGCCAGTGGCCCTGCACCGTGGCCGTGATCAGCGCCACGCGCACGGGGATGTCGGCGTCGGCCGGGAACGCGGCCTGCGTGACCGCCACCTTCAGGCACTGCCGCAGCGACGCCTCGATGCGGTCGATCATCTGGTTGATCCGTTCCTGCAGCCGCTCGTGCTCGCCCACCAGCGCCTCGCCGGTCAGCACGCGCGTCATGCCCGGGTTCTTCTCGGCAAAGTTCAGCAGCATCCGCACGATGGCCTGCACCTGCCGCAGGCCGTGTTCCTCCTGCGTGGTGATCTGGTTGATCAGGCCGAACACCGTCTGCTCGATGAAGCCGATCAGCCCTTCGAACATCTGCGCCTTGCTGGCGAAGTGCCGGTACAGCGCGGCCTCGGACACCGACAGCCGGGCGGCCAGCGCGGCCGTCGTGATCTTTTCCCCGCGCGGATGTTCGAGCATGCCGGCCAGCGTCTGCAGGATCTGGATGCGGCGTTCGCCCGGGCGCGGGCGCTTGCGGGCCGGCGCCTCCGGATCGATGGCCGCCTGGGCCGGTTGGGCAACTGGCATGGCTGCCCCTGCCTCGCGAGCGATGGTTTGCGTCATGACCCGATTCTCCGCTTTTGTCGTAGGAGTTGATGCATCAATTGTACTTTTATGTCCACATATCCCGGGCGATTCACCACGCGCGCGCGCACCCTGGGGGTGGCATCGGCCGCCATCTGTGGTGCCGTTGCCGCAGTCGGGCCCGGCTGCCCGGCCGACGGGTCCTGGCTCTCGGCCGCCACCAGCGTCACCGAGCGCTCCTGGGCGGCATGGCCCACATGCTGCCGATCCTCGGCAGCCAGCGCTGACTTCGTGGCCGCATCGCGCGCCGCGCCGGCCTGCGCCGGCACCACGTGGGGCCGCGACGGCGCCAGCGTGCGCAGGAAGCCGGTCACCCAGGCCGTCCGGATGCCCAGCCCGGCGTACGCCTTCAGGTGCGAGACCGTGTCTTCCACCAGCACCACGCGGCGCGGCGCCACGCCGGTCTGGGCCAGCAACCGGCGCAGCATGCGCCGGTCAGGCTTCGGACGCAAATGGCCGTGCACCCACATGTCCTCGATGGCCACCACCCGCTCGAAATACCGGTCGATGCCGGCCACCGCCATCACGGCCAGCGCGTAGTCGCGCGGCGCGTTGGTGACCAGGATCTTGCGCCCCGGCAGCCGCCCCAGCGCCGCCGCCAGGCCACGACGCACGCGCACCATGTCGGCCAGTTCGGGGAAATGGTGCGCCGCGCGCAGGAAGTCGGCCGGGTCCACCTGATGGTGGCGGATCATGCCGAGCAGCGTGGCGCCGTAGCGCTGCCAGTATTCCACCCGCACGCGGCTGGCCGTGGCCTCGTCGCTGCCCAGCACGCGCGCCACGTAGGCCGTCATCAGCCGGTTGATGGCCGGGAAAATGGCGTGCGAGGCGTCGTGCAGCGTGTTGTCGAGGTCGAACAGCCAGACCGTGCGGCCGCCGTTGTCGCCGGCCGCTCCGCGCAGCAGGTGCCGGCGCGGGCGATGGCGCGGGCCCTCGGCGGACGATTGGCGGCGAGCGCGGTCCCTGCCGCGACGCTGGGTGGGCTGTCGGATGAACACGCCGGGATTGTGAACCTGAATGGGAAGGGACGGGAACCCGCGCAGCGCGGGCCCCCGGGGGAAATGCGCTCAGTGCGAGCGGATCATCGTGCCGAACGCCTGTTCGGTCAGGATTTCCAGCAGCAGCGAGTGCTCGATGCGGCCGTCGATGATGTGGACCGAATGCACGCCGCTCTTGGCGGCATCGAGCGCCGACGAGATCTTCGGCAGCATGCCGCCCGAAATGGTGCCGTCGGCGAACAGTTCCTCGATCTCGCGCGCCGACAGGTCGGTCAGCAGGTTGCCCTTCTTGTCCATCACGCCGGGGATGTTCGTCATCATGACGAGCTTCTCGGCCTTCAGGATCTCGGCCATCTTGCCGGCCACCACGTCGGCGTTGATGTTGTACGCCTGGCCATCGTCGGAGAAGCCGATCGGCGAGATCACCGGGATGAACGCGTCGTCCTGCAGCGCCTTGACCACGGCCGGGTTGATCGCCTCGATGTCGCCCACGTAGCCGATGTCGATGAACGTGCCCGGGTTCTCGCGGTCGGGCATCTGCAGGCGCTTGGCGCGGATCAGCCCGCCGTCCTTGCCCGTCAGGCCCACCGCCTGGCCGCCGTACTGGTTGATCAGCATGACGATGTCCTGCTGGACCTCGCCGCCAAGCACCCATTCCACGACTTCCATCGTTTCCTCGTCGGTCACCCGCATGCCCTGGATGAACGTGCCGACCTTGCCCACCTTCTTCAGCGCCTCGTCGATCTGCGGGCCGCCGCCGTGCACCACCACCGGGTTCATGCCCACCAGCTTCAGCAGGATCACGTCGCGCGCAAAGCCGTGCTTGAGCTTTTCCTCGGTCATCGCGTTGCCGCCGTACTTGACCACAATGGTCTTGCCGTGGAACTTGCGGATGTAGGGCAGGGCCTCGGCAAGGATTTCGGCCTTGAGGGCGGGGGCGATGGCCGCTACCGACGTGGTGGCAGGCCCAGGATTGTCAGCGTTCATGGCTTCGGACATTCCGTGTGATCTGGAGCAGGTATCATGACGAACCGTCCGCCGCAGGACGGCGATACGGGGCGACCCGGCAATGCGGGCAGGCGCCGATTCTACAAGAAACCGGCGGCGGCATTGCAACTGCGGCAATGCAACAAGGATACACGCCATGACCGACCCGTCGACGATCCAGGCCGGGCGCCTGCGGCCCGTGGAGCGTTGCAGCGCCTGCGGTGCGGCCTTCGTCTGCGGGTACGCGGCGGGGCTGCCCGAATGCTGGTGCGCCAGCCTGCCGCTGCTGCCGGCGCGCCAGATCGTGCCGGGCCAGCATTGCCTCTGTCCGGACTGCCTGAAACGTCGCCAGTCTGAGACACCTCCCAATCCGTCGTGAATTTTTTCGCGCCTGCGGTTACGCGAATGACAAAACGGGCCCACTCCGGTTTAACATTCGCGTCATGAATAGCCTTCGTGGAATCGACCTCAACCTGCTGGTGGTGCTGGAAGCACTGCTGGCCGAACGCCATATCTCGCGCGCGGCGCTGCGGCTTCAGCTCAGCCAGCCGGCCGTCAGCCATTCGCTGGCGCGGCTGCGGCAGTTGCTGGACGATCCGCTACTGGTGCGCGGCCAGGGCGGGCTGGTGCTCACGCCCCGGGCCCACGAACTGACCGCCCCGCTGGCCGAGGCGCTGGCGCAGGTGCGCATCCTGCTGGGGCCGGGCGGGTTTCAGCCGGCCACGGCGCGGCGCTCGTTCCGCATGGCGATGTCCGACTATGGCGAACTGGTGGTGCTGCCGCGCCTGCTGCGCGCGCTGCGCCGGGCGGCCCCCAATATCGACCTGGTGGTCACGCAGGCCAGCCGCGAGACGATGACGGCCCAGATTGCGGACGGCGAGCTGGACATCGCGCTGGGCGCCTTTGCGTTCGAGCCCGAGGGCGTGCGCACGGCGGTGCTGTTCGACGATGACTTCGCCTGCGCGGTCGATGCCGCCACGGTGCGCGACACGGGCCGGCTCGACCACGTGGCCTACCTGGCGCGCTCCCACGTGCTGGTGACCGCCGCCACCGAGCGCGGCGAGGCCATCGACGCGGCGGTGACGCGGCTGGGCGGGCGGCGCAAGATCGCCTGCTCGGTGCCGCACTGGAGCGTGGCGCCGGCGCTGATCGTCGGCACCAACATGGTCCTGACCACGGCGCGGCGCAGCCTGGAAGCGCTGGCCGACAGCCGCCTGGCGATCTTCGAGGCGCCGTTCACGATCCCCGGCTTCACCTACAGCATGATCTGGCCCGAGAAGGCCGACGCCGATCCGGGCCACACCTGGCTGCGCGAGCGCGTGCGCCAGGCCGTGGCCGCGCCCGAGGACGAGGACGCGGCGGCCATCAGCCTGCGCGGCTGAGCGGCGCGCCGCCGCCGGGCAATCCCGGTGCTCAGTGCTTGTGCTGCATGTGGCCGGCCGGCTGGGCGGCCGGCGCGGTCACGTCGCGCACCTCGGCCTTGACGGTCTGCTCGGTCAGCTTGCCGTTCTGCTCGAACTTCAGCGTGATGGGCACCGTGTCGCCGGCCTTGAGCTGCTGCTTCAGGCCCATCAGCATCACGTGGTAGCCGCCCGGCTTGAGCTGCACGTCCTGCATCTTCGGCAGGTCCAGCGACGGCACTTGCCGCATCCGCATCACGTTGTTGTCCATCTTCATCTCGTGCAGCTCGGCCGATGCCACCGGCGACGACACGCCGACCAGCTTGGCCGCATCGTGCGCATGGATCGTCATGAACGCGCCGGACGCGGTCTGCGCCGGCACCGTGCCGCGCACCCAGGCGTCGGTGACGTCGACCTGGGCCATGGCCTGGGCGCTGGCCAGCAGGCCGGCCAGGCCAAGGGTGACGATAGCGGCGGCACGCGCCGCGCGGACTTTGGCTTGCATGGGTAACCTTTCCACGATGGGGCTCGAAGGGGGCATTTCAGGGGCGATCATTAGACCACGGCGCGCCGGACGTCGTCCTGCCGCGCCACGCAACCGCGTAGTCTGGCAGCACCGCCGCCGCGCCTGAATGCGGCACGGTGTCGCATCGCGGGCAGCCGCGCGCAGCATTGCTACACTCGCGCCATGCCTGCCCAGATCGACCTGTCCCCCGCCCCGCCGCCCGCCATCTTCGGCGTGCCGGCGCAACGTCACAGCCTTGTCAGCCTGCGCCGCCTGTGCTGGCTGCGCTGGGCGCTGCTGGCCGGGCAGGCGATGCTGCTGGTGTCGTGCGAATCGGCCGCCGGCATCATCCTGCCGTACCAGCCGCTGCTGTTCCTGTTCGCGGTGCAGGCCGCCTTCAACCTGTACACGGTGGCGCGGCTGCGCTGGCATGCCACGCGGGGCACCATGCCCGGCGACGGCGAGCTGATGGTGCAGATGCTGGTCGATCTCAGCGCGCTGTCGGCCATCCTGTTCTACACCGGCGGCGCCACCAACCCGTTCGTGTCGTTCTACCTGCCCGGGCTGGCCATCGCGGCGGCCATCCTGCCGTGGCGGCTGGTGGTGGTGCTGGCGCTGTACGCGCTGTCCTGCTATTCGCTGCTGCTGCTGGAATACCTGCCGCTGCACCTGCACAACCCCGACAACGCGGTGAACTACCACCTGGCCGGGATGTGGCTCAACTTCGTCGCCAGCGCGGTGATGATCGCGTTCTTCGTGGCGCGCCTGTCAAACGTGCTGCGCCAGCGCGACGCCCAGCTCAACCAGGCCCGCGAGCTGCTGCTGCGCGAGGCACGCGTGGAAGCGCTCAACGACCAGGCCGCCGCCGTGGCCCACGAGATCGGCACGCCGCTGGCCACGCTGGCCGTGATCGCCGGCGAACTGCGTGCCGATGCCGCGGACACCGCGCGCGGCGAAACCCCGGTGGCCGCCTACCTGCCCGACCTGCGCACCATGGAGCAGCAGCTAGACCTGTGCCGCACGATCCTGGCCCGGCTGCGCGAGGACAACGAGACGCTGGCGCCGCAGCGCATCGACGGCTGGATTGCCGCGTTCGTCGAACGCTGGCAGCTCCGGCATCCGCAGGCCAGCCTGCAGGCCGATGTCTCGCCCGACGCCGGCGCGCAGGCCGTGGACACCGCGCGCGTGAGCCAGATCCTGACCATCGTGCTGGACAATGCCGCGCGCAGCCAGCAGGCCGCCGGCGGCGCGCCGGGCCAGGCCCCGCCGCTGGCGCTGGACGTGACGCGCACGGCCGGGGCGCTGGTCTGGCGCGTGACCGACCACGGCAGCGGCATCGCGCCGGACCTGCGCGCCAAGCTGGGCGAGGCGCCGGTGACCAGCCGCCACGGCGGCCAGGGCATCGGTTTGTACCTGGCGCAGAGCGCCGCGCGCCAGCTCGGCGGCCGGCTGGCGTGGCGCGACAACCCCGCCGGCGGCACCGTGACCGAACTGCTCCTGCCCCTGGCCACGGCCGGGCAGGCGCCCCTCCCTACCTCCGCCTACGAATCGTGATGACCGACGCTCCCGCCAACGTGCCCACCGACGCCCCCGCGGGCACGCCCTTCCTTGTGATCGATGACGACGAGGTGTTCTCGGGCACGCTGGCCCGGGCGCTGACGCGGCGCGGCTATGCGGTGCAGGTGGCGCACACCGGCAGCAGCGCGCTGGCCATGGCGGCGCGCACGGCCTTTGCCTACGTCACGCTGGACCTGCACCTGGGGCCGCCGCCCGAGGCCAGCGGCACGGCCGCCGAGTCGGGGCTGCATTTCGTGGCGCCGCTGCGGCAGGCGCTGCCCGACGCGCGGATCTTGGTGCTGACCGGCTACGCGAGCATCGCCACGGCCGTGGCGGCCGTGAAGCAGGGCGCCGACGAATACCTGGCCAAGCCGGCCAATGTCGACTCGATCCTGACGGCGCTGATGGCGGGGATTTCGGAGGATGCGGCCGAGGCCGCGCTGGAAGAGCCGGTGCCGCTGTCCGTGGCGCGGCTGGAATGGGAACACATCCAGCGCGTGCTCACCGAGCACGGCGGCAATATCTCGGCCACGGCGCGGGCGCTGAACATGCATCGGCGCACGTTGCAGCGCAAGCTCGGCAAACGGCCGGTATCGCGCTGATCGTGCTACCGGCCGCCGGGCGCGCGCCGGCGGGGCATCGACAAACGGTTCAGAGGCGAAGCTGGACGTAGTCCCAGCCCAGGTCGTCATCGTTCGACGCCTCGGCCATGCGCGCCGCGTCGCGGGCGTGGCGGTCGGCCAGCGTGACGAGCGCGCCGGACGCCATCGCTTCGGCCGCCACGGCTGCGCCGCGGCCGGTCGAATCCACGGACCTGGCCGACTTGGCCGACTTGGCAGGCGTGACGGACTCCGCCGGCATGGCCGCGGCGGTGGCCGTCGGCAGCATGGCGGGACGGATGCAGAGAAAGACGGTGGCGGCCGTGATGGCGCCGACCACGGCGGCGGTGGCCATGGCAACGCGGCGTTTTCGCACGCGGTTGCTCTTGAAGAAGGTGGTGCGCAAGGCAGACTCCCGGTAGGTATTTGTGCAGAATGCGGTGGCTCCCGCATCGGTCCATCGACCAACAAGGTGCGCAAGGGTCTCATCGGCGCGGGGCCGGACGCCAGCATGCTTACCAATGCTTACGCGGGTTACGGGGCCGAGATCGCGCGGCACGGCGCTGAAACACGGCCGACTTGTTTGCCGGTGCCGCGCCACTGCGGCACCACGCCGCAGGGTGGCCATCGCGGCCCGCCGCTAGACTGACGCACTTTCCGTCCATCTCCGTTCCGCCATGATCTTCCGCACGTTCATCGCCCTGCTGCTGGCCGCCGCCGCGTCGCTGGCCTCGGCCCACATCGTCTTCGAACAGAAGCAGGCCAGCGCGGGCAGCTACTTCAAGGGCGTGCTGCTGGTGGGCCATGGCTGCCAGGGCAGCGCGACCAAGGCCATCACTGTCACCGTCCCGGACGGCGTGCAGGGCGCGCGTCCGCAGCCCAAGCCCGGCTGGCAGCTCGACGTGCAGCGCGCCAGACTGGCCAAGCCCTACACCTCGCACGGCCGGACCATCGAGGACGACGTGCGCACCATCCGCTGGTCCGGCAACACGCTGTCCGACCAGCATTTCGACGAATTTCAGCTGCTGATGAAGCTGCCCGAGCAGGCCGGCAAGCTCTACTTCCCCGTGGTGCAGGAATGCGAGAACGGCAGGTCCGAGTGGACCCAGATCCCGGCCGAGGGCCAGAACCCGCGCGAGCTGAAGTCGCCCGCCCCGGCGCTGGAACTCGTCGCCCCGGCCGGCCACGCGGGGCACAACCACTGACCGACGCGCGCGGCAGATTGGCCCAGGCAAAAAAAGAGCCGGACCCTCGTCCGGCTCTTTTGCTTTGGCGATGACGCCGCGTTACAGCACGTAGCGCGACAGGTCCTCGTTGCCCGCCAGGTCGCCCAGGCGCTCGTCCACGTAGGCGGCGTCGATGGTCACCGTGGCGCCCGACGACTTCGTCGCGTGGAACGACAGGTCTTCGAGCAGGCGCTCCATCACCGTGTACAGCCGGCGCGCGCCGATGTTCTCGACCTTCTCGTTGACCGAGAACGCAATCTCGGCCAGCCGGCGGATGCCGTCCGGCGCGAACTGCAGGTCAACTTCCTCGGTCTTCAGCAGCGCCTGGTACTGCTTGGTCAGGCTGGCGTCGGTCTGCGTCAGGATGGCCTCGAAGTCCTGGACGGACAGCGATTCCAGCTCCACGCGGATCGGGAAGCGGCCCTGCAGTTCCGGGATCAGGTCGCTCGGCTTGGACAGGTGGAACGCGCCCGACGCGATGAACAGGATGTGGTCGGTCTTGATCATCCCGTACTTCGTGTTGACCGTGGTGCCTTCCACCAGCGGCAGCAGGTCGCGCTGCACGCCCTGGCGCGACACCTCGCCGCCGCCCACGTCGCTGCGGCTGGCGATCTTGTCGATCTCGTCCAGGAACACGATGCCGTTCTGCTCCACGTTGGCGATGGCCTTGTGCTTGAGCTCTTCCTCGTTGAGCAGCTTGGCGGCTTCCTCGTCGATCAGCAGCTTGAACGCTTCCTTCACCTTCATCTTGCGGCGCGCCTTCTTGCCCTGGCCCAGGCCCGCGAACATCGTGCGGATCTGCTCGGTCATGTCCTCCATGCCCGGCGGGCCCATGATGTCCATGCTCGGCAGCGCGGCGGCCACTTCCAGCTCGATGTCCTTGTCGTCCAGCTGGCCTTCGCGCAGCTTCTTGCGGAACACCTGGCGCGTGTTCGAATCCTTGTCCTCCTGCTGCTGGAAGCCGATGTCGCGCGGCGGCGGCAGCAGCACGTCCAGCAGGCGGTCCTCGGCCGCGTCCTCGGCTTTGGTGCGCACCTTCTTCATCTCGGACTCGCGCGTCTGCTTGACGGCCATCTCGGCCAGGTCGCGCACGATGGTGTCCACATCGCGGCCCACGTAGCCCACCTCGGTGAACTTGGTGGCCTCGATCTTGATGAACGGGGCGTCGGCCAGCTTGGCCAGCCGGCGCGCGATCTCGGTCTTGCCCACGCCCGTGGGTCCGATCATGAGGATGTTCTTCGGCGTGATTTCCTGGCGCAGCGGCTCTTCCACCTGCTGGCGGCGCCAGCGGTTGCGCAGCGCCACGGCCACGGCCTTCTTGGCCTTGTTCTGGCCGATGATGTGCTTGTCGAGTTCGGAAACGATTTCCGACGGGGTCATGGTTTGCGACATGGGAATCCGTTGGCGCGTCAGTCGAGGCTCTCGATGACGAAGTTGGTGTTCGTGTAGATGCAGAGTTCGCCGGCGATGGTCAGCGCTTTCTCGACCACGTCGCGCGGGGCCAGCTCGGTGTTCTCGACCAGCGCCTTGGCAGCCGACTGCGCGTACGCGCCGCCCGAGCCGATGGCCGCGATGCCGCCCTCGGGGTCCAGCACGTCGCCGTTGCCGGTGATGACCAGCGTGGTGTCCTTGTCAGCCGTGATCAGCATGGCCTCCAGGCGGCGCAGCGCGCGGTCCGAGCGCCAGTCCTTGGCCAGGTCCACCGCCGCGCGGGTCAGGTTGCCCTGGTACTTTTCCAGCTTCGCCTCGAAGCGGTCGAGCAGCGAGAATGCGTCGGCCGTGCTGCCGGCAAAGCCGACCAGCACCTTGCCGTTGTAGATGCGCCGGACCTTGCGGGCCGTCCCCTTCATCACGATATTGCCGAGCGTGACCTGTCCGTCACCGCCGAGCGCAACCTGGTTGCCGCGCCGGACGCTGACGATGGTGGTGCCGTGATACTGTTCCATGGTGCCTTTGCGTGAGAGGTGTCAGCCGGGTAGGTGGCGCCACATGACGGGCTTTCAAGAGCGGCCGGTGGCGGGCACGGTCTTCCAATATAGGAAACGGTCGGACACGGCGCGGCGCCCGGCGGTTCCGCACGGGCGCGCTGGCGCACCGGCGGATGCGGCGGCCCAATGAAAAAGGCCACGCGTCGTTCGCGTGGCCCTGGCGTGGCTTCGGGGGCACCGGCCGGGCGGCCGGCGCATCCGCGGCAACTCAGTCGGCGTACACCCCTGCCTTCTTGATGACCGGCGTCCACTTGTTGATCTCGGACGCCAGGAACGTGCGCAGCGATTCCGGCGTGGCGCGCTGGGCCGGCACGGCCTCGGCGCCCAGTTCGGCCATCTTGGCGCGGAAGGTCGGGTCCTGCACCGACTTCTGCAGCGCGGCCGACAGCTTGTCGATCACCGGCTTCGGCGTGCCCTTCGGCGCGTACATCGCGTGCCAGATCTTCACTTCCACGCCCGGCAGGCCCTGCTCGGCGGCCGTCGGGATGTCCTTGAACGCTTCCACGCGGCGCGACTGCATCGCGGCGTACGGCTTCAGCGACCCGGCCTTGAGCTGGCCGGCGATGTTGGTGGTCTGGTCGCACATCAGGTTGACCTGGCCGCCCAGGATGTCGGTCAGCGCCGGGGCCGTGCCCTTGTACGGCACCGTGGTCAGCTCGGTCTGGATGGCGCTCTGGAACAGCAGGCCGCACAAGTGCGACGCCGAGCCGATGCCGGCGTTGGCCAGCGACAGCTTGCTGGCGTTGGCCTTGATGTACGGCAGCAGTTCCTTGAACGTGGCCGGCGGCAGTTGCTTGTTGCCCACCAGCACCATCGGCACGTCGGCCAGTTCGCCGACCATCTCGAAGTCCTTCAGCGGGTCGAAGCCCAGGTTCCGGTACAGCGCCGGGGCGGTGGACATGCCGATATGGTGGATCAGGATCGTGTAGCCGTCGCCCTTGGCCTGCGCCACTTTCTTGGCGCCGATGGTGCCGCCGGCACCGCCCAGGTTCTCGATCACGATCGTCGTGCCCAGGTGCTTGGACATGATGGCGGTCAGTTCGCGCGCCACCTTGTCGGTCGGGCCGCCCGCGGCGAACGGCACCACTGCCTGCACCGGCTTGCTTCCCGGATATTCCTGAGCCTGGGCCCCCGTGAAGGCACCCACGCCGGCAACGGCCAGCGCGGCTGCGATATGCATTGCAACTCGTTTCATTACGTCTCT
Source organism: Cupriavidus pauculus (assembly GCF_003854935.1). Taxonomy (NCBI): domain Bacteria; kingdom Pseudomonadati; phylum Pseudomonadota; class Betaproteobacteria; order Burkholderiales; family Burkholderiaceae; genus Cupriavidus; species Cupriavidus pauculus. The sequence continues at coordinate 663,886 of NZ_CP033969.1, forward strand.
CCTGTTCCTTCTGGGATTCCCCGTTCCAACGCCGCGCCTGCCGCCGGCACCGCGCGATGCGCAGCGCCGGAACGCGTCGATCCATATCGGAAAAACGCGCTGACCATCGGCAGGATGTATGGGTGGCATGCAGCGTCAAACCCCGCCGACAGGCGGAGCCGGAGGTGGATGTTAGCAACGCGGAACAAGCGGCAGGTATAGGGGCTAACCCGCGAGAATGTGGCGTTTCTAACGCGAATGTAATGAAACTGGGATTTTCTTCCCGCAGCGTGTCGGCGGCGTGCGAAGGGCATCCGCAAGTCGCCTTGCGTGCGTCGCTCTATATATATAGGCACGTCGCCGCCATCCGAAAAAAGACCCTGCTTGTGCAACTGAATTGCAACTCGTGAGGGCCTATGGTTAAATCGCCCGCATGAACCGCCCCACCCCCCATCCGGACGCCGACACCGGGCACGGTGCCGCCCCCGCCGACAGCGCTGGCAGCGTCGATGCGGCGCAGTCGCGCCTGCGCCAGTTGGGCGCGCGCGTGACGCAGCCGCGCGTGGCCATCCTGGCGTGCCTGATCGACGCCGAGGCGCCGCTCACGCACCAGGCCGTGATCGACCGCCTGCCCGCCGATGGCGACGTGGACCGCGTGACCGTCTACCGCGTGCTGGACTGGCTGGTGGACCAGGGGCTGGCGCAGAAGCGCGCCGGCAACGACCGCGTGTTCCGCTTCACGCTGGTGGAACACGAGGCCGCGCGCGCCGAAGTCCATCGCCAGCACAGCCACTTCCATTGCACGCGCTGCGACCGCACGTACTGCCTGGAGGCGGCCGGCAAGTCCGTGGCGCCCAAGGTGCCGAGCGGCTTTGCGGTGGAACACGTCGAACTGACCGTCAACGGCGTCTGCGCGGCCTGCGGCAAGGCGCCAGGCGGCCATGGTGGCGGCAGCGATCACTGATTGAACCGGGGCGGCGCGGTTGCCGCCCTGTCTTACCGGCTTACCGGCTTCCTCCTCGGAGCACAACAACATGTCCAAACTCGTCCCGGTCACGATCCTTACCGGCTTCCTCGGCAGCGGCAAGACCACGCTGCTCAAGCGCATCCTCAACGAGCAGCACGGCATGAAGATCGCCGTCATCGAGAACGAGTTCGGCGAGGAAAACATCGACAACGAGATCCTGGTGCAGGACGGCCGCGAGCAGATCGTGCAGATGAGCAACGGCTGCATCTGCTGCACCATCCGCGGCGACCTGGTCCACGCGCTGTCAGACCTGATCACCCAGCGCGACGAAGGCAAGCTCGACTTCGACCGCGTGGTGATCGAGACCACCGGCGTGGCCAACCCCGGCCCGGTGGCGCAGACGTTCTTCATGGACGAGGAAATCGCGTCGCGCTACCTGCTGGACGCCGTCATCACGCTGGTCGACGCCAAGCACGGCAACGTCCAGCTCGACAAGCAGGAAGAAGCCCAGCGCCAGGTAGGCTTTGCCGACGCCATCTTCATCACCAAGTCTGACCTGGTGACCCCGGCCGAGGTGGACGACCTGCGCCACCGCCTGCAGCACATGAACGCCCGCGCGCCGATCCGCGCGGTGAATTTTGGCGAAACGCCGATCGACACGATCTTCGACCTGCGCGGCTTCAACCTGAACGAGAAGCTGGAGATCGACCCCGACTTCCTGCGCGCCGACGAGCACGACCATTCGCACGAGCACGGCGAGCACTGCGCCACCGACTGCGGCCACGACCACGCGCACGACCATGGCCACGGACACGACCATGGCCACGGCCATGCGCACGACCACCACCACCATCACCACCACACGGACCGCATCGCGTCGTTCGTCTTCCGCAGCGACAAGCCGTTCCACTACGGCAAGCTGGAGGAATTCCTGTCGGGCATCCTGTCGGTCTACGGCGAGAAGCTGCTGCGCTACAAGGGCGTGCTCTATATGGAAGGCGTGGACCGCAAGGTGGTGTTCCAGGGCGTGCACCAGCTGATGGGCAGCGACATCGGCGCCAAGTGGGAAGACGAGACGCCCGGCACCAAGATGGTCTTCATCGGCGTGGATCTGCCCCGCGACGCCATCCTGAAGGGCCTGGCCGCCTGCCTGGCCTGATTTCCCGCCCGGGTGCGTCCGCCGCCGCCCGGCGGCCGGACGCACTGCCGCCCCGCCGCCGCCCGCCACCCTCCCGTCGGGTGGGGAATACCGGGAAAACTCCTGTCTCTTGTCGGTCTTTCTCCCATATCTCCGAAAAATTTGTTCAAGTACAATAGGCCGGATTTGATACCGACGGCGCACCTCCGGGTGCCAGCGGTATTTGCAGGGCGGCGGTCGTCGTCAGCATGAGGCGGGGCCGCCGGCAGGCGCGGTCGTTGGCTTCGTGCGGAGACCGCCCTCCGCCTGGGGCCCCACGATCGGAGCGCCGTCACTCTTCGACGCGTTGAGAGAGGTGTCCCCATGACAGCCGCAACAAAGACCAAGGAAAGCCGCAGCAAGACAGGTACCGCTGCGGCGGAGACGCTCAAGGCTTCGCCCGAAAAGGCGACGCCAGCTCCCCGCGGCAGTACGGCGCACGCCGATGCGGGCGAGGCCAAGGGAGGCACGCGAAGCAGCAAGACTGCAGCCAGCCAGAGTGAAACAGCCGCCCCGCGCAAGCGGGCGGCCACTGCACCCGAGCGGACGAAGACGCCGCCGGTCGCATCAACAAGAGAATCAGCAGGAACCATGAGCAGCAACAAACTTCTGACTGAAGCTGAAATCCTGAAGATGAGCGACAAGGATTACATGAACGAGGCGCAGCTTGCCTTCTTCAAGAATCGCCTTGAGCAGCTTCGCGATGAAATCCTCAAGAATGCGGACCAGACCACGGAGCACCTGCGCGAAACGGTCATCGTGCCGGATCCGGCGGACCGCGCCACCATCGAGGAAGAACACGCCCTGGAACTGCGCACGCGCGACCGCGAGCGCAAGCTGCTGAAGAAGGTGGAACAGTCGCTGCAGCGCATCGAGTCCGGCGACTACGGCTGGTGCGAGGAAACCGGCGAGCCGATCGGCGTGCCGCGCCTGCTGGCCCGCCCCACGGCCACGCTGTCGCTGGAAGCCCAGCAGCGCCGCGAACTGCGCCAGAAGCTGTTCGGCGACTGATCGCCCTGGCGGCCCGACGCGCCGTCATCGCCCGCGCGGCCCGGTCATCCGGGCCGCTTTGCCTTTCTGGCGGCGCGTTTTGCCTTTGTGGCGTCACGGCGACGGCACTACCATTGCGAAAGGCCGTTGCTATGCCCGCTCCGGCCTTTCTGTTACAGTCGCAACTTTGTTGCAACAACCGGCTTTCCCACCCATGCCCGCTCGCCTGCCCGTCACCGTGCTGTCCGGATTCACCGGCGCCGGCAAGACCACCGTGCTGCATCGGCTGATGTCGCAACCTGGCGTGCGCGTGGCCGTGGTGGACAGCCGTGCCGACCTGCTGGCGGAAGTGGATCGGCTGGCCCAGACCGGCCAGTACGACTTCGCGGTCATCGAGGCCGATCCGACCGACGAGCCGCTGGGCATCGCCGAAGGCTTTGCGTTCGAGGACGCCCACGGCGAACAGGCGCCCGGCGTGGCCCACCTGGACACGCTGGTGACCGTGGTCGATGCCAGCCGCTTCCTGACCGACTTCCACGACGCCGATTTCCTGTCCGCGCGCGGCCTGGCCGCCCACGATGACGACGACCGCACCGTGGTGGACGTGCTGATCGAGCAGGTCGAGGTCTGCGACGTCATCGTCATCAACAAGATCGACCTCGTCGATGCCGGCCAGCTTGGCCGCCTGCACGTGGTGCTGCGCGCGCTGAACCCGCGCGCCGCCATCGTCGACGCGAGCCAGGGCAACGTGCCGGCCGCGCAACTGCTGGGCACCGGCCGCTTCGACATGGAAGCCACGCCCAACGCGGCCGGATGGCAGGCCGCGCTGCAGGGCGACGCGGTGCCCGACGCCGCCGGCATCGCCACGCTGGTCTATCGCCGGCGCCGGCCGTTCCACCCGCAGCGGTTTGCCGACCTGATCCACACCGAATGGATGCGCGAGCATGGCGACGTGCTGCGGTCCAAGGGCCTGTTCTGGCTGGCCAGCCGCATGGATATCGCCGGCGACTGGAGCCAGGCCGGCGGCGTCTGCCGTCCCGGCGCGGCCGGCGCGTGGTGGGCCGCGATCGATCCCGACGAATGGCCGGCCGAGGGCCTGGCCCGCGCCGCCATCGACGCCGACCTGCTGGAGGACGGCCTGCCCGCCGAACACGGCGACCGCCGCCAGGAACTGGTGCTGATCGGCGCCGACCTGGACGTGCCCGCGCTGGAAGCCCGGCTCGACGCCTGCCTGCTGACCGACGAGGAAATGGCGGCCGGCCCCGATGCCTGGGCGGCCTATCCGGACCCGTTTCCGGACTGGGGCGATGCGTTCGACGACGATCACGACCATGATCACGGCCACGACGGCCATCGGCACGACCATGGCGACGGATCGTGCGACTGCGGGCATGCGCACTGATCTCCCGCTCCTCTCACGCTGGCGCGCGCGCGGCGTCGGATTCTGGCCGGCGCTGTGGCTCGTGGCCTGCCTGCTGCTGGCGCAGCACGCCGGGCTGGTGCACCGCGTGGTCCACGGCGGGCTGCCCAATGCCGCCGCGCCGGCGGCCGCCATCGTGCCCGTCGCCCAGCATGCCGCGGGCGACACCCACGGCGAACCGTTTTCCCTGAAGCTCGGCCTCCACTCGTGCGTGCTCTTTGACGGCGCGACGATGGCCGACGCCCATGCCGGCGGCTTCACCCCGCCGCCGCTGGTCTTCGGCAAGCCGGTCAAGCCGGCCAGCCTGGCCTACCGCTGGCCGGACCTGCCGGCCGCCCGCCCGTTCCACTCCCGCGCCCCACCGGCCGCCTTCGCATTCGCCTGAACAGCCGGGCACGCGGCGCCATGCCGCGCGTCCGCGCATGCCTGAACGGGCGCGCCCACGCCATGCGTGGCGCCGCGCCCGCCCACCGAATCCGAAGCATCGCGAGCCATGTCCTCGAACAAGAACCTTTTTCCGGCGGTGCGCCGCACCCCGCTGGCGGCGCTCGCCGCCCTGATCGCCGCTGGCCTCTCCTCGCACGCCGTGGCGCAGGATGCCACCCCGGCCGCCCCGGTGGCGCCCGTGGCCCAGCCCGCCTCCCCGCAGACCCTCAAGGAAGTGGTGGTCACCGCCAACCCGCTCGGCAGCGACCTGAACGACATGGTCGCGCCCGTTTCCACGCTGGGCGGCGACGCGCTGACCGTGCGCCAGGCCAGCACGCTGGGCGAGACGCTGAACAGCCTGCCTGGCGTGACGTCGAGCTACTTCGGCCCCAACGCCAGCCGCCCCATCATCCGCGGCCTGGACGGCGACCGCATCAAGGTGCTGCAGAACGGCGGCGCCACGCTGGACGCGTCCACGCTGTCCTATGACCATGCGGTGCCCATCGACCCGCTCGTCGCCGAGAAGATCGAGGTGGTGCGCGGCCCGGCGGCGCTGATGTACGGCGGCAACGCCGTGGGTGGCGTGGTCAACGTGATCGACAACCGCATCCCGCGCGACCCCATCACCGGCGTGACCGGCGCGGCCGACGTGAGCGGCACCATCGGCGGCGACAAGGGCCGCAACGCCAGCGGCCTGCTCGAAGCCGGCAACGGCAGGTTCGCCGTGCACGCCGACGCCTTCGTGCGCCAGACCAGCGACCTGCGCATCCCCGGCTACGCCCGCAGCGGCAACCTGCGCGCCACCCAGCCCCTGCCCGAGGGCGAGACCGAGCCGTACGGCAAGATCCCGAACACCAACGCGCACCAGGAAGGCGGCTCGATGGGCGGCGCCTACACGTGGGCGGACGGGTTCGTCGGCGCCAACTGGTCGACCTACCGCAACGACTACGGCACCCCGGCCGAGGAAGCCGCGCGCATCAAGATGCGGCAGGACCGCTTTGCCGTGGAAGGCGAATCGCGCAACCTGGCCGGCAGCACCAACGGCATCTTCCAGTCGGTCAAGGGCAAGTTCAGCTACACCGACTACGAGCACCGCGAGATCGAGGACGGCGAGACCGGCACCACGTTCAAGAACCACGGCTGGGACGCCCGCATCGAAGCCACGCACGGCAAGATCGGCAACATGACCGGCGTGATCGGCACCCAGTTCGGCCACACCAACTTCTCGGCGCTGGGCGAGGAAGCCTTCGTGCCGTCCACCGCCACCGACAACGCCGCGTTCTTCGTGTTCGAGGAACTGCCGCTGATCCCGTCCGGCGACCTGAAGCTGAACTTCGGCGGCCGGCTGGACCACAGCCGCGTCAAGGCCACCGCCAACGGCAACGACCGCTTCAGCGACGCCGAGCGCAGCTTCAACGCCGGCAGCGCGTCGGCCGGCCTGCTCTACAAGCTCAACCCGGTCTGGACGGTGACGTCGAACCTGTCGTACACCGAGCGGGCGCCCACGTTCTACGAGCTCTACGCCAACGGCCCCCACCTGGCCACCGGATCGTTCGAAGTGGGCGACCCGAATGCAGCCAAGGAACGCGCGACGTCGATCGACCTGGGCGTGCGGTTCAAGCAGGGCGACCACAGCGGCAGCGTGTCCGGCTACTACAGCCGGTTCCAGAATTACCTGGCGCTGCTGAACACGGGCGCCTACCGCGACAGCGAAGGCAACGTGGTGGCCGCCGGCAGCGACGGCGCGCTGCCCGAGCTGACCTACCTGGGCGTGCCGGCCACGCTGTACGGCTTCGAGGCCGAGGGCAAGACCCGCCTGCTGAACAAGCTGCTGACCACCAGCGACACGCTCGACTTCGAAGCCCGCGCCGACTACGTCCACGGCGAAAACCGCAGCAACGGCGAACCGCTGCCGCGCCTGTCGCCGCTGCGCCTGGGCGGATCGCTGGTCTACGCCGCCGGCGCCTGGGGCGCCCGCGTCAACGTCGACTGGAACGCCCGCCAGAGCCGCGTGCCGTCCGGCGACACGGCCACCGACGCGTACACCATGCTCGGCGTGGCGCTGACCTACAAGGTCAAGCTGTCCGGCACCCAGACGCTGTTCTACGTGCGCGGCGACAACCTGACCAACACCGAAGCCCGCAGCGCCACGTCGATCCTGCGCGACATCGCCCCGCTGCCAGGCCGCAGCGTGCGAATCGGGATGCGGACGCAGTTTTGATTGGGGGGATTTGACTCCCCTCTCCCGCCTGCGGGAGAGGGGCTGGGGGTGAGGGCCAGCGGTTCAAGACGCGACATGGCAACTTGCACAGCCATGCCCTCACCCCCGACCCCTCTCCCACGGTGTGGGAGAGGGGAGCAAACCAGAGGTGACGATGCTGCGAGGCGGCAATCCGCCAATGCCCTACCCCCCCACCATCACCCCCTACCGCCCCCCTCAAATGACTCAGGCACCAGCGAATACACGGCGGCCGCCACGGGCCGGCCGCGCAGGATCAGGCGGTTGCGGGCGATGCATTCGAACCGCGCACCGATCTTTTCGGCGACGGCGCGGCTTGCGAGGTTGGTCTCGACGGCCACGATCTCCAGGCGCGTGAGCGCCAGCGCGTGGAAGCCGTGGCAGGCCATCATCGCGGCGGCGCCCGACGCCAGGCCGCGATGCTGGCGGCTTTGCCGGATCCAGTAGCCCAGGTTGCCCAGGTTGTCCTCGCGGCGGATCTGGTTGATGGCCACGCCGCCGTACAGCTCGCGCCCGTCCGGCGAGAACACGCCGATGTCGTACGCGGCGCCCTCGTCCATCATCGCCGCGCAGCGGTCGAACCACTCACGGGCGTCGTAGATGCCGTAGTCCGGGCGCGCCCAGGGCATCCAGAGGCCCACCGTCGGCATCGATTCCCGCACGGCCATCACGAACTGCGCCTCGTCGCTGGCGCGGAACGGGCGGAGCAGAAAGTCCTGGCTGCGCAGCGGCTGCATGGTCAGCCCGCGTCGACGACCCGCTCGCCCTCGCGCCGCAGCGCGCCGGCGCGCTCCAGCGCCTGCAGCGTCTGGTCGAACAGCGCGTCGAGCGGCTCTCCGGCCAGAAAGCGGGCGTGGATGCGGTGCATCAGCGGCGTGGCCCGGAACCACGCGTACAGCGCGTCGCGGGACAGCGCCTGCGCCTCCAGCAGCCGGAACTTCACGAGCACGCGCATCGCGTGGGTGGCATTGCGCAGCGGGTCGCCGCGCAGGTAGTCGAGCCGGCTGCGCGCCCGCGCCACCGCGCCGGTCACGTCGCCAAAGACGGCACCGTGGCCGGGGATCACGATGCGGGCGCCGAGCGTGTCGATGCGCGCAAGGATGGCGGCCTGCTCGACAAAGCCGCTGTCGCCGTCCAGTTCCGGAAAGATCACGCCGAAGCCGTTCTCCCAGAGCGCATCGCCCGAGATCAGGATGCCGTGCGCCGGCGCGAACAGCATGACCGCGTGCGGGTCGTGGCCCGGCGCGGCGATCACCTGCCAGTCGATGCCGCCCAGCATCAGCGTGTCGCCGTCGTGCAGCACCGCATCGAACGTGAAGCGGTCGCACTGCTGGCCGGTGGCGTCGAAGGTCAGCGCGTCGGCGTCCCAGGCGGCTACCGCGGCGGCCTCGGCGGCCGGGATGGCCGTGCGCGGCTGCCAGCGCCGCTGCAGCGCCGCGTTGCCGCCGCAATGATCGGAATGGAGATGGGTATTGACCACGCGCCGCAGCGGCCGGCCATGCAGCGCCGCTTCCACCAGCGCCACGGTCTGCGCGGCGTGCGTGACGTAGCCGGTATCGACCAGCGACGTGTCGCCGCTGGCATCGTCGATGAACAGCACGTTGTTGGCCGACAGCCAGCCACGTTCGAACACGCGCATCGTGGCGGGCAGCGCCGGGGCGGTCATGCCGCGCTGTCCTGGCACAGCCGCGCCACGCGGGCAGGCAGCAGCGCCCAGATGCGCCGCCGCTGCGCGTCGTCGGCGCCGGACCAGCCGGCGATCTCGTCGATGGTGCGCAGGCAGCCTTCGCAGAAGCCGCTGTCGCGGTCCATCTTGCAGACGCTGCGGCACGGCGACGGCACCGGCGAGACGATCTGCGCCGCCGCCGCGCCGCGCACCATGTCAGCCAGCAGCCGGCGGCGGGCGGGCGTCATGCCGGGGCCTGCTGCTGCGCCACGTCGGCCACGTCGGCGCCGGTCATGGCCTGCAACTGCTGGGGTGTCAGGTTGAAGACGGCGTGCGGATGCCCGGCGGCGGCCCAGACGCTTTCGTAGCGGAACAGGTCGGCGTCCAGCAGCATCACCGGCTTGACCGCGTGGCCGATCGGGCAGACGCCGCCAATCGCGTAGCCGGTCTTCTCGCGCACGAACCGGGCGTCGGCCTTGCCCAGCGCGCCCACGCGCGCGGCCACCTTGGCCTCGTCCACGCGGTTGCTGCCGCTGGCGATGACCAGCACCGGCGCGTCGTCCTCCACGCGCCGGAAGATGATCGACTTGGCGATCTCGGCCACGGTGCAGCCCAGCCCGGCCGCGGCCTCGGCGGACGTCCTGCCGGTGGCCGGCAGCATCACCACCGGCCGGTCATGGCCGATGCCGGCCAGCAGGTCCGCCACGCGCTGCGCGGATTCGGGGAGCGAGTTGTCGCCCATGCTTGCAGTCCTCCCTGGTTCAGACGCAGACGGTGGCGTCCGCCGCCGCCCACTTGGTCAGCAGTGCCTTGCCCACGCGCGAACTGTTGGCGCGGCCGATGGCCTGCGAGATGAAATCGCCGGCCCGGACCACCGCCTCCAGGTCGATGCCCGTGTGCAGGCCCATGCCGTGCAGCATGTACAGCACGTCCTCGGTGGCCACGTTGCCGGTGGCGCCCTTGGCATACGGGCAGCCGCCCAGCCCGGCCACCGATGCGTGGAAGATGCCGATGCCCACTTCCAGGCTGGCCAGGATGTTCGACAGCGCCTGGCCATAGGTATCGTGGAAATGGCCCGACAGCCGGTCCATCGCGAATTCGGCCGATGCGGCGCGCATCACCTCCTGCACCCTGACCGGCGTGCCGACGCCGATGGTATCGGCAATGTCGATCTCGTCGCAGCCCAGCTCGCGCATCCGGCGCACCACGTCCACCACGGCGCTCACGGGCACCTCGCCCTGGTACGGGCAGCCCAGCGAGCACGAGATGCTGCCGCGCAGGCGGATGCCGGCTTCCTTGGCGGCGGCCGCCACCGGCTCGAAGCGCGCGATCGATTCGGCAATCGAGCAGTTGATGTTCTTCTGCGAGAACGCCTCGCTGGCCGCGCCGAAGATCACCACCTCGTCGGCGCCGGCAGCCACGGCGCCCTCGAAGCCCTTCATGTTCGGCGTCAGCACCGAGTACAGCGTGCCCGGCCGGCGGGCGATGCGGGCCATGACCTCGGCGCCGTCGGCCATCTGCGGCACCCATTTCGGCGACACGAACGACGCCGCCTCGATGTTGACAAAGCCGGCGTCGGTCAACTGGTTGATCAGCGCGACCTTCACGTCGGCCGGCACCATCGCCTTTTCGTTCTGCAGGCCGTCGCGCGGGCCCACTTCGACGATCTTCACGTACTGGGGGATAGTCATGGTTGTCTCCTCGTTTGCCGGTTCGGCGCCGCTCAGTAGCCGCGCCCCAGGTCCACCACGCCAGCGATGGGCTTGCCCGCGGCGAGCAGGCGGATCTTGCCGGCGATCTGGGCGATGCTGTCCTCGCGCAGCGTCAGCGCCGAGATATGCGGGGTGATGGTGATGCGCGGCTCCTGCCAGAACGGATGCTCGGCGGGCAGCGGCTCGGTGCGGAACACGTCCAGCGTGGCGCCGGCGATCTGCCCGTCCTGCACGGCCGCCAGCAGGTCTGCTTCCACCAGGTGCTGGCCGCGCGCCACGTTGACCACGTAGGCGCCCTTGGCCAGGCGGTAGAGCAGCGCGGTATCGATGATGTCCTCGGTCTCGGGCGTCAGCGGCAGCACGTTCACCAGCACCTTGATCCCGTCCAGGAACGCGCCTTGGCCGTCGGTGCCGTGGAACGACTGCACGCCGTCCACCGCCTTCGGCGACCGGCTCCAGCCGCGCACCGGAAAGCCGAAACCGGCCAGCGTGCGCGCGATATGGGCGCCCAGCGCGCCGATGCCCATCACGCCGACCGTGAAATCGGCGCGGCGGTGGGGCTTCAGGAATTTCCACGTGCCGGCCCGCTCCTGCGCGTCGTAGGCATCGAGCTTGCGGAAGTAGCGCAGCACGGCCGCCGTGACGTACTCCCCCATCTGGGCCGCCATACCGGCGTCATCGAGCCGCACGATTGGCACGCCGGCCGGCAGCGCGTCTGGGGCCGTGTCGCGCAGCCGCAGGATGCCGTCCACGCCGGCGCCGAGATTGAAGACCGCCTTCAGGTCCGTGCGTCCGCGCAGCATCTCCAGCGGCGGCCGCCACACCACGGCGTAGTCGGCCGCCTGGCCCTGACTGTCTTCCCAGGTCAGGCACTGCGCCTCGGGCAACGCCTCGGCAAATCCCTCGATCCACGGCGCGTAGCGGCCATCGGGCACATACAACTGCAACTTCATCTCGACTCCATTGTGTCTTGCGGGGCTATGAGCGGGAATTATGCGCGCATTTGCGGGCCGCGGCGGGGGGTACTGCAGGGCGGGATGGTGCGATGCCGCGGCCGTCGCACGCGCTTGCGGGCGCTGCCGCGGCTGGAACCGCCTGGGCCTCTCCCCCGGCCCCTCTCCCGCCTTGCGGGAGAGGGGAGCAAGAAGCCTCCGGGCTAGTGCGATTGCGCCTGCCTTGGTGAGGCCCCGGCCCCGCTCAGGCCACCGCTTCCGCCGCGGCGAAGGCCAGCAACTGCGCGCCTTCGGCCACCTGTTCGCCGACGCCGTAGAGCACCTCGCTGACCAGCCCGTCGGTGGGGGCGTGGATGGTGTGTTCCATCTTCATGGCCTCCATGACCAGCAGCGGCGTGCCGCGCGTGACCTTGCTGCCCGGCTCCACCATCACGGCGATGACCTTGCCCGGCATCGGCGCGGTCAGCTTGCCGCCCTCGCCTTCCGATTCGCCGGCGTGGGCCAGCGGGTCCAGCCAGGCCACCACGGTGTGGCGGCCGGCGTGGAACACGTGGAAGGTGTCGCCCTCGCGGTGTACCTGCCCGTGCGTGCGGCGCGTGCCCAGGTCGACGCGGATGTCGTCGGCATTGAACGTGTAGGCGAACGGTGCCGCCTGGTCGGCGTAGATCAGCGTGCTCTTGCGCGTGTCGCGGGCGTCGCCCTTGAGCACGACTTCGAGCTTGTGCCCCGCGCCTTCGAAATGCAGCGTGCGTGTGTCGCGCCCGTTCAGGCGCCAGCCGCCGGCCTGCGTCCACGGCGAGTGGCGATCAGCTTCGTCCACGCGGCGCTCGCGCGCCTCGCGCTCCAGCAGCGCCGCCACGGCCAGTGCGATGGCCTCGATGCCGACCGACTTCTGCGGCGGAAACAACGTGGCTTGGTTGCGCTCGATCAGCCCCGTGTCCAGGTCGGCCGTGCGGAACGCCTCGGACTTCACCAGCCGCTGCAGGAAGGCGACGTTGGTCGACAGCCCCACCACGTGGTAGCCGGCCAACGCCTGCGCCATGCGCGACAGCGCCTCGTCGCGGTCGCGGCCCCAGACGATCAGCTTGGCGATCATCGGGTCGTAGAACGGGCTGATTGCGTCGCCCTCGCGCACGCCGGCGTCGATCCGCACGCCGGCCGGGCCATGGGCGTCGCCGCCACGCATGAACTGCACCGCCGGCGGCGTGCGCAGGAAGCGCAGCGTGCCGGTGGACGGCAGAAAGCCCTTGTCGGGGTTTTCGGCATAGATGCGCGCCTCCAGCGCGTGGCCGTCGATACGCAACTGGTCCTGCGTCAGCGGCAACAGCTCGCCGGCCGCCACGCGCAACTGCCATTCGACGAGGTCCTGCCCGGTGATCATCTCGGTCACCGGATGCTCGACCTGCAGCCGCGTGTTCATCTCCATGAAGTAGAACGAGCCGTCCTGGTTGGCGATGAACTCGACGGTGCCGGCGCCCACGTAGCCCACCGCGCGCGCGGCGGCCACGGCGGCCTCGCCCATGGCGCGGCGGCGGTCCTCGGTCATGCCCGGGGCCGGTGCTTCTTCCAGCACCTTCTGGTGGCGCCGCTGCACCGAGCAGTCGCGCTCGAACAGGTAGACGCAGTTGCCGTGGGTGTCGGCAAACACCTGGATCTCGATGTGGCGCGGCCGCGTCAGGTACTTTTCCACCAGCACCTTGTCGTCGCCGAAGCTGGCCGATGCCTCGCGCTTGACCGACGCCAGCGCGGCCTCGAACCCGTCGCCAGCCTCCACCACGCGCATGCCCTTGCCGCCGCCACCGGCGCTGGCCTTGAGCAGCACCGGGTAGCCGATGCGGTCGGCTTCGCGCCGCAGCAGCGCGGCGTCCTGGTCCTCGCCGTGGTAGCCGGGCACCAGCGGCACGGCCGCCTTTTCCATCAGCTGCTTGGCGGCGCTCTTGCTGCCCATCGCGTGGATGGCGTCGGCCGGCGGGCCGATGAACACGAGCCCGGCCTCGGCGCAGGCGCGCGCGAAGTCCTCGTTCTCGGACAGGAAGCCGTAGCCCGGATGGATGGCCTGGGCGCCGGTCTCCTTCGCCATCTCGATGATGTGGTCCGCGCGCAGGTAGCTGTCGCGCGCGGCCGGGCCGCCGATATGCACGGCCTCGTCGCAGAACGCCACGTGCCGGGCGTCGGCATCGGCGTCCGAGTACACCGCCACGGTGCGGATGCCCAGCCGGCGGCACGTAGCCGCCACGCGGCAGGCAATCTCGCCACGGTTGGCGATCAGGATCTTGTTGAACATGGCTCCTCCCTTGTCTCCGGTAAGGCGAGCCCTGCTCCGTCGGACCAGCGGTACTGCGTCCCCCTGGCGTCGGTTACCCCGCGTAGCCTTCCGCGCGGATATCCAGACGGGCCAGCAGTACGCGGTCGCGCTCTGCCTGGGGATTGCCGGTCGTCAGCAGCTTCTCGCCATAGAAAATGGTATTGGCGCCGGCCATGAAGCACAGCGCCTGCAACGCTTCGTCCATGGCCTCGCGGCCGGCGGACAGGCGCACCATCGCGCGCGGCATCGTGATGCGTGCCACGGCAATGGTGCGGACGAATTCGAACGGGTCCAGCGCCTCGGTGCCGGCCAGCGGCGTGCCTTCCACCTGCACCAGGTTGTTGATGGGCACCGACTCCGGGTACGGGTCCATGTTGGCAAGCTGGGCAATCAGCCCGGCGCGCGCCGCGCGCGACTCGCCCATGCCGACGATGCCGCCGCAGCACACGTTGATGCCCGCCTCGCGCACGTGGCCGATGGTGTCCAGCCGGTCCTGGTACGTGCGCGTGGTGATGATCTTGCCGTAGAACTCGGGCGACGTATCGAGGTTGTGGTTGTAGTAGTCCAGCCCGGCGTCCTTGAGCCGCTGCGCCTGTTCGGCCTTGAGCATGCCCAGCGTGACGCAGGTCTCCAACCCCATCGCCTTCACCTCGCGCACCATGTCGATCACGGGCTCCAGGTGGCGGTCCTTCGGGCTGCGCCAGGCGGCGCCCATGCAGAAGCGCGTGGCGCCGTTGGCCTTGGCGGCGCGGGCTGCGTCGAGCACGGCGTCCAGCTCCATCAGCTTCTCGGCCTTCACGCCGGCCTCGTGGTGCGCGCTCTGCGGGCAGTAGCCGCAGTCTTCCTCGCAGCCGCCGGTCTTGATCGACAGCAGCGTGGAAAGCTGCACCGTGTTCGGGTCGAAGTGCTCGCGGTGCACCTGCTGCGCGCGGAACAGCAAGTCGTTGAACGGCAGGGCAAACAGCGCGGCCACGTCGTCCACGCGCCAGGCGTCGTCCGCCTTCGGGGCGGCGGCGGCGAGGTTGCGGGCCGACTGGCGCAGGGCGTCGGCGGAGATGGTGGCAACGGCCTGGCTGTCGTTGGTCCGGGTGTTCTGGGTGTTCTGGATGTTCTGTGCGGTCTGGGTCATTTTGTCTGGCGAATTCGGTTTGTCGGGCGCGGGTCAGGCGTGACGCGGCGCGCCGGTTTCGGCGGAGGGACCGGGCAGCGGGCTGGCAAACAGCGGCGCGAGGTCCAGGTGCTGGGCGGCGGCGGCCGGGGCCACCTGCCAGGGCAGCTCGCCCAGCAGCGGCGCGTCCAGCGCGTCCTGCAGCGTGACGATGTTCTCGGTGGGCAGCAGCATGTCCGGGTCAATGCGGTTGGCAATCCAGCCGGCCAGCTTCAGCCCGCGCGCGCGTACCGCCTCGGCGGTCAGCATCGCGTGGCTCAGGCAGCCCAGCCGCACGCCCACCACCATGATCACGGGCAGGTCCAGCATCACGGCCAGGTCGGCGGTGGTCCACCGCACGGCGCCCACGTCCAGCGGCACCACAAAGCCGCCCACGCCCTCCACCACCACGGCGTCGGCCTTGCGGCGCAGCACCTCTAAGGCGTCGCGGATCGGGCCGCGCGTGATGCGTTCGCCCTCCAGCGCGGCGGCCAGGTGCGGCGACGCCGGCGTGCGGAAGAAGAACGGGCACATCTCTTCCTGCGGCACGATCACGGAGCCCGCCGCGCGCAACTGGTCGACATCGTCGTTCTGCCAGCGGTCGTCCAGCCATTCGCCGCCGGCCGCCACGGGCTTCATGCCCACGGTGCTGTAGCCGGCGCCGTGCAGCGCGTGCAGCAGCGTGGCCGTGGCGTGCGTCTTGCCCACGCCGGTGTCGGTGCCCGTGACAAAGCAGGCAAAGCGCGCGGGACGGTGGGTTCGGATGGCGGTCATGCGGCCTCCCGTAGCACCTGCGGCGTGGCGCGGGCGATGGCGTCGAGCAGGCGCGCCACGTCGGCCGCCGTATGCGACGCCGACAGCGTGATGCGCAGCCGCGCCGTGCCGGCCGGCACCGTGGGCGGCCGGATCGCGCCCACGCGGATGCCTTCGGCCTCCAGCGCGGCGGACAGCGCCAGCGACGCGGCGTTGTCGCCCACGATCAGCGGCTGGATCGCCGTGTCGCTCGCGCCCAGCGTCCACCCTGCCTGCGCGGCCAGCCCCGCCAGCCCGGTGCGCAACTGCGCGATCAGGTCGGCCAGATGGGCGCGGCGGCTGCGGCCTTCCTCGCCGCCGATGATCTCCAGGCTCGTCAGCAGCGCGTGCGCCACGGCCGGCGGCGCGGCAGTCGTGTAGATATACGGGCGCGCCGTGTTGACCAGGTGCTCGACGATGCTCTCGTGCGCGGCCACGAACGCGCCGGCCACGCCGGCCGCCTTGCCCAGCGTGCCGATGTAGATCAGCCGCTCGGCGCGCAGCCCCAGGTGTTCCAGCACGCCCCGGCCGTGCGCGCCGAGCGCGCCAAAGCCGTGCGCGTCGTCGACCACGATCCACGCGTCGTGGCGCTCGGCCAGCGCCAGCAGCGCGGCCAGCGGCGCGATGTCGCCGTCCATGCTGAACACGCTGTCGGTGACAATCAGCTTCAGCGTGCCCTGGCTGGCCTGCAGCAGCGCGTCCAGCGCCTGCACGTCGCCGTGCGGATAGCGTTGCACGTCGGCCCGGGCCAGCCGCGCGCCGTCGATCAGCGACGCATGGTTCAGCGCCTCGCAGAACAGCGTCGCCCCGGCCGTGCCCAGCGCGGTCAGCACCGCCAGGTTGGCCATGTAGCCGGTGCAGAAGTACAGCGCCTGCGCCTGCGGGATGTGCGGCGCCAGCCAGCGCGCCAGTTCTTGTTCCAGCTGCGCGTGCGCCAGCGAATGGCCGCTGACCAGGTGCGACGCGCCGCTGCCGGCGCCGTAGCGGTGCGCGCCCTCGGCCAGCGCGTGGGCGATCGACGCATGGTCGGCCAGCCCCAGGTAGTCGTTGCTGCAGAACGTCAGCAGCGGCGTGGGCGTGGCGTCGACGGCGCCCACCGACTGGTGCGGCGCGCAAGCCGTGTGGGCGATGCGGCGGCGGCGCGTCAGCGACTGCGCCTCGCGCTCGGCGGCGGCGCGCTTCAGGTGGTCAAGCAGCATGGCGAACCTCCTGCGCGGCGCCGATCACCGCGTGCAGCGTGGCACGCAACTGGTCGCCCAGCCACGCCGCCAGCGCGGCATCGAACACGTACGGCGGCATCACGTACAGCGTGTGGCCAATCGGCCGGACCAGCACGCCGTGCGCGCGCGCGGCCAGGTGGAAGCGCGCGGCAAAGTCGGGGCCGGCGGCGGCCGGGTCGATGTCGGCCGCCCAGATCAGGCCGCGCTGGCGCACGTTCGTCACGCGCGGGTCGGCGGCGATGCCGGCCATGGCGGCGGCCAGCCACTGCGCGCGCTCGCGGTTGCGGGCCAGCACGTCGTCCTGCGCGAACAGGTCCAGCGTGGCCAGCGCCGCGCGGCACGCCAGCGGGTTGCCGGTGTACGAGTGCGAATGGAGGAAGCTGCGCGCGATATCGTCGGCCACGAACGCGCGCTGCACCTCGGGCCGCGACAGCACCAGCGACAGCGGCAGGTAGCCGCCCGTGATGCCCTTGGACAGGCACAGGAAATCGGGCCAGCCATGCGCCGGCACCGGGTCGCCGCCGCGCGCCTGTTCCCAGGCGAAGAACGTGCCGGTGCGGCCGCAGCCCACCGCGATCTCGTCGGCGATCAGGTGCACGCGGTAGCGGTCGCACAGCGCGCGGGCGCCGTCCAGGTACGACGGGTCGTACATCGCCATGCCGGCCGCGCCCTGCACCAGCGGCTCGACGATCAGCGCGGCGATCTGGCCGGCGCGCTCGCGCAGCAGCGCTTCGAGCGCGGCCAGCGCGCGGGCGGCCACGTCGGCCGGCGTCTCGGCACCCACGGCCTGGCGCGCATCGGGCGACATCACCACGTGGGCGCGGCGCGTGAGCGGGTCGTAGGCGTCGCGGAAGATCTCCACGTCGGTCACGGCCAGCGCGCCCACCGTCTCGCCGTGGTAGCCGTGGCGCAGGCAGACGAACTCGCGCTTGGCCGACAGGCCCGTGTTGCGCCAGTAGTGAAAGCTCATCTTCAGCGCGATCTCGACGGCCGAGGCGCCGTCGGACGCGTAGAACGCATGGCCCAGCGCGCCGCCGGTCAGCGCCGACAGGCGCTCGGCCAGTTCCACGGCCGGCGCGTGCGTGCAGCCGGCCAGCATCACGTGTTCCAGCGTCTGCAACTGCCGGGTCAGCGCCGCGTTGATGGCCGGGTTGGCGTGGCCGAACAGGTTGACCCACCACGAGCTGATGGCGTCGAAATAGCGGCGGCCGTCGGTATCGACCAGCCACGGGCCGTCACCGCTGGCAATGGCCAGCGGCGGCTCGTTGGCCGATGCGTCGGGACGCAGCCGCGTGCAGGGATGCCAGACGGCGCGCTGGCTGCGCGCCGCGAGCGTGGCATCGCCCGTCGCGGATTGGGGGACAGGATGTGTCATGGGACCCTCCTTGGATAAGCCATGACCCGCCACGCCGGGCACGGCAGCGGCTGCCGGGGCGGTGCGGGATCGGGGGAGGCTCATGGTAGGAAGGTCCTTGGACGGTTGGCAAATCGCGTGGCGCTGGCCGTTTGGCGTCGCGTTAGGCGAGGTTGGGCGATGTTCGGGGCGCTGGTGGCGAGTGTGGCACCTGGGTGGACGGCTTTTGCGTGTAACGTCGGCCAAGATTTCGTGATGACCGGGGCGCTGGCCCTCTCCCCCAGCCACATCGGCATGACTGCCGCCGCGGGCTGACCTGGGAGCGGGCTGGCATCGCCATCACCGGCCTACACCTTCCACGCCGGTGCGCGCTTTTCCAGGAACGACCGCACGCCGTCGCGGCCTTCATCCGAGGCGCGGATGGCGGCGATGCGGTTGGCGGTGTCGGCCAGCAGGTCGCTGTCGATGGGGCGGCCAGACACTTCCTGCACCAGGCGCTTGCTCTCGCGCACGGCGTTGGGGCTGTTGGCGGCCAGCGTGGCGGCGATCTCGGCCACTTTCTCGTCCAGGTCCTGCGGCGGCACCACGGCGTGGACAAAGCCCAGGCGCAGCGCCTCGGCGGCGTCGAACCGTTCGGCCGTGATGAAGTAGCGGCGCGCGGCCTGCTCGCCCATCGCGCGGATCACGTACGGGCTGATGGTGGCCGGCAGCAGGCCCAGCCGGGCCTCGGACAGGCAGAAGTTGGCCGTTGCCGACGCCACGGCGATGTCGCACGCGGCCACCAGGCCCATGCCGCCGGCGTAGGTATCGCCCTGCACGCGCGCGATCACGGGCTTGGGGCAGATCCAGACCGTGTGCAGCATCTGGGCCAGCGTCAGGGCGTCGGCGCGATTCTCGTCGTCCGAGTAGCCGGCCATCTTCTTCATCCAGTTCAGGTCCGCGCCGGCGCAGAACGCCGGGCCGTTGCCGGCCAGCACGATGGCGCGCACCTCGGGCGTGTCGCCCAGCGCGCGGAAGGCGCCGGTCAGTTCGGCAATCACGGTCTCGTTGAACGCGTTGCGCACGTCGGGCCGGTTCAGCGTGACCGTGGCAACGTGGCGCTCGGCCGTCACGGTCAGGGTGGTGAATTGCATGGTTCTGTCTCCGGTAGATCGGTCGTGATCAGGATGCCTGGCCGGCGGGCCGGCCCCGGACCGGCAGCGCCCGCTCGGGCAGTTCGTCGAACGGCAGCCCCAGGTGGCGGAAGAACGCTTCTACCTCGGGCAGCCACAGCGCCACGCCGGCGCGGTTGCTGAACAGCCGGTGCGAGTCGCCCTCGAACTCGCCCACGTCGACAAAGCGCGCATCGGCGGCCGGGCCGCGCGCGTTGGCCTTGTAGCTGTTGAACATGCGCTCCGGCAGCGGCCACGGCCAGTAGCTGTCGTTGGCGCCGTAGATCCACAGCGACGGGTAGCGCGCGCCGCGCCCGTAGTCGCCGAACGCGTCGATCAGGTTGTTCTCCCAGCCCACGCAGTTGTCGTTGCGCAGGCCGCCCGCGAAATTGACCACGCCCAGCACGCCGGGGTAGCCAATGGCCGACAGCGCCATGGTCGACAGCCCGCCGTGCGACTGGCCCAGCACCACGATGCGCGCCGGATCGACGTAGGGCTGCTGCGCCAGGTAGTCCAGCGCCGCCACCACGTCCTCGGCCTGCATCATGCCGTTGCCGCGCACGTCGCAGCTGCCGCCCACGTACTGGCCGCCCGATTTCGAGAAGCCCTGGCGCATGGGGAGCGCCACCACGTAGCCGCGCCGCACGAACTCGGCCGATTGCGCCGCAAAGCGCGCCCGGCCCTGGAACGCGGGCTTGCCCGGCGACTTGCCGTGGTTGATCACCACGAGCGGGAACGGGCCGTCGCCGGCCGGGCGGATGATCGTCGTCTCCAGGTCCATGGTGGCCTGCGCGTTCACCTTCGGCACCATCACCACCTGTTCCACGGCCTGCGGCGGCAGCGCGGCCTGGGCGGCGGCGGGGCCGCACCCGGCAAGGCCGGCCAGCGCGGCAAGCGCGGCAAGCACGGCCAGCGCGCGGTGCAGGGAGGGAACAGCTCGGGACATGACGACGACCAACCTTCCAGTCAAACTCGATAACAAACGTTAAGGGCCACGCCCGGCATCACATGCGGAAGACGCCGAACTTCATCTCGCCGATCGGCGCGTTCAGGCTGGCCGACAGGCCCAGCCCCAGCACCGTGCGGGTCTGGGCCGGGTCGATCACGCCATCGTCCCAGAGCCGCGCGCTGGCGTAGTACGGATGGCCCTGGCGCTCGTACTGGTCGCGGATCGGCGCCTTGAACGCCTCTTCGTCGCCGGGGCTCCACTGGCCGCCCTTGGCCTCGATGCCGTCGCGGCGCACCGTCGCCAGCACGCTCGCGGCCTGCTCGCCACCCATCACCGAGATCCGCGCGTTCGGCCACATCCACAGGAAGCGCGGCGAATAGGCCCGCCCGCACATGCCGTAGTTGCCGGCCCCGAACGAGCCGCCGATGATCACCGTGAACTTGGGCACCTGCGCCGTGGCCACCGCGGTCACCATCTTGGCGCCGTTGCGCGCGATGCCTTCGTTCTCGTACTTGCGGCCCACCATGAAGCCCGTGATGTTCTGCAGGAACACCAGCGGAATCTTGCGCTGGCAGCACAGTTCGATGAAGTGCGCGCCCTTCAACGCCGATTCCGAGAACAGGATGCCGTTGTTGGCCACGATGCCCACCGGGTAGCCCCAGATCCGCGCGAAGCCGCAGACCAGCGTGGTGCCGTAGCGGGCCTTGAACTCGTCGAACTCGGAGCCGTCGACGATGCGGGCGATGACCTCGCGCACGTCGTACGGCTTGCGCGTGTCGGTGGGGATCACGCCGTACAGTTCCTCCACCGGGTACAGCGGCTCCACCGGTTCGTGCAGGCGGATCTGGTCCGGCTTGCGGCGGTTCAGGTGCTGGACGATGTTGCGCGCCAGCGAGAGCGCGTGGTGGTCGTTCTGGGCAAAGTAGTCGGCCACGCCGGACAGCCGCGTGTGCACGTCGGCGCCGCCCAGGTCCTCAGCGCTCACTTCCTCGCCGGTGGCCGCTTTCACCAGCGGCGGGCCGCCCAGGAAGATCGTGCCCTGGTTCTTGACGATGATCGACTCGTCGCTCATGGCCGGCACGTAGGCGCCGCCGGCCGTGCACGACCCCATCACCACGGCAATCTGCGGAATGCCTTGCGCCGACAGGTTGGCCTGGTTGTAGAAGATGCGGCCGAAGTGGTCGCGGTCCGGGAACACGTCGTCCTGGTTGGGCAGGTTGGCGCCGCCCGAATCGACCAGGTAGATGCACGGCAGGTGGTTCTGCTCGGCAATCTCCTGCGCGCGGATGTGCTTCTTGACCGTCATCGGGTAGTACGTGCCGCCCTTGACCGTCGCGTCGTTGCAGACGATCACGCATTCCTGGCCCGCCACGCGGCCGATGCCGGTGATGATGCCGGCGCCCGGCGCGGCGTCGTCGTACATGCCGTAGGCGGCAAGTTGCGACAGTTCCAGGAACGGCGTGCCGGGGTCCAGCAGTTGCTGCACGCGGTCGCGTGGCAGCAGCTTGCCACGGCCCAGGTGCTTGTTGCGGGCATCCTCGCCGCCCCCTTCGGCCAGCCTGGCGATTTTCTGACGCAGGTCCGCCACCAGCGCCTGCATGGTCTCGGCGTTGGCCTTGAACGATTCCGAGCGCGCGTTCAGTTTGGTTTCCAGCGTGGGCATGTCTCTTCCTGTGGATGCTTGTTGTCTAGCCTGTTCCTGCCGGGTCCGGGGCGGGCGGTGCGGTCAGTCCGGCTCCCGGACCGTGCCGTCGACGTAGAGCCAGCGCGCCGGCGTGCCCGGCTCGCGCGGCTCGAAGACGAAGCGGCTCAGTTCCTCCAGCCGATGGGCGCGCCCGCCCACCTTGTAGCGCGCCACGAAGGCCACCGTGGCGTGGGTGTCGTCCTGCTGCGCGTGCGAGCGCACCGTCAGCCCCAGCCAGCGCGTGCCCGGATCGGGCGACAGGTCGTCGGGGCAGGTGGACACATGCCAGGTCTGGCGCAGCCAGCCTGCGTCGCCCAGCACGTAGGCGCTGTAGCGCGAGCGCATCAGCGCCTCGGCCGTCTGCGGCATGGCCTCGCCGCGATGAAAGCGGCCGCAGCACGTGGCGTAGGCGCCGTTGCCGCACGGGCACGGCTCGCTGGCGGCGCCGGCCGCGCGCTTCCTGGTCATCCGAGCAGCTCCGGCAGGTCGCGCATGTCGGTGAACACGGTCCGCACGCCGGTGGCGCGCAGCGCGTCGGCATCCGTACGGGCGGCGTAGCCGAACACGGTCATGCCGGCCGCCACGCCGGCCGTGGCGCCGGTGGGGCTGTCCTCGATCACCGCGCAGCGCGCCGGGTCCACATTCATGGTGCGGGCGGCCAGCAGGTAGACGTCGGGCGCCGGCTTGCTGTGCTCCACCTCGCTGGCCGTGAAGATGTGCTCGCGCGTGTCGTCGGTGAACAGGTCCAGCAGCGCCGTGTGCGTAAGCTGGAGCTTGACCTTGATGCGGTCCGCGCCGGACGCCACGCACACGGGCAGGCCGCGCGCCTTGATCGCCTCGATCGTCTGGCGGATGTGCGGCACGGCCTCCAGCTCCTCGATCAGCGCGGCGTCGCGGCGCACGAACCATTCGGACAGGAAGTTGCGCGGCAGCGGCTTGCCGAGGCGGGCCTCGATGTTGCCGAGTTCGTCGCGCACGGCGCGCCCGAGGAACCATTGCATCGATTCCTCCAGCGTGATCTCGATGCCGAGTTCGTTGAGCACGCGGTTCAGCACGCGATGGACGATCGGCTCGCTGTCGACGAGCACGCCGTCGCAGTCGAAGATCACGCAATCGAAACGGGCGGCCTGGTTTGCTGCGGTCATGCGGGTTTCTTTTCCTTGGAAAGTTCGTTGCCGCCGACGGCGCGCAGTTCGGTCTGCCGCCGGCTCTTCAGGTGGGCCTCGACCTGCTCGAAGCGGTCGAAGCCCCAGAACGGCTCGCCGTCGATGATCACGAACGGCGACCCGAACACGCCCTTGGCCATCGCCACGTCGATCTCGGCCTTGAGCTGGTCCTTGATCTGGTAGCTCGTGGCGCCTTCGTTCATCGCCACCGGGTCGATGCCCAGCGCCTCGGCCAGCCTGCCCAGCTCGGCCGGCTCGGCGATGTTCAGGTCGTCGACGAACAGCGCGCGGTACACGGCCTTGGCAAAGCTGGCGGCCAGGTCGGCGCCGTGGTGGTTCTGCAGCCAGAGCATGGCGCGGGCGGCGTGCTGCGTGGGCAGCGGAAAGTGCGTGGGGCGCTTGTACTCGATGCCGTGGAACTGCGCGGTGCGCTCGAAATCGCGCCAGCAGTACTCGCCCTTGAGCGGGATGGACGGCAGCGGCGACGAGCCCGTGGTCTTGAACACCACGCCCAGCAGCACCGGGTGCCACAGCACGCCGCGCCCGTACTTCTGCGCGAGTTCGTCGATGCGGGTGCTGGCAAAGTAGCCGTAGGGCGAGGAGAAATCGAAGTAGAAGTCGATGGGGGCGGTCATCGCAGGGGGCTCCGGTTCGGGTACGACGGCGTGGACGGGGACGGTTTCAACGGGACGGCGGGTACATCATCCTAGCGCGCGGGCGATCAGGATCTTCTGGATGTCGCTGGTGCCCTCGTAGATCTGGCACACGCGCACATCCCGGTAGATCCGCTCGACCGGGAAATCGTTCACATAACCGTAGCCGCCGAACACCTGGATGGCGTCCGAGCACACGCGCTCGGCCATCTCGCTGGCGAACAGCTTGGCCATGGCGGCCTCCTTGAGGCAGGGGCGGCCGGCGTCCTTGAGCGACGCGGCGTGCCAGACCATCTGGCGGGCCACCTCGATCTGCGTGGCCATGTCGGCCAGCCGGAACTGCACGGCCTGGTGCTGGAACAGCGGCTGGCCGAAGCTTTCGCGCTCCCTGGCATAGGCCAGCGCCGCCTCGAACGCCGCGCGCGCCATGCCGATGCTTTGCGACGCGATGCCGATGCGCCCGCCTTCGAGCCCGGACAGCGCCATCTTGTAGCCGGCGCCCTCCTCGCCCAGCAGGCAGCCGGCCGGGATGCGGCAGTCCTCGAACACGATCTGCGCGGTGTCCGACGAGTGCTGGCCCAGCTTGTCCTCCAGCCGCGCGACGATGTAGCCGGGCGTGGACGTGGGCACCAGGAACGCGCTGATGCCGCGCTTGCCGGCCGCCTTGTCGGTGACGGCCATCACGATCGCCACGTCGGCATGCTTGCCGCTGGTGATGAACTGCTTCACGCCGTTCAGCACGTAGTGGTCGCCGTCGCGCGTGGCCGTGGTGCGCAGCGCGGCGGCGTCGGAGCCCACGTGCGGCTCGGTCAGGCAGAACGCGCCGAGCATCTCGCCCCGGGCCAGCGGCACCAGCCACTGCTGCTTCTGCGCGTCGCTGGCGAAGGCCATCAGCATGCTGCACACCGGGCAGTTGTTGACGCTGATGACGGTGGACGTGCCGCCGTCGCCGGCCGCGATTTCCTCCAGGATCAGCGCCAGCGACAGGTAGTCGAGCCCGGCGCCGCCCAGTTCCTCGGGCACGGCCACGCCGTAGGCGCCCAGGCGCGCCAGTTCGCGGTGCACGTCCTTGGGAAAGGTCTTGTCGCGGTCCCACTGGGCGGCCTGCGGGGCGATGACGTCCTGCGCGAACTGGCGCACGGCGTCGCGGATCATTTCCTGTTCGGGGGTCAGCAGCATGGGCGTCGGGCCTTACCAGGGGATGGGCGAGCCATCGTAGTTGTGAAAGCTGCCATTGTCGTGATGCGTCAGGCCGGCCAGCGTGCGGCGCATGCCGGCCACGCTCTGCTGTGGCTTCAGGTCG
Source organism: Cupriavidus pauculus (assembly GCF_003854935.1). Lineage (NCBI taxonomy): Bacteria > Pseudomonadati > Pseudomonadota > Betaproteobacteria > Burkholderiales > Burkholderiaceae > Cupriavidus > Cupriavidus pauculus. Next base: position 689,139 of record NZ_CP033969.1, read on the forward strand.
GCGTTGGGGCCGCCCATGTCGGTCTGGACCCAGCCCGGATGCAGCGCCACGCAGATGGCGTGCCGCGCGTCCAGCGACACGGCCTTGACCACCGCGTTGGCGGCGGCCTTGCTGACGCGGTACATCCAGGCGGCGTTGCTTTCCATGCCGCCGATGCTGCCCATCTTCGACGACAGCACGGCCAGCACCCCGCCCCGGCCGTGATTGCCGGTCTCGACGAACGGCAGCACCAGCGGCAGCGCCATCATCGGGCCCAGCACGTTGGTGTGCATCACGGCGTCGAAGTCCTGCCGCGGCACGGGCTGCGCGCCTTCCGTGCGCGGGCCGATCACGCCGGCGTTGTAGATCGCCACGTCAAAGCTCTCGCCGTCGAGCTTCCAGCCCAGGCCGGCCACCTGGCCGGCGTCGGTCAGGTCCACCTGGTGGGCCTCGGCGCCCAGCGCCGCCAGCGCGGCGACGCCTTCGGCGCTGCGCGCGGCGGCCACCACGCGCCAGCCGTCGGCGCGGTACTGCCGGACGAATTCGAGACCGAGACCCCGGGAAGCCCCAAGGACGAGCGCGGTAGGCATGGCGAGACTCCAGCAGGTTGCGGGAAAGATGCGGTCAGACGATTTCGATGCCGACGGCCGTGGCTTCGCCGCCGCCGATGCACAGGCTGGCCACGCCGCGCTTGCCGCCGGTCTTGCGCAGCGCGCCGATCAGCGTGGTCATGATGCGCGCCCCGGACGCCCCGATGGGGTGCCCCAGCGCGCACGCGCCGCCGTGGATGTTCACCTTGTCGTGCGGAATCTTGAGGTCGTGCATCGCCGCCATCGGTACGACGGCGAACGCTTCGTTGATCTCGAACAGGTCCACGCTGTCGGTGGTCCAGTCCAGCTTGCGGTAGAGCCTGGCAATGGCCTCCACCGGCGCCGTGGTGAACCAGCCCGGCGCCTGGGCGTGCGAGGTGTGGCCCAGCATGCGGGCCAGCGGCTGCAGGCCCAGTTGCTTTGCGGTGGATTCGCGCATCATCACCAGCGCGGCGGCGCCGTCGTTGATCGACGACGAAGACGCGGCCGTGATGGTGCCGTCCTTGGCAAAGGCCGGCTTCAGCGACGGGATCTTGTCCACCTTGATGCGGCGCGGGCCCTCGTCGGTGTCGATCACCGTGTCGCCGCCCTTGCCCGAGACCGTCACCGGGGCGATTTCCCAGCGGAAGTCGCCGGACTCGGTGGCCCGCTGCGCGCGGCGCACCGATTCCATCGCAAAGGCGTCCTGCTGTTCGCGCGTGAACTGGTACTTGGCGGCGCAGTCCTCGCCGAACGTGCCCATGGCGCGGCCCCCGCCTTTCTCGTCACGAATGTAGGCGTCTTCCAGCCCGTCCAGCATCATGTGGTCGTAGATCATGCCGTGGCCGATGCGGTAGCCGCCCCGGCCCTTGGGGATCAGGTACGGCGCGTTGGTCATGCTTTCCATGCCGCCGGCCACGGCGACATCGAACGATCCGGCCAGCAGGCCGTCGTAGACCGACATGGCCGCGCGCATGCCCGACCCGCACATCTTGTTGACCGTCGTGCATGCCACGTCGAGCGGCAGCCCGGCGCCCAGCGCGGCCTGCCGCGCCGGTGCCTGGCCCTGCCCGGCGGGCAGCACGCATCCGAAGACCACCTCCTGCACCTGCTCCGGCCGGATACCGGCCCGCTCCACGGCCGCGCGGATTGCCGCCGCGCCAAGCTGGGGCGCCGTCAGGCTGGCCAGCTCGCTCTGGAACGCGCCCATCGGGGTGCGCGCCGCGGAAACGATGACGATGGGATCGCTGGAAGGATGTTGCATGTCGGTGTCTCCTCGGAGGCCCGGTCCGGGCCTCGACTGGTGGATCAGCGGATCGATGCCTGGGGGGGCTCGCCGTACTGCTGCAGCGCCGCGGCGGTCTGGGCCTGCAGTTCGTCGTTGTTGCTGGCGGCCATGCCCAGGTCGCGCAGCAGGCCGTCGGACACGCCGTAGATCCAGCCGTGCACGGTCACCTGCTGGCCACGTGCCCAGGCGTCCTGCAGCACGGTACTCTGGCAGACGTTGTTGACCTGCTCGATCACGTTCAGCTCGCACAGGCGCGTGTGGGCGTCGTCCTCGCGCAGCACGGTGCCCAGGTAGGCCGCGTGCTTGTCGGCCACGTCGCGCACGTGGCGCAGCCAGTTGTCGCACAGGCCCACGCGCTCGCGCTTGAGCGCCACCTTGACGCCGCCGCAGCCGTAGTGGCCCACCACGGTGATGTGGCGCACCTTGAGCACCTCGACCGCGAACTGGATCACCGACAGCGCGTTCAGGTCGCTGTGCGAGATCACATTGGCGATATTGCGATGGACGAACACCTCGCCCGGGGCCAGGCCCAGGATCTGGTTGGCCGGCACGCGCGAATCGGAGCAGCCGATCCACAGGTACTCGGGCGCCTGCTGGTTGGCCAGGCGGGTGAAGAAGGCCGGGTCTTCCGCGTTGACGCGGTCCACCCATTCGCGGTTGTTGCGGAACAGCTGGGCGATGGCGTCACTCATGCTGCCCTCCTTGCGTGGTCGGTTGTTGCGGCACCGTAGCGGTGGATGAAGCGGATGTGTTGTGGATAGGCAAAGACATCGTGAAAATGGCCGGCCAGCAGCCGGTCCTTGTGTTGCTGCCACATGGCGGCGTCAAAGAAATCGGGATGGTGCCGCAGGAACGCGGCGCGCACGCGGTCATCCCCGAGCAGGAACGTGCGGAAGGTCTCCGGGAAGATGTCGTGCGGACGTACGGTGTACCACACCTCGCCGGACATTTCCTCTTCCTCGTTGCGCGGCTCGGGCACGCGGCGGATGTTGCAGTCGGTCAGGTACTCGATCTCGTCGTAGTCGTAGAACACCACGCGGCCGTGCCGCGTGACGCCGAAGTTCTTGTAGAGCATGTCGCCAGGGAAGATGTTGGCGGCCATCAGCTCCTTGATGGCGTCGCCGTACTCGCGCACGCCGTGGTCCACCTGGGCGTCGGTGCCTTCCTGCAGCCAGATGTTCAGCGGCGTCATGCGGCGCTCGATGTACAGGTGCCGCACGACGATTTCCTCGCTGCCGTCGGGCGCGCGCTGGCGCTCCAGCATCGACGGCACGTGCTGCTCCAGCTCGCGCACCAGCGCCTCGTCGAAGCGGGACAGCGGGAAGGCCACGTCCGAATACTCCAGCGTATCGGCCATGCGGCCCACGCGGTCGTGCCGCTTGACCAGCTGGTACTTGGCTTCCACCTGGGCGCGCGTGGTCTCCTTGGGCGGCGCGAAGGCGTCGCGAATCACCTTGAACACGTACGGAAACGACGGCAGCGTGAACACCAGCATCACCAGCCCCCGGATGCCGGGCGCCATGATGAACTTGTCCGACGAATGCTGCAGATGGTGCAGGAAGTCGCGGTAGAACAAGTTCTTGCCCTGCTTCTGCAGCCCCAGGCTGGTGTAGATCTCGGCGCGCGACTTGCGCGGCAGCAGGTCGCGCAGGAACGTGACGTAGGCCGACGGAATCTCCATGTCGACCAGAAAGTAGGCGTGCGTGAACGAGAACAGCACCAGCAACTGCTCGTGCTGCAGCAGTACCGTGTCCAGCACCAGCTTGCCCGACGCGCCATGGACGACCGGGATCGCCATCGGATAGGTCTGGTCGCCGTTCAGCACCCGGCCGATGATGAACGCCGACTTGTTGCGGTAGAACAGCGACGACAGCGTATGGACCTGGAAATTTGGCGCAACGGCGAAGTCGCCGGCGTGCTCGTCGATGGCGCGCAGCACGTAGCCAATGTCGCGCTTCAGGTCCTCGAACGGCACGTCGAGCTGGAAGTTGTGGACGATCCGCTCGAAGCAGGCCGCCATGCCGGCCCGGCTGCCCGGGTAGTAGGCGCGGTAGGTGGGCCGCGTGGGCGATTCCTCGTTCTCGATGTACTCGGTGGACAGCGCCGGCCGCACGAAGATGAAGTCGTTGTTGAAGTACGACCGGTGCAGGATCCGCGTGCAGACCGAATTGAAGAACGTCTCGGCCAGCTCGGGCTGGTGGTGGTTGGTCAGCAGGCCGATGTAGTGGAGCTTGATCTGCTGCCAGATATCGTCGGCGATGTGCCCGGCGTCGTATTGCGCCTGCAGGATCGCCACGGCTTCCTGCACGCGGTCGTTGTAGAACGCGATGCGGTCCCGCTGCAGCTTGCGCAGGCCGTGCCAGTCCGCGGCCTCGAAGCGCGCCTTGGCCTCGATGCCGGCGTCGCGGAACAGCCTGTAGTGCTTGTCGAAGCCGTCCAGCATGGTCCGCGCCACATCGTAGGCAATCTGCGACGACAGCAGCTTGGGAAAGTGGGACATGGCTCTCGAAGGTTCCGGGGCGCGGCGGGAGGGTCTGCAGACGAAATTGTAATGGCGTTCGGGACTTCCCTTCGGGTCGCCCCAAGCGCCGTTTGCGTAACTTCTGTCCTTACATTGTTTCCGCGAACAACTCGCGGCCAATCAGCATGCGGCGGATTTCGGACGTACCGGCGCCAATCTCGTACAGCTTGGCATCGCGCCAGAGCCGGCCCACCGGGTACTCGTTGATGTAGCCGTTGCCGCCCAGGATCTGCACCGATTCGCCGGCCATCCACGTCGCCTTCTCGGCCGTGTAGAGGATCACCGCGGCGCAGTCCTTGCGCACCTGGCGCACGTGGTCGGTGCCCAGCGCGTCGAGGTTCTTGCCCACGGTGTACAGGTAGCTGCGGGCCGCCTGCAGCGTGGTGTACATATCGGCCACCTTGCCCTGGATGAGCTGGAATTCGCCGATGCTCTGGCCGAACTGCTTGCGGTCGTGGATGTACGGCGTCACCACGTCCATGCACGCCTGCATGATGCCGACCGGGCCGCCCGACAGCACGGCGCGCTCGTAGTCCAGCCCGCTCATCAGCACCTTGGCGCCGCCGTTTTCGGCCCCCAGGATGTTCTCGACCGGCACCTCGACGTCCTGGAACACCAGTTCGCCCGTGTGCGAGCCGCGCATGCCGAGCTTGTCCAGCTTCTGCGCCACCGAGAACCCCTTCATGCCCTTTTCGACGATGAAAGCGGTCATGCCGCGCGCGCCCAGGTCTGGCTCGGTCTTGGCGTAGACCACCAGCACGTCGCAGTCCGGGCCGTTGGTGATCCACATCTTGGTGCCGTTCAGCACGTAGCGGTCGCCCTTGAGATCGGCGCGCAGCTTCATGCTGACCACGTCGGACCCGGCGTTCGGCTCGCTCATCGCCAGCGCGCCGATCCAGTCGCCCGACACCAGCTTCGGCAGGTACTTGGCCTTCTGCGCGGCCGTGCCGTTGCGGTGGATCTGGTTCACGCAGAGGTTGGAGTGCGCGCCGTACGACAGCCCGACCGACGCCGACGCGCGGCTGATCTCCTCCATCGCGATCATGTGCGCCAGGTAGCCCATGTTGGCGCCGCCGTATTCCTCGGCCACGGTGATGCCCAGCACGCCGAGGTCGCCCATTTTCTTCCAGGCGTCCATCGGGAACTGGTCGGTGCGGTCGATCTCGCCCGCGCGCGGCGCCAGCTCGGCCTGCGCCCAGTTGCGCACCGATTCGCGCAGCATCTCGATGTCCTCGCCGAGGTGGAATTTCAGGCCGGGGAGTTCGGTCATGGTTGGGTCTCCTATTTGTCCGGATATTTTATTGACGTTTACGTAAACGTCAATTGGGGCCGACACGCGGGGCAGCGTGCGGCGGCGCGATCAGGCCGACTGCGTCTTGGGGGCGCCATGGTGGCTCGCCAGCAGCGTCTTGCACTGGCGTTCATGCTGGTCGATCTCGGCCAGCTGGGCCTGCAGGTCCTCCAGCTGGCGCTCCAGCGCGCCGCGGTGCTGGGCCAGCAGGTGCAGAAAGCGTTCGAGCTGCGGCGCGGTGTCGCGCGGCGATTCGTAGAGATCCAGGATTTCGCGGATCTCGTTGAGAGTAAGCCCTAACCTTTTGCCGCGCAGCGTGAGCTTGAGGCGGGTGCGTTCCCGCCCGTTGTACACGCGCTTGCGTCCGCTGGGGCCTTCGCGGTCGGGCGACAGCAGGCCCTGGTCCTCGTAGAACCGTATCGCGCGCGGCGTGATCTCGAATTCACGTGCCAGATCGGTGATCGAGTACGTGGCGGTGGATGGCTGAGCCGACATATGGCGTCCTGCAAAAATGAACGGTCGTTCGCGGAATCGTTGCACGATCAACTTTTTGAACTAAGATGACGTGCAGGGCCGGCGAATTGACGTTAACGTTAGCGTCAACCGCCGCGCCTGACAATCCAGAAGAGCGAGCCCCGCAGCCCGCCGCCTTTTCCACGAGACAAGCCCCATGAACGCACTCGAACATCAGCTTCAATACCCGTTTGGCGATGCCATGCCCGACCCCGGCACGCGCCAGGAAGTGGCGCCGGGCGTGTACTGGCTGCGCATGCCGCTGCCGTTCGCGCTGGACCATATCAACCTGTGGCTGCTGCGCGACCGCATCGACGGCCGTGACGGCTGGACCATCATCGATTGCGGCATCACCAACGACACGATCCAGGCCCACTGGGAAACGATCTTCGCCAACGAGCTGGAAGGCTTGCCCGTGCTGCGCGTGCTGGTCACGCACTGCCACCCGGACCACGTGGGCCTGGCGCACTGGATCTGCAAGCGCTGGGACGTGCGACTGTGGATGAGCCTGGGCGACTACATGTCCGCCCGCGTGATGGCCGGCGGCTCCGGCGTGGGCTCCAACGCCGGCGGCGACTTCGCGGCCAGCCATTTCGCCCGCCACGGCCTGACCGACCCGGAAAACCTGGAAAAACTGCGCGCGCGCAAGAGCTACTACCCGTCGCTGGTGCCGGACCTGCCCACGCAGTACCGCCGGCTGATGGACGGCGATACCGTCCGCATCGGCGCCGATCCGGCCACGGCCGCGTGGCGCGTCATCACCGGCTACGGCCACGCCCCGGAGCACGTGGCGCTCTACAACGCCGCCACCAACGTGCTGATCTCCGGCGACATGGTGCTGCCGCGCATCTCCACCAACGTCAGCGTCTTCGACATGGAGCCGGAAGCCAACCCGCTGCAGCTCTACCTGGACTCGCTGGGCAAGTACGAGGACCTGCCGGCCGACGTGCTGATCCTGCCGTCCCACGGCCGGCCGTTCCGCAACCTGCACACGCGGCTGCGGCAACTGCACGAACACCATGCCGACCGCCTGGCCGAGACGCTGCAGGCGTGCGCCGAGAAGCCGTGCAACGCGCACGACATCGTCGGCGTGATCTTCCGCCGCCAGTTCGACATCCACCAGTTGACCTTTGCGATGGGCGAGGCGCTGGCGCACCTGCACGCGCTCTGGCATCGCGGCGAACTGGTGCGGCAGGTGGACGACGACGGCGTGGTGCGTTTCCGCAAGGCTTGAGCGGGGTCAAACCCCCGCCGCCGCCAGATCGCGCAGGTACCGCACGCCGGCCACCGCCCGGCTGCCGTACCAGGACAGCATCTCGCCATCCACCAGCAGCACCGGCTTGCCGATCTGGCGCTCCAGCGTGTCGGCGTGGTCCTCGGTGAAGCGGTACGGCTCGGTCGACAGCAGCACGGCGTCCAGGTCACGCACCAGCGCGTCGCTCCAGCGGAACGTCGGATAGCGCTCGCCGCCCGCGTTCGGCCGGCTGCAATCGCCGTCGACGCAGGCCAGCGGCGTGGCGTCGGGCCACGTGGCCCAGTTCACCAGCGCCAGCATCTGGCTGATATAGGTGTCGCGCGACACGGTCATCCACGGGTCCTGCCAGATCGCGTAGAGCACGCGGCGCGCCGGCCAGGTGCGGTCCTGCAAGGCGTTCAGCGCGGCGCGCAGGTCGTCGCCCAGCCGGGCGGCCTGCGCCTGGCGGCCGAAGATGCCGCCGATCAGGTCATAGAGCGCGAAGTTGTCGGCCGGCCGGCACGGATGGGTGACCACCACATGCGGCACGAAGCCGCGAATCTCGTCCACGGTCTCGCGGCGGTTCTCGTCGATGTTGACGATGACGTGGGTCGGCGCCAGCGCCCGCAGCTTGTCGAGCCGCACGTCCTTGGTCCCGCCCACCTTTTCCACGGCACGCACCGCCGGCGCCGGATGGATGCAGAACCCCGTGCGCGCCACGACCTGCCCGCCGAGCCCCAGGTCGAACAGCAGCTCGGTGATCGACGGCACCAGCGACGCGATGCGCACCGGCCCGCTGGCCGGCGCGTGCGGCTGCCCGAGTGCGTCAGTCCACATCGTGCGGCTGGCCAAGGCCGCCCGAGGCGCCAGGCGGGAAAGGGGTCTGGGAGGTCATGGGCGTCAATATAGCGCTTCCGGCCAGCGCGGGCGCGGCGGCGGCCGGAAACAAAACAGCCCGGGCAGGCGCTGCACCGGGCTGTTTCGAAAGGCGGCGGGGGAGACGATCAGAGCTTCTTGTCGCGCACGCCCGTGACCAGGAAGTCCATCGCCTGGATCGCGGCGCCCTTGGTGCCGGCGATCGACGGCGACGTCTCGTACTTGCCCTGCACCACCACGGTCGGCACGCCGTCGATCTTGTAGGCGTCGGCCACCTTGTTGGCGCGCTGGGCGTTCGTCGTCACCGAGAACGAGTTGTACGTGTCCAGCCACTGCTTGCGGTCGATGCCGTTGGCGGCCATGAAGTCGGCAATCTCGTTCGTGTCCACCATGCGCTTGCGCTGCTTGTGGATCGCGTCGAACACCTTGGTGTGCATCGCGTCGACCTTGCCCAGCGCTTCCAGGGCGTAGAAGATCTTGGTGTGCGGCAGCAGGTCGTCGCGGAAGGCCACCGGCACGCGCTTGAACACCACGTCCTTGCCCTGCTTCTTCACCCACGCTTCCAGTTCCGGCTCGAAGTCGTAGCAGTGCGGGCAGCCGTACCAGAAGAACTCGGTCACTTCGATCTTGCCAGCGGGCACCGGCTGCGGGGCTTTCAGAACCGTGTAGTCCTTGCCTTCGGTCGGCGCGGCCATGGCGGCTGGCGCGGACATCAGCAGGCCGCTCACGGCGGCAGCGGTGGCGATCAGTGCGGCGATTTTCTTCATGTCAGAAGGGCCTTACGGGTTGTACGCGCTCGGCGAGCGGATGGATTGCGTCTAAGACCGGGCCGGCGGCACTTGGTTCGCATGGCCGGCCCGGTCAGATTTATTTCAACGGATTACTGCTTGGTGAACCGGATCACCGAGGCGTCGAAGCCGGCCGACTGCAGGCGGTCGCGCGCACGGTTCATGTCCTCGATCCGGTTGAACGGTCCCAGTCGAACGCGGTACATCTTGACGCCGTTGACATCGCGGTCGGTCACCTTGGCCTCGAACCCCTGCATGGCCAGGTTGGCCTTCTGGCGGTCCGCGTCGTCCTGCGAGCGGAAGGCGCCCACCTGCAGCAGGTAGCCCACCTTGTTGGCATCGGCCTGGGCGATCTCGGCGATCGGGTCCGCCACCGGCTTCTCGGCCGGGCGGGCGGGCGGCTTCTCGGCGGGCTTTTCGGCCGGCTTGCTGGCCACCGCGCCGTTGCTGGCGCCGGGCACCTCGGCCGGGCGGCTGGTGGCCACGGGCGGCTGCGGGGCCGCCGGCTGCTCGGCCGGGGCCACCGGCTTGGCCGGCGTCTTGCTCCAGAGCGGCTTGTTCGGATCGCTGGGTTCGCCGCCGGGCTGGGCCTGCTGGGCCGGGTTGGGCAGCGTGCTGGACACATTGCCCGGCTCGGTCGGCCGCGGCGCGGGCGCGTTGCCGCCCTTGAACGGCGCCGGGGACTTGGTGATGTACAGCGCGATGACCACGGCAATGGCCAGGCCGACGATCAGCCCGAGCACCAGGCCCAGGAACGTGCCGCCACGCTGCGTCTGGCGATGGCGGACGGCGCGCAGGGCGCGCTTGGCATTGTGTTGCATGTAGTCCTCTTCGGTGATGCCGGGGATTATAGAGCCACTGCCGTGACGCGAAGTTCAGGCCGCCGGGGAATCGGCTTCCGGGGCGCGATCCATCCGTTGCGGCGCCGACACGCCGATCACGGCCAGGCCGTTGCGCAGCACCTGGCGCGTGGCCGCCAGCAGCGCCAGGCGGGCCTGCTTGACGGTGTCGTCGTCCACCAGCACGCGGTCGGCGTTGTAGAACGCGTGGAAGTCGCCCGCCAGGTCGCGCAGGTAGAACGCCACCGCGTGGGGGGCCAGTTCGCCGGCGGCGGCAGCCAGCATGTCCGGGAATTCGGCCAGCCGGCGGCCCAGCGCGATGGCCTGCGGGCTCACGTCCGCGGCCGTCACGGCGGCCAGGTCCACGCTGGCCAGCGCCGGCAGGCGGGCCTGCCAGTCCGCGCCGCCCCAGGCCTCGAAGATCGAGCAGATGCGGGCGTGGGCGTACTGCACGTAGTACACCGGGTTCTCGTCGTTCTGCTTCAGCGCCAGGTCCACGTCGAACACGAACTCGGTATCGGCCTTGCGCGACAGCAGGAAGAAGCGCACCGCGTCGCGGCCGCGCGTGAAGTGGGCGGGCCAGTCGGCCACGCCGCCGTCCAGGCAGCCGCGGATCGTCTCGTCGCCGCCGTTGCTCCACTCGATCAGGTCGCGCACGGTCACGTACGAGCCAGCGCGCTTGGAGATCTTGACCTCCTCGCCGTTCTTCATGACCGTGACCATCTTGTGCAGCACGTAGTCGGGGTAGCCCTTGGGAATGCCGATGTCCAGCCCCTGCAGGCCGGCACGCACGCGGGCGATGGTGCCGTGGTGGTCGCTGCCCTGCACGTTGATGACCTTGGCGAAGCCGCGTTCCCACTTGGTGGTGTGGTACGCCACGTCCGGCACGAAGTACGTGTACGTGCCGTCCGACTTCTTCATGACGCGGTCCTTGTCGTCGCCGTCGTCGGTGGTGCGCAGCCACAGCGCGCCTTCGTTCTCGTAGGTCTTGCCCTTGCCGACCAGCGATTGCACGGCGGCATCCACGCGGCCGTCGCTGTACAGCGACGATTCCAGGTAGTAGCGGTCGAACTTCACGCCAAACGCCTGCAGGTCGATGTCCTGCTCGTTGCGCAGGTACGTGACCGCGAAGCGGCGGATCGATTCCAGGTCCTCGATGTCGCCCGACGCCGTGACCGGCTCGCCGTCAGAGGCCGCCACGGTCTTGCCGGCCTTGAAGTCGGCGGCGATATCGGCGATGTAGTCGCCGTTGTAGGCCGACTCCGGCCAGCCGGCGTCGCCCGGCTTCAGGCCCCGGGCGCGCGCCTGGACCGAGATGGCCAGCGTGTGGATCTGCACGCCGGCGTCGTTGTAGTAGAACTCGCGGTGGACCTTCCAGCCCTGCCAGGCCAGCAGGTTGGCCAGCGCGTCGCCCAGCGCCGCCTGGCGGCCGTGGCCCACGTGCAGCGGCCCGGTGGGATTGGCCGAAACGAATTCGACCAGCACCTGGCCGTGCTCGCCGGCCGGGCGGGCGCCGAACTGGTCGCCATCGGCCAGCACGGCGCGCAGCACCTCGGCGCGGGCGGCCGGGCTCAGGCGCAGGTTGATGAAGCCGGGACCGGCAATTTCCAGCGCCGCCACCAGCGCGGAGGCGCGCGGGTCGGCCTGCACGGCGGCCACCACCTTCTGCGCCAGTTCGCGCGGGTTGGTCTTCAGCGCCTTGGCCACCTGCATGGCGATGTTGCAGGCCAGGTCGCCGTGGGCGGCGGCCTTGGGGCGCTCGAACGTGACCGCGGGCAGGGTGGCGTCGGCCGGGGCGAGCGCGCGCACGGCGTCAGTGAACGCGGCGGCGAGTTGGGAGGTCTGAACAGGCAGCATGGATATCTTGGCCCTGAAAGGCTGGAATGCTTCCGGCTGGGGGCAGGCTCGAAGTGGAGGCCCCGCCGCGCGCGCCGGCAGTCGAAATCGGGAAACGCGGAATTTTATCAGGTGCTATGCTGACATCATGCGACGACCTGTGCGCCCCGCGCCTCCACTGTCGCGTTACGTGAAAGGAAACATCATGCTGATCACCTTCAAATCCCACGCGGCGCAGGACCTGATCATGATGAAGGATCTTGCCATGACCCTGCTTGGCATCATCGGCAAGCACCTGGGCGAACGCGGGGTGATCACGTCCGAGGAGCTGCCGGGCGCCATCCGCAAGCTGGAAGCCGCCGTCCTGGACGCGAAGAAGGTCCACCCCGCCGACACCACGGTCCACCCCGACGTGGATGACGAGCGCGAGGAAGAACCGCTGCACCTGGGCCAGCGCGCCTACCCGTTCCTGGACATGCTGCGCGCGTCGCAGAAGGAAGGCACGGACGTGATGTGGGGCGTCTGAGGCGCCTCCGCTGATTCCGGGCCGCCTTCGGCCCCCCCGGCCCGGTTCCACCCCACCCTGAAGGGCGCCGCCACCCCGGCGGCGCCTGCCCCCCGCCCCGGGCGCGACGCCGCTCCCCTTCTTCGGCACCAAAAAAAAGAACCCGGACACCGCTGGGTGTCCGGGTGTCCCGGATCAGGGATATATCCGGAAAGGGGGTTGCTGCAGGGCAGAGGGGGAGAGACCCTCGGTATTCTTGCGGGCCCCGGCTGTCCGGGCGCGCCCGGCTATTCGCCGTGGCGGCGCGACGACGCCAGCAGCAGGCCGACAAAGGCACCCACCAGGGCTGCCACGCCCACCGCCTTGAGCGGGGATTCCACGACGCGCTGGCGTCCGTGGTCGACCGCGACGTCCACCTGCCCGCGCGCCCAGTCCATGCCTTCGCGGCTGCGTTCGCGCATGCGGTCGGTCAGTTCGTGGGCGCGGGCCCGCAGGCGGCGGCCGGCGGCCATGCCTTCGGCGGAACCTTCATGCGCCAGCACGTCGATGGTCTGCTGGAGCTGGGTGATCAGCGCCTTCACTTCGTCGGATACCGGGCCGACGGCGTCGCGGGTGTCGCGGGCCGAATGCCGGATCTGGCGCACGGCGGCATCTGCGCTGTCGTGCAGATGGTTGATTTCCTTCCGGATCTTTGGATTCTGCGTGAGCATGGATACTCCTTTAAGTCCAGTCCTGGCGTGGAGTCCCGCGGTATGCCACCGCGGGCCCCGCGAACCTGGCGCTTAACGTCGGCGCACCAGGCCCATCACGGCGGCCACGAGGGCCACGACCAGGAAGATGAAGAACAGGATCTTCGCGATTTCCACGGCGCCGGCTGCAATGCCGCCGAAGCCGAAGATTGCCGCCACGATGGCGACGATGAAAAAGACGAGTGCGTAGTACAGCATGACCAGTCTCCCGAGGTTAGCGAACGCGCCGTCCTGGCTTTGCGTTCTGCTTGCGCCACGGTGCGCAAGCTCATAGCCTCACTCTAGGGTTCGGCATGTGGACCGCACACCGAAAACAGACCGATTCAGATGTCAGCCGAGTCCTACACCTCACCCCGTCGGGCGCTGGATGCGCGGCCGTGGCGGCCCCGGTACGATTGACCCTGCCAAAATGATGTGATTCCATGTCCGCACGCCCGCGCGGGCGCGTGCCCAACCCGCTGAGTTCCGATGGCCAAGCATTCCCTACTCCTGAGAAATACCCTGCTGCTGGCGGGAGGCATCGTGCTGACGCTGGCCGTGCTGATCGCATCGGAAACGGGCAACCTGCGCCTGCGCCAGGGCTACACCGAGGCCATCCGCTCCCAGCAGCTGCAGAGCGACCTGGGCGCGCTGATCGCCGAACTGGTCAACGCCGAGGCCGGCCAGCGCGGCTTCCTGCTGACCGGCAAGGAAAGCTACCTCGACCCTTACTACAAGGCGCTGCCGCAGATCAACGAGCTGATGGCCCGCGTGCGCCAGCACTACGCGAACGACCCCGAGGGGCTGCGCCAGTTCGGCGAGGCGTCGCAGTTCGTCACGCGCAAGCTCAACGAGATGGCCCTGACGCTGGTCTACGGCAAGCGCGACGTCGACGTGGCGCTGGACCTGATCCGCACCGACTTCGGCAAGCAGACGATGGAAAGCGCGCGGCGCGGCCTGGAGCAGCTGCAGGTGCGCGAATCGGGCACGGTCACGCACAACCTGGAGGCCGCCGAGCATGACCTGCAGTTGTCGCGCTACGGCATCGGCCTGCTGACGGCGATCAACATCCTGCTGCTCGTGGCCGTGGGCCTGGGCCACCAGCGCCGCATGAAGATGGCCGAGGCCGCCCGCGCCCAGCTCGAAGAGGAAAGCGCCCGGCTGGACCGCAAGGTGCGGGCGCGCACGCGGCAGCTGTCGGCCCTGGCGGCCCACCTGCAGCGCGTGACCGAGGACGAGAAGACCCGTCTGGCGCGCGAGCTGCACGACGAGCTGGGCGCCATCCTGACCGCGATCAAGCTGGACCTGCACTGGGTGAAGATGCGCGTGCAGGCGTCGCACCCCGACGCGCGGGACAAGATCACGCGCGTCATGCAGCATGCCGACCAGGCCATCCAGATCAAGCGCCGCCTGATCGAGGACCTGCGTCCCACGGTGCTGCTGAACCTGGGGCTGCGCGAGGCCATCATCCAGCACGTGGAAGACGTGGGCGCGCGCAACCAGTGGGAAACCGAGGTGGACCTGCCCGAGTCGCTGCCGCAGTTGCGCGACAACGCGGCCATCGCGCTGTACCGGATCGTGCAGGAGTCGCTGACGAACGCCAGCAAGTACGCCGAGGCCAAGCACATCTCGGTGGCGCTGGCCTGCACCAGCCAGCAACTGACGCTGACCGTGCGCGACGACGGCCGCGGCCTGCCGCCCGACTTCGACGCCGGCAGCATCGCCGGCCATCACGGCCTGCTTGGCATGGAACAGCGGGTACTGGCGCTGGGCGGGACGATCCACGTCGACTCGTCGCCCGGCCAGGGCGTGGCCATCCGCATCGAGGTGCCGCTGACCACCAGCGTGCTGGCACCGCCGGAGGAAACCACGGAAGTTTGAAGGGTGTCGTCCGCGATGTCCCGCTCGCCTCTCCCGCCGCGCGGGAGAGGGCAGCAAACCCATCGGGAGATTTGAGTCAGGGCCGGCTTACGCCGACGTTGCGTAGTCCTCGATCACCCGGAACACCTGCTCCAGCTCCAGGGACTTGTCGAAGAAGTAGTCCGCGCCCGCCTCGGTGCACTGGCGGCGGTACATCGATACCTGCGCGTGGTTGGTGTAGACGATGCGGATGCCCGATAGCTGGGCCTTCTGCATTTCGCGCAGGACGTTGATGCCGTTGCCCTGGCGCAGTTGCAGGTCGACGATGGACACGTCGTAGTGGCCCTGGGTGGCCAGCTTGACCGCGCCGCTCTCGGTATCGGCCCAGTCCACCGACTCCACGAACGGGAAGGCGGTCAGGTATTCCAGCAGCATGCCCCGCAAGACTTCGGAGTCCTCGATCAGGAGGACTCGCAGCGAGCGGTTGGGAGAGGCCGAGGCGTGCTCCGGCATGGCGCTAGGCAACTGTCAGGCGAAAGGGTGGACGAGCGAGGGCGCTGGCATGTGCAACGTGATGTCGGCCTATTCCACGAGCCCGTTCTTGATGGCGTAGTAGGTCAGGTCGGCATTGGTCTTCATGCCCATTTTCTCCAGGATGCGGGAGCGGTAGGTACTCACTGTCTTGACGCTGAGGAACAACTCGTCGGCGATCACGGACACCGACTGGCCGCGCGACAGCTTGCAGAAGATCTGGAACTCGCGCTCGGACAGCGTCTGGTGCACGGGTTGCTCGGTCGGCTTGTCGAGCCCGCCGATCAGCAGGTCCGCCACGGTGGGGCTCACGTAGCGGCGGCCCTGGGCCACCGTACGGATTGCCTTGACGAGGTCGTCCGGCGCCGATTCCTTGGTCAGGTAGCCCGAGGCGCCGGCACGGATCAGGTTGATCGCGTACTGGTCTTCCGGGTAGGTCGACAGGATCAGCACCGGCAGGTTGGGCAGGCGCTGACGAATCAGCTTCAGGACATCGATGCCGTTGCGGTCCGGCATCGAGATGTCGAGTACGAGTACGTCGAACTCGCTGTCGCGCAACTGCGCCATCACTTCGTCGCCGCTGGCGGCTTCGCCCGTCACCTTGATGTCGGGTTCCTCTGAAATGAACTGGCGCAGACCGGCGCGCACGATCTCATGATCGTCGGCGATCAAGACGCGAATCATCGGTGTCTCCACGGTGAGGGGGGCGACCCGCGGCCGAAAGGCGGCCCGGGCCGGTTTCCTGCATTGTAGTGCCGACGCGACGCGGAAGCTGTCGGCGTCCGGCTGACATGACGCGCCACGGCGACGGGCGCCCGGCGGCGTGTTGACGCCCATCCGGGCGGTTGGAAATTGACGCGATTGCTGCGCCGCGGCAGCGGGCGGCCGGGTGCGGCTGGCAGGGACGAAAAAAAACGGGCGCCATGGCTGGCGCCCGTTCATCCATTCGCGGCCGCGGCGACCGGGGCGGTCTGGAGGGGCCCGCCCCGGGCCTTTCGCGGACAGGCCGCTTACTTCGTCATCGTGCCGGCACCGGCGTCCGCGCCGCCCGTGGCGCCCAGCGTATCGCCCTTCTTCGACTTCGACTTGGCGTGGCCGGAATGCTTGCCCTGGTTCGTCTTGTCGGTCGTGGTCGACGTGGTGGTGTCGTTCTGCGCCTTGGCGCCCAGGCTGGCCTTGCTGCCCGGATCCGCCGAGCTCGGGCTGGCCGGGGTCACCGCGCCGCCCGCCGCGCCACCGGCGTTGAGGCCGGCGTTGGCACCTGCATTCGTGGAAGGTGCGTTCACGGAGGCGCCGACGCCCGCTTGGGTGCCAGCGGTGGCACCGGTGCCTTGCGCCATCGCCATCGACGAGGCAGCGGCAATCGACAGGGCGGACAGGGAGATCAGCAGCTTCTTCATGGGAGAGACTCCTTTACTGAATGCGCCACGGCGAACCATTCGCCCGCGGCATCCACGCGGTGTCACGTGAACTGGTTCCCAGTCTAGGGACGCCCGCCGTGCCGGTCTGTGAGCACTTGTCAGTGTGTGTAAGCAGTCGTGAAGACATTGCGAACATGGGCGCCGCGCCCCGTTTGCCCGCGCCCGGGCGGCGCCAATCGCCGCCTGCCCTTGTGCATCAACGGCTGCCGCGCCCATGAAAAAACCGGGAGGCCCCGCGATACGCGGCCTCCCGGTCATTGCAACTGCTTACAGCTACGCCGAAGCGATTACAGGTTGGGCGCCAGCGCGCGCTCCAGCGTCAGGCGATCCTCGCCGCGGCGCGCCACCATGTCGTCAAGCTGGTCCTGGCCGATCTTGCCCACGCTGAAGTAGGTGGATTCGGGATGCGCCAGGTAGAAGCCGCTGACCGACGCCGCCGGCGTCATCGCCAGTGCCTCGGTGATGCCCATGCCGATCTCGGCCGCGTCCAGCAGCTCGAACATCGGCGCCTTGACCGTGTGCTCCGGGCAGGCCGGATACCCCGGCGCCGGGCGGATGCCCCGGTACGCTTCGGCGATCAACTGGTCGTTGGTCAGCGTCTCGGCGGCGTCGTAGCCCCACAGGTCGGTCCGCACGCGGGCGTGCAGGCATTCGGCAAACGCCTCGGCCAGCCGGTCGGCCAGCGCCTTGAGCATGATCGCGCTGTAGTCGTCGTGGTCGGCCTCGAACTGGGCTTCCTTCTTGTCCACGCCGATGCCGGCCGTGACCGCGAACAGGCCGATGTAGTCGGCCACGCCGCTGGACTTGGGCGCGACGAAATCGGCCAGGCAGCGGTTCGGCCGCTTGACGCCGTCCACCACCGGGCGCTCGCTCTGCTGGCGCAGGTTGTGCCAGGTCAGCGCCACCTTGCTGCGCGACTCGTCGGTATAGATCTCGATGTCGTCGTCGTTGACCGTGTTGGCCGGCAGCAGCGCCATCACGCCGTTGGCCGTCAGCCAGCGGCCCTGGATCAGCCGCGACAGCATGCTCTTGCCGTCCGAATAGACGCGCCGCGCGGACTCGCCGACGATCTCGTCGTTCAGGATGTCCGGGAATTTGCCGGCCAGGTCCCAGGTCTGGAAGAACGGGCCCCAGTCGATGTAGTTGGCCAGCTCGGACAGGTCGTAGTTGCGGAACACGCGCCGGCCGATGAACTTGGGCTTCGGCGGCACGTAGGTGCTCCAGTCCACCGGCGTCTTGTTGGCGCGCGCGTCGGCCAGCGACACCATCGGCGTGGCCTTCTTGTTGGCGTGCTGGTGGCGGATGCGGTCGTAGTCGGTCTTCAGCTCGTCCAGGTAGCGCGCGGCGCCCTCGTCCGACAGCAGGCTCGACGCCACGCTGACCGACCGCGACGCGTCCGGCACGTAGACCACCGGGCCCTCGTAGTTCGGCGCGATCTTCACGGCCGTGTGCACGCGCGACGTGGTGGCGCCGCCAATCAGCAGCGGAATCTTCTTCACGCGGAAGTAGTCGTCGCGCTGCATCTCGGCGGCAACGTAGGCCATTTCCTCCAGCGACGGCGTGATCAGGCCCGACAGCCCGACGATGTCCGCGCCCTCGACCTTGGCACGCGCCAGGATCTCGTTGCACGGCACCATCACGCCCATGTTCACGACCTCGAAGTTGTTGCACTGGAGCACCACCGACACGATGTTCTTGCCGATGTCGTGCACGTCGCCCTTGACCGTGGCGATCACGATCTTGCCGCGCGCGCGCACGTCGCCGCCGGCCTCGGCCAGCAGCCGCTTTTCTTCCTCGATGAACGGCAGCAGGTGGGCCACGGCCTGCTTCATCACGCGGGCGCTCTTGACCACCTGCGGCAGGAACATCTTGCCGGCGCCGAACAGGTCGCCGACGATGTTCATGCCGTCCATCAGCGGGCCCTCGATCACCTCGATGGGCCGGCCGCCGCGCGCCGCAATCTGCTGGCGCGCTTCCTCGGTGTCCTCGACGATGTACGTCGTGATGCCGTGCACCAGCGCGTGCGCCAGGCGGTCGCCCACGGACACGGGCGCCTCGGGCGTGCCGCGCCAGGCCAGGTTCTCTTCCTTCTTCTGGCCGCCGCCCTTGAAGCGGTCGGCAATCTCCAGCAGGCGGTCGGTGGCGTCGTCGCGGCGGTTCAGCACCACGTCCTCCACGCGCTCGCGCAGTTCCGGGTCAAGCTGGTCGTACACGCCAAGCTGCCCGGCGTTGACGATGCCCATGTCCATGCCCGCCGCGATGGCGTGGTACAGGAACACGGTGTGGATGGCCTCGCGCACCACGTCGTTGCCGCGGAACGAGAACGACACGTTCGACACGCCGCCGCTGACCTTGGCGTACGGCAGGTTCTGCTTGATCCAGCGCGTGGCCTCGATGAAGTCCACGGCGTAGTTGTTGTGCTCCTCGATGCCGGTGGCCACCGCGAAGATGTTCGGGTCGAAGATGATGTCCTCGGGCGGGAAGCCCACCTCGTTGACCAGCACGTCGTAGCTGCGCTTGCAGATTTCGGTCTTGCGCGCGAACGTGTCGGCCTGGCCCTGCTCGTCGAACGCCATCACCACCGTCGCCGCCCCGTAGCGGCGGATCAGCGTGGCGTGGTGGCGAAACTGTTCCTCGCCCTCCTTGAGCGAGATGGAGTTCACCACGGGCTTGCCCTGCACGCACTGCAGGCCGGCCTCGATCACGTCCCACTTGGACGAGTCGATCATGATCGGCACGCGCGCGATGTCCGGCTCTGACGCAATCAGGTTCAGGAACCGCACCATGGCCGCGCGCGAATCGAGCATCGCCTCGTCCATGTTGATGTCGATGATCTGCGCGCCGTTTTCCACCTGCTGGCGGGCCACGGCCAGCGCCTCGTCGAACTGGCCGTTCAGGATCATCCGCGCGAACGCCTTGGAGCCCGTGACGTTGGTGCGCTCGCCGACGTTGACGAACAGCGTGTCGTCGTCGATCGTGAATGGCTCCAGGCCGGACAGGCGCATCGGACGCGGGGGCAGGTTTTGCTGGCTCATGTGTGGGGTCTCTATGCTTCGTGCGTGCGATGCGTCAGGCGGGCTGCGCGGCGGTCTCGGTGTAGTTGGCCCACGCGCGCGGCGCGCGGCCGGCCACGCGCTGGGCGATGGCGGCGATGTGGTCGGGCGTGGTGCCGCAGCAGCCGCCCACCAGGTTGACCAGGCCCGAGGCCGCGAATTCGTCCACCAGCGACGACGTGACCTCCGGCGTCTCGTCGAAGCCGGTGTCGCTCATCGGATTGGGCAGGCCGGCGTTCGGGTAGCACGACACGGCCGCGTCGCAGATCTTGGCCAGCTCGGCGATGTACGGCCGCATCAGCGTCGCGCCCAGCGCGCAGTTCAGGCCGAAGGTCACCGGGCGGGCATGGCGCAGGCTGTTCCAGAACGCCTCGACGGTCTGGCCGGACAGGATGCGGCCCGAGGCGTCGGTCACGGTGCCCGAGATCATCACGGGCACGCGCTCGCCGGTGTCCTCGAACAACTGGTCGATGGCGAACAGCGCCGCCTTGGCGTTGAGCGTGTCGAAGATCGTTTCCACCAGGAACACGTCGGCGCCGCCTTCGAGCAGCGCCTTGCCCTGTTCGTAGTACGACTGGCGCAGTTCCTCGAAGCTGACGTTGCGCGCGCCGGGGTCGTTCACGTCGGGGCTGATGCTGGCGGTCTTGGGCGTGGGGCCGAATGCGCCGGCTACGAAGCGCGGCTTGTCCGGCGTGCTGTACTTGTCGCAGGCCGCGCGCGCCAGGCGGGCCGCCTCGACGTTCATCTCGTAGGCCAGGTCGGCCATCTTGTAGTCTTCCTGCGCCACGCGCGTGGCCCCGAACGTGTTGGTCTCGATCAGGTCCGCGCCGGCGGCCAGGTACTGCTCGTGGATCTCGCTGATGACCTGCGGGCGCGTCAGCAGCAGCAGTTCGTTGTTGCCCTTGACGTCGACCGGATGGTCCGCGAAGCGCGTGCCGCGGTACTCGGCCTCGCCCAGCTTGTAGCGCTGGATCATCGTCCCCATCGCCCCGTCGAGGATCAGGATGCGTTCGCGGAGCAGCCGGGGCAGGCTGGCGGCCCGGGTGTAGGGGCGGGAGATCGGTTGGTCGGCGCTCATGGTGGGACAGTCAGGTGTCGCGCGCGCGGCGGGGGCGGGCATGCGCGGGGTACGGCCAGGATTCGGCAAGACCGCGATTTTATCAGGTAGATCAAGGGATTGCGGGCGGGCCGCCGGCGTCGCCCGGCGGCGGCCGGGCGCGGTTGTCAGCCGGGGATGCCGCGCCTACACTGGGAGACGTATTCGCCACCGACGTCCGTACCATCCATGCAACACCTGAGCCCTCACGACGCCCGCGCCCTGCTGGACGCCGAACCCGACGCGCTGTTCATCGACTGCCGCAGCGAGATGGAATACCTGTTCGTCGGCCATCCGCAGGGCGCGCACAACGTGCCCTGGAACGACGGCCCCGACTGGGAGGTCAATCCGCACTTCGTGCAGGCGGTGAAGAAGCTGGCGGGTCAGGTATCGGCCCGGCCGGTGCTGCTGATCTGCCGCAGCGGCAACCGCTCGTCGGCCGCCGCGCGTGCGCTGGAAGGCGCCGGCTTTACCACCGTCTACAACGTGCTGCACGGCTTCGAGGGCGACCTCGACGCCCAGCGCCATCGCAACACCGTCAACGGCTGGCGGCACGACGGGCTGCCCTGGGAACAGTACTGACGGGGCCGCCCACCGCACGGCGCCCATGAAAAACGCCCGCTCGGAGCGGGCGCCTGGCGTGGGGAGCCACCGGTACGATCACCCGGCGGCGGCATTTGCGGGCAGCTTCAGTGCATCACCAGCGGGTTGTTCATGACGGTATCGAACTTGCCGAGGAACTCGTCCACTTCCTCCACGGATGGCTCGCTCTCGATCAGACGGGTCACGTCGGCGCGGAAGGTCTCGGCCATATGGCCGCCGAGGAAAATTTCGCGTTTCAGGTTCTTGTCCACGATTTCGTAGCCGCCCGAGGCAAGGGTCGCATGCTCGACATCTGCGCCAAACTCGACAATGCAGTAGTTGTCGCTGTTGTAGATCATTTGCATCGCACTTCCTCCTGGCGTATGGTTGGCGCCCTTCCTACTGCCTTGCCGGGGGCGCGATTTCCTCTCCAAGCTGAGGGTCCCCGTCCGTAATTCAAGTTGTGTGGCCCGGACGGGCCTTGCGTGCCTTTGCTGCCCTCGTACTCTTGGGCATCGGCGCGACGGGCAAGTTTCTTGAGCGCCGTGCACCAGTGTGTTGCGATCTTCCCAATGGCGTTACGGAATATCACACTGCCCGCCACACGCTGCATGCCCCAGGAACGCTTCGAAGATCGCAAGAAAGCGTTCCCGTTGTTCGATAAACGACAGATGCGCGGCGTCCGGCAGCACTTCCAGCTTCGCACCATGAATTTTTCGCGCAATGGATTGGGCCATCTCCACCGTCGCGCTCTCGTCCTTTGACCCTGTCACCACCAGGGTCGGACAGTGGATGCGGCCGATCGCATCGGCCAAGTCGAACGCCAGGATGGCCTGCGCCACCCCCACGTAGCCCTGCACCGGCGTGGCCGCCAGCATCCGGCCAATCGCTTCCACCGTCTCGGGATGGGCGTCGCGGAACGGCTGCGTGAGCCAGCGCTCCATCGTCGACGACACCATGCCGGCCATGCCATGGGCCTCGGCCTGGCCGATCCGGTTGGCCCACATCGGATGCGCCGTCATGGGCGTGTGGTCGATGGTGTCCACCAGCGCCAGCGACAGCAGCCGGTCCGCATGGCGCACGCCCATGGTCTGGGCCACCATGCCACCCACCGACACGCCGCAGACATGGGCCTGGCCGATGTCCAGCGCGTCCATCAGCGCCACCACGTCGTCGGCCAGCCGCGTCATGGTGTACGCGCCCACGGGCGCATCGCTGCCGCCGTGGCCGCGCAGGTCGAAGCGCAGCACGCGGTAGCGGTCGGACAGATGGCGCGCGGTATCGTCCCACAGCGTCAGATTCGCACCAAGCGCGTGGATCAGGATCACCCACGGCCCTTCGCTGCCATCGATGCGGACCCGGAGCTCGGCATCGCCGGCCCGGATTCGCTGCGCCATTGTGTCAGGCATGTTTCAGTCTCCCGCGTCGTCACTGCGTTTCGCGACCTGCGTCGGCATCACCGCCCTTCCCTACTACGATAGACGAGATCGATCTGAGTGCCATCGGGCTCCGTCTGACGAAGGCGCGCTGGCATCCAGTTCAGCGACGGCGCGAGCCAGATTTCCACGCGCCGCTTGTCGTTGGCGTGGCGCGGCAGCCGCACAAAGTGCTTGGTACGCACCATCTCGGTGCCGACGTCGATATCCTCGTCGCCCACGTACTGGATCTGCATGCCCTCGATTTCGCGGGTGTCGGCCACGTTGAACGACTCGGTGGCGCCCGGCGTGACATAGCGCTGCGGGTCGCCGCGCGCCCAGCCCACCAGTTGCAGGAAGATGCTGAAGCGGTCCTGGAAGGCCGTGGGCATCGGCGCCTGTCCGCCACGCGTTTCAAACACGACCATGCTTGACGGATGGTCGAAGCGCGCCACCTCCACCTTGCTGCGGCGGGCTTCTTCGTAGCGCGTGGGCGACAGGCCGCGCTCGGTCATGTCGCCGGTGCTCTGGAACGCGAAGCGGAACCACAGCACGCGCGTTTCCACGGCCAGGCGGTAGTGCTGGCCGTCCTGTTCCCAGCGGATGATGCCGTCGGGGTTCTGCACGCCGTTGACGAAGCTGGCATAGCGCAGCGTGACCGAAGGCGGCGCCGCGTAGCGCGGCCCGGGTGCCTCGGCGGGGGCCGGCGGGGCCGCCGGCGCGGCCGAACCCGAGGCGGCGCTGCCCATGCCGCCCGAACCAGCCGTGGCAGTGGTGTCGCCGCTTTCCGCGGTCGCCAGCGCAGGCGCCGCCGGGTCTGGCGCAGGTTCGGGTACGGGCGCGGGGGCCTGGGACTGGGCGGGCCGGCGCGGGGGTGTGGCCGGCGGGGGCGGGGCAGGCGGCCGGGGCGGGGGCAGCAGGATCGCGTCCATCGTCGGCGCGGTGTCCGGGTCAGGCAGCGACGGGATCGGAACACGCAGCAGCCCAAGCAGCAACAGCCCGTGCGCGACCGCCACCAGCGCGATCACGGCCATCCAGCGGCGCACGCGCCGCTGGCGCTTACGAGGGGGTTTCGTCCCTTCCGGACGGCTGGCCGTCGCCAAGATAACCAAGTTCCGAGGAAATCTGCCGCGCGATCTCGCGCACGCGGCGGTCCACCGCGCCGCCCCATTCTGCATCGAATACGCTCTGCGCGCCGAGCACGATCAGGCCCATCGCCAGATGGCCGTTGGCGTCGAACACCGGGGTCGAGATGGCGTTGATGCCCGGCAGCACGCCGCCGCGCGTGCGGGCCGCGCCCTGCTGGCGCACGCTGGCGCAGATCGCGTCGTAGTCGGCCAGCGACGCGGGCATGTCCGGCAGCGCCGCGTCGCCGCGCGTGGCCAGTTCGCGCTCGATCAGCGGCAGCGTCTGACGCCGCGACAGATACGCACCATAGAGCCGCCCCGTGGCCGAATTGAGCATCGGCATCACGTCGCCCAGCCGCAGGCTGACGCTGACCGGATGGCTCGATTCTTCCCAATGAACGATGGTCGGCCCGTGGTTGCCCCACACCGCGATGCCGGCGGTCTGGTCGATCTCGTCGCGCAGCCGGGACAGGATGGGCCGCGCCTTGCGCACCGGATCCAGCCGGTTCAGCCCGGCCAGCCCCAGTTGCAGCGCGAACGGCCCGAGGTCGTAGCGCTGGCTCACGGCGTCCTGCGCCACCGCGCCAAGCCGCTGGAAGCTGACCAGGTAGCGATGGGCCTTGGCCGGGCTCATGTCGGCGGCGGCGGCCAGGTCGCGCAGCATCATGGCGCGCGGCGAGGCGGCCAGCGCCTGCAGCAGCCGGAATCCCACCTCGATGGACTGGATGCCGGCGCGCTTGCTGTCGTCGCGCGCATCGTCGTCGCGGGAATCGTCGTCGTCCACAGCGGTCATGCGTGAGTCGGGTATCTGGAATGTGATGCGGCCATTCTATACAAGGCCGCTGCGGCCCCGGCGCGCCCGTGGGCCGGCCAGGGCGGCTCCGGTAGACTACCGCCCATTCCATCCTGCCTACGTTCGATTTCGCATGAAACTCGCCACCCTGAAGGACGGTTCGCGCGACGGCCAGCTCGTCGTCGTCTCGCGCGACCTGAAGACCGCGCACTTTGCCACCGACATCGCCGGCAAGCTCCAGACGGTGCTGGATGACTGGCATTTCTATTCGCCGCAGCTCCAGGACTTGTCCGACGCGCTCAACGCCGGGCGCGCGCGGCATCCGTTCCCGTTCCAGCCCAGGGACTGCATGGCGCCCCTGCCGCGCGCGTACCAGTGGGCCGATGGCTCGGCCTACGTGAACCACGTGGAACTGGTGCGCCGCGCGCGCGGCGCCGAAATGCCGCCCGAGTTCTGGACCGATCCGCTGATGTACCAGGGCGGCTCGGACGACTTCATCGGCCCGCAGGACGACATCGTCTGCCCCAGCGAGGCGTTCGGCATCGACTTCGAGGCCGAGGTGGCCGTGATAACGGGCGACGTGCGCATGGGCGCCACGCCCGAGCAGGCCGGCGAGGCCATCCGGCTCGTGCTGCTGGCCAACGACGTGTCGCTGCGCAACCTGATTCCGGCCGAGCTGGGCAAGGGCTTTGGCTTCTTCCAGAGCAAGCCGGCCACGGCGTTCTCGCCGGTGGCGGTCACGCCCGACGAACTGGGCGACGCCTGGCGCGAGCGCAAGGTGCACCGGCCGATGGTCGTGCACTGGAACAGCCGCAAGGTGGGCCAGCCCGACTGCGGCACCGACATGGTGTTCGACTTCGGCCAGCTGATCGCCCACATCTGCAAGACGCGCAACGTGCGCGCGGGCAGCGTGGTGGGATCGGGCACGATCTCGAACGTCGACCGCAGCAAGGGGTACTGCTGCATCGCCGAGAAGCGCATGCTGGAGACCATCGACGGCGGCAAGCCCGAGACCGAGTTCATGAAGTTTGGCGACGCGGTGCGCATCGAGATGTTCGACGCCGACGGCAAGTCGATCTTCGGCGCGATCGACCAGGTGGTGGCGCCGCGCTGACCGCCCCGTCCCGGCCCCTCACCGGCGCCGGACACACTGGGCGAAACCCGGCTTGCGGCGCGCCATGGCCTTGGGCCTATAATTCCCCGACCACGCGGTCGGGGAATTTTTTTTGCCCGCCGTCCGCGCCTCTTCGCCCCCCAATGGAAGCCGCCCATGACGACCGATGCCAACACGCTGTCCCCCCGCCTGGCCCGCTACCAGGCCCTCACGCTGCGCCGCCACGGCCCGGTGCTCGAAGTGATCATGGGCGCGGCGCAGTCGGCCAACCGGAAGCTGGCCACGGCCGACGCCAATATGCACCGCGAGCTGGCCGAGATCTGGCGCGACGTGTCCGCCGATCCCGACATCCGCGTGGCGCTGATCCGCGGCGAGGGCAAGGGTTTCTCGGCCGGCGGCGACCTGGCGCTGGTCGAGGACATGGCCAACGACTTCGAGACCCGCACCCGCGTCTGGCACGAGGCGCGCGACCTCGTCTACAACGTCATCAACTGCGACAAGCCGATCGTGTCGGCCATGCACGGCCCGGCCGTGGGCGCCGGGCTGGTGGCGGGGCTGCTGGCCGACATCTCGATCGCGGCCCGCACCGCGCGCATCGTCGACGGCCATACGCGGCTGGGCGTGGCGGCCGGCGACCATGCCGCCATCGTGTGGCCGCTGCTGTGCGGAATGGCCAAGGCCAAGTACTATCTGATGCTGTGCGAGTCGGTCAGCGGCGAGGAAGCCGAGCGGATCGGCCTGGTATCGCTGGCGGTGGAAGAGGACGAACTGGTGGCCAAGGCATTCGAGGTGGCCAACCGGCTCGCGGCGGGGTCTCAGACCGCCATCCGCTGGACCAAGTACGCGCTGAACAACTGGCTGCGCATGGCCGGCCCCGCGTTCGATACCTCGCTGGCGCTTGAATTCATGGGCTTTTCGGGCCCCGACGTGCACGAAGGCATGGCGAGCCTGCGCCAGAAGCGGCCGCCCGAATTCCAGTAACCGGCCGCCCGCACCGCATGGGCGGCCCCCACGACAGGGAGTGCCGCACCATGTTTGGACAGATTCCCGATTTCGGCAACGGCTTCGAATTCCTGCGCAAGCTCTGGGCCACGGGCAGCGGCATGCCCAGCGGCCTGATGCCGGGGCTCAGCGCCATGACGCCGCCGATGGACCTCGACGAGGTAGACAAGCGCATCCACGACCTCAAGGCCGTGGAAAGCTGGCTGCAGCTCAACACCAACCTGCTGCGCACGACGATCCAGGGCCTGGAGGTGCAGCGCGCCACGCTGGTGGCGCTGCAGACGTTTGGCAACGCGCTGTCGCCCGAGGCCATGCAGAGCGCGATGGAGAACGTCGCCCGCGCCGCCAACGCGCCGAGCGCGCATCCGCCCCAGCATCCGCACCCGTTCGGCACCGGCCAGACCGTCTCCCAGGAGCAGGCCGACGCCGAGAACGATGAGCCCGAGGACGACGAACCGGCCGACGACGGCCCCGCACCGGCCGACATGGCCGGAGACACGGCCCAGGCCGGCGGCGCCGCGCCGATGCCGCCCAATGCGTCGCTCTGGTGGGACCTGCTCCAGCGCCAGTTCACGCAGATCGCCAGCAGCGCGGCGGCGGCCAGTGCGGCAGCGGCCAGCACCGCGCCGTTCGGCGGCATGGCTGGCTTCGGCGTCCCCGGCGCCGCGGGCGCGGAAGGCGTGGAGCCCGGCGTCAAGGGCGATCCGCCAGCCCGGCGCAAGCCCGCCGACGGCAAGGCCGCGCCCAAGTCCGCACCGGCCGCGAAGGCCAAGGCCACCAAGGGAACGGCCCCCAAGCGCACCGCCAAGGGCCCCAAGGCCGGCGCCAAGCGCGCATCGACGGGGACTCGCCGCGCCAGGGCGGCCACCCCGGACGCCCCGCC
Organism: Cupriavidus pauculus; assembly: GCF_003854935.1. Taxonomy (NCBI): domain Bacteria; kingdom Pseudomonadati; phylum Pseudomonadota; class Betaproteobacteria; order Burkholderiales; family Burkholderiaceae; genus Cupriavidus; species Cupriavidus pauculus. Next base: position 716,983 of record NZ_CP033969.1, read on the forward strand.
CGTGCCCGGTTCGCCCGACGACAACTTCGAGTGACGCCGGAAACCAAGCCCACGGCACAGGCCGTTTCCGGAGTGTCGTAGTTCCGCCACTTTTGGCACCGCCGGGCGCACCGGCGGCCCCGCATCCATCGTCTAAGGGCTAAAACGGAGTAGAGAAAACATTCGAGAATGATTCCTGTCTGGTAGAATCCGCCCGTAATTTCAAAGGCTTAGCATGCTCTACCCCGAACTGTTCAAATCACTGGAAGCGGTCCGCTGGCACATGGACAAGGACATCCCCTGGGATACGTTCGACGCCAGCCTGCTTACCGACGACCAGGCGAAGACCATCCGCATGAATGCGATCACCGAATGGTCGGCCCTGCCCGCCACGGAGATGTTCCTGCGCGACAACCGCCACGATTCCGACTTTTCGGCGTTCATGAGCATCTGGTTCTTCGAGGAACAGAAGCATTCGCTGGTGCTGATGGAGTACCTGCGCCGCTTCCGCCCGGACCTGGTGCCGACCGAGGAAGAACTGCATGCCGTGCGCTTCGAGTTCGACCCGGCCCCGCCGCTGGAAACGCTGATGCTGCACTTCTGCGGCGAGATCCGCCTGAACCACTGGTACCGCCGCGCCGCCGAATGGCATTCGGAACCGGTCATCAAGCACATCTACCGCACGTTGTCGCAGGACGAGGCCCGCCACGGTGGCGCCTACCTGCGCTACATGAAGAAGTACCTGGCCCAGTTCGGCGACAGCGCGCGCTCGGCATTTGCCAAGATTGGCGTGCTGATGGCGTCGGCCCGCCGCACGGAAAAGCCGCTGCACCCGACCAACCTGCACGTGAACAAGGCCCTGTTCCCCAACGACACGGTGCAGTCGCGCCTGCCGGACCCGGATTGGCTGGAGCACTGGCTCGACGAGCAGATCCGCTTCGACGAGGTGTGGGAGAAGAAGGTGATCGAGCGGATCCTGCACAATATGTCGCTGCTGTTCGAGCGCACGTTCGAATCGGTGCAGGACCTGAACCGTTACCGCAAGGAACTGAACGCCAACCTGCAGGCCGCCCAGGCCTGACCCGGCCCCGCGGCGCGCGCCGCCGCAAGGACAAGACCCCATCGGATCGCTACGATGGGGTTTTTCATTGGGGCGCGCCGTGCCGGCCGCCCCGCGTACCCTCCGCCCGGACCGATCCATGAATGCACCCGCCTACGAATCCAAGCTGGTTCCCGCCGACGACACCGCCGCGCTGCACGCCGCCGTGGCCGCCCTGCCGCGCCCGCTGGTCTTTACCAACGGCGTGTTCGACATCCTCCATCGAGGCCACGCCACCTACCTGGCCCAGGCCCGGGATATGGGCGCCGCGCTGGTGGTGGGCGTCAACAGCGACGCGTCGGTGCGGATGCTGGGCAAGGGCGACGACCGCCCGCTGAACCAGGAGGCCGACCGCATGGCCCTGCTGGCCGCGCTGGCGTCGGTAGACCTCGTGGCGATGTTCCGCGAGCAAACCCCGGTGGAACTGATCCGCCTGGTGCGGCCGGACATCTACGTGAAGGGCGGCGACTACGATATCGACACGCTGGACGAAACGCGGCTGGTGCGCAGCTGGGGCGGCCAGGCATACGCCATCCCGTTCCTGCACGACCGCTCGACGACCAAGCTGCTGACGAAGGTACGCGGGCAGGGGTGAGGGGAGGTTGGCTGACCAGCACAGGCTCCCCTCTCCCGCTTGCGGGAGAGGGGTTGGGGGAGAGGGCCAGCGGGTCCATTGCCGAAGGGTCGCGATTTGAATCTCAACGCCCTCTCCCCCAGCCCCTCTCCCAAAGGGAGAGGGGAGCAAAACCAGCGCAGGTTGAAGCGCCAGTCCCTCGTCCTACCCCGCCACCCCCGTCCCCCGTCCTTCGCTCGCCTGCGTCAATCCCTTGCACGACTGCAGTACCTCGGCGCCGTAGCGCTGGCGGACTTCGTCCATGCGGGCGCGTACAGCGTCGTCGGCATGGGTCACGCGCAGCCATTGGCGCGAGATGGCGCGCGGGGCGTCGCTGACCTGGGCGGTGCGCACGCCCTGGGCGCGCAGGGTGTCCAGGAAGCGGTCGGCGCGTTCGCGCTCGCGGAACAGGCCCAGCGATACCGTGTACGACTCCGGCTCCGTGGCGCTGACCACCGAGACGTCGGTCACCTTGCGGCGGCGCAGTTCGGCCAGCTTGCGCTCGGCGTTTTCGCGCGTCGGCTGCGCGGGCAGATGGACCCACCAGCGCACCTGCTCGCTGCGTTCGAACTGGTCCAGCGGCAGCGGCGTCCCGGCGGCGATGGCGGCAAGGTCCTGCCTGGCGCGTTCCACGTTCTGCGCCGTGAAGCCGCCCATTTCCATGCAGCTATCGGCCGGTGCGGCGGCCAGCGTGAGGTTGCCCGGCGCCGCGCTGCGCGGGGCGCCCGGTGCCGAGGCATCGCCCGGCGGCAGTAGCTGCATGCGCTCGCCGCGCACCTGCTGCTCCACGCGCTGCGGTTCGCGCGGGCTTTCCAGCAGGCCGCCCAGCGGCTGCGGGCCGAAGACGCCCAGCAACGCGGCCAGCAGCAGCACATTGGCGAGCAGCAGGATCAGCAACAGGAGGGTCGGGCCGCGCCGGGACATGGAGTCGGAAGTGTCTGGTGGATGATCGGCGCTTCGGTCGCGGAATCTTTGCAATCTCGCGCGATGGCGGGCCGGCGCGGCGTGCGCTCAGCCCGGTGCCGCCATCGCGTGCAACCCAAGCAGCACGAGATTATCGTGCATCTCGCACGGCATCGCGAGTGCGCCGGCCACGGCGTGGCGCGCCCCGCCCGACAGCAGGCAGCGCACCGGCCCGCGCTCGGCCAGCGTACGCCAGGTTCGCTCGATGGCGCCGGCCTGGGCGGCCAGGCAGCCCGCCGCGATGGCGTCGTGGGTGTTGTCCGCGCCCAACGCCCGCACCGCGCGGGCGGCGCCGCTGCCGGTTTCCAGCACGTCCAGTTCGGGCAGTTGCGCCGTGTTGCGCGCCAGCGTGCCGAGCATCAGTTGCAGGCCGGGCAGGATCAGCCCGCCCTCGAACCGGCCGCCGTCCGCCGTGGCGGTCACGATGTCGAGCGTCGTGGCAGTACCGGCGGTGACGACCAGCAGCGTCTGGCCGGGCAGCCAGCGATGCGCGCCGATGCTGCCGACCCAGCGGTCGACGCCAAGCTGCGTCGGCTCCCGATAGCCGTTCACCAGGTCGCCATGCCGCGCGGCGGTGCGCACCCATTGCGGCGCGACGTGGCTGCCGAACGTGTCGGCCAGCAGCGCATCGACCTGTCCGGCCAGCGTTGGCCCGGCGACATTGGCGATCCACACCGCGGGCGCGCCCCGGCTGGCCAGCCCCTGCCACGTCGCGCGCAAGGCGGCGCGCTCGGCGGGCACCCCGTGCGACGCCGCGCCGGCGTGCTGCCACGGCGTTGGCAGGGCGCCGGGGGCCGCGGGCTGGGCGGGAGCCGGCGCCCCGTCGCACCATGCCCACTTGAGCCGCGTGTTGCCGATGTCGATCAGCAGGAGGCTCATGCGCGCTCCCCGTCGGCCGCCGGCAACGCCCCGCGCAGCGACAGCTCGCCGCTGGCAATGCGCTCCAAACCCTCCGGCGTTTCCAGCAGCAGGTGGCCGTCGCCGTCCACGCCGCGCGCCAGCCCTTCGGCCAGCACCTGCCCGTCGTGCAGCAGCCGTACCGGTTCGTCGCGGAACGCATCGCGCGCCGACCATGCGGCGGCCAGCGGCGCGAAGCCCTGGGCCAGGAACGTGGTGCGCAGCGCCGCCAGCCGCGCCAGCACGGCGGCCAGGATGCGCGTGGGGTCGCGCTGGGCGTCGAACGCCGTCATGGCCTCTGCCACGCCGGCCAGCTCGCGGCCGAGCACCGTTTCCATATGCGTGTCGCGCACCAGGTTGAGGCCGATGCCGATGACCGCCCAGATGCGCTGCGGGCCCGCCGGCACCGATTCGATCAGGATGCCGGCCAGCTTGCGCCCGTCGATCTGCAGGTCGTTGGGCCATTTCAGGCCCACCCGGGCGCCGCACGCGGCGTCGCAGTCTTCCAGCGCCTGGGCCACGGCCAGTCCGACGCCCAGGCTCAGCCCGCTCAGGCGCGCCGGCGGCAGCGCCAGCGGCATGGCCACCGAGAACGTCAGCCCCGCCTGCCCCTGCCAGGGCCGGCCCTGGCGGCCGCGTCCCGCCGTCTGGCGGTAGGCCACGCGCACCTGCACGGCGTCGTCGTGCCATGGGGCGGCGCGGCAGGCGCGCGTCAGGTCGGCATTGGTCGAGCCGGTTTCCTCCACCACCTCGACCTGCCACGCCCGGGCCGGGCCGCCGTCCAGCGCCTGGCGCAGCGGGCCGGCGTGGATGCGCCAGGCTGGCAGGGCGCCGGCGTCGATGGCGCGCGCGTCGGAAGCGGGATGGGAAAAATCGGACATGGGGCAGCAGGAAGGGGATGGGGCCGGCCGACGGCGCCGGGTCTGCCGGAATTGTAGCCGCCGCCGTGTCGGCGGACGTCTGATCGCGCCCGCGCGGCGGGTAGCATAGAATCGAGACTCAGCCATCACATCGCCCGCCATTTGGACCGCCTGCCGACGCCCGCCATCGATATCTCGCGCCAGGACGGCGCCTGCAGCGTCGAGCTGCAAGGCGACTGGACTGCCCTCGCGCTCGCCGGCTGCCGCGAGGCCCGCGGCCTGCGCGCCCAGCTTCACAAGCTGGCCGAGGCGCCCGAAGGCGCGCGCTGGTCGCTGGCCGGCGTCACGCGGCTGGACCACATCGGCGCGCAACTGATCTGGCAGGCCTGGAACGGCAAGATGCCCGAGCACGTGGAAATCAACGACGGCCAGCGCCGCGTGTTCGACCGCATCGCCGGGCTGCGCGCCGAGGGCTGGCGCAAGACGATGGTCGACCGTTTCAATCCGGTGGTCATCCTGGGCGCGAGCCTGCTGTCGTTCTTCGCCCAGCTTGCCAACGGCATCACGATGCTGGGCCAGCTTGCCTTCGACCTGCTGCGCTTCCTGCGCGCGCCGCAGCGCGGGCCGTGGCGCGAGATCTCCGCGAACATCTACAACGTCGGCTACAAGGCGCTTGGCATCACGGCGCTGGTCGGGTTCCTGATCGGCATCGTGCTGTCGTACCTGTCGGCCAACCAGCTCCGCACGTTCGGCGCCAGCACCTTCATCGTCAACATCCTCGGCATGGCCGTGATCCGCGAGCTGGGGCCCGTGCTGGCCGCGATCCTGATCGCCGGGCGCTCGGGCTCCGCCATCACGGCGCAGATTGGCGTGATGCGCGTGACCGAGGAACTGGACGCGATGAGCGTGATGGGCATCTCGCACGGCTACCGGCTGATCATGCCGCGCGTGATCGCGCTGGCGATCTCGATGCCGCTGCTGGTGGCTTGGACCGACGTGATGGCGCTGGCCGGCGGCATGGTGGCCGCGCGCTACCAGCTCGACATCAGCTACGCGTTCTTCCTGCGCCAGTTGCCGGACGCGGTGCCGGTGGCCAACCTCTGGCTCGGGCTGGGCAAGGGCGTGGCGTTCGGCATGCTGATCGCGCTGACGGCCTGCCACTTCGGGCTGCGCATCAAGCCCAATACCCAGAGCCTGGGCCAGGGCACCACGGCGTCGGTGGTGACGTCGATCACCGTGGTGATCCTGGCCGATGCCATCTTCGCCATCCTCTTCAAGAACGTCGGCCTATGACCATGATCGACCATCCGGCCGTCGGACGCGACACGCCGCGCGAGGCCATCATCGAGGTACGCAACCTGGTGAAGCGCTACGGCGACAACGTGGTGCACGACGGGCTGGACCTGGACGTGTACCGGGGCGAGGTGCTGTCCATCGTCGGCGGCTCCGGCACGGGCAAGACCGTGCTGCTGCGCCAGATCGTGGGGCTGGAGCGGCCGACGTCGGGCACGATCAAGGTCTTCGGCGAGAACCCGGCGAGCCTCAGCGCCGCGCAGTTGCAGACGCTGCGCAACCGCTGGGGGCTGCAGTTCCAGCGCGGCGCGCTGTTTTCGGCGCTGTCGGTGATCGACAACATCGCGCTGCCGCTGCGCGAGCTGCGGGCGCTGCCGGACAACCTGATTTGCCAGGCGTCGCTGCTGAAGCTGCAGCTGGTGGGGCTGTCCGCGAAGGACGCCGACAAGATGCCCGCCGACCTGTCCGGCGGCATGATCAAGCGCGTGGCGCTGGCGCGCGCGCTGGCGCTGGAACCGGAGCTGGTCTTCCTGGACGAACCCACGGCGGGGCTGGACCCGATGGCGTCGGACGACTACGTCGCGCTGATCCAAGAACTGCGCCGCGAGCTGGGCCTGACCGTGGTCATGATCACGCACGACCTGGACACGCTCGTGGCGCTGTCAGACCGCGTGGCCGTGCTGGCCGACCGCAAGGTACTGGCCGCCGCGCCGATTGCCGAGGTGGTGCAGGTGGACCACCCATTCATTCGCGAATACTTCCTGGGCGAACGCGCCCAGCGCGCGCTGCAGGCGCTGCCGGCCCTTCGCGGCCCGGACGGCGGCGCGCAAACCGGAGAAGCCTGATGGAAAACAAGTCAAACGCCTTCCTGGCCGGCGTGTTCACCATCGGACTGGCGGTCCTGGTGCTGTTCTCGCTGTTCTGGTTCAGCAGTGACCATGCCGTGCGCGTGCCGTACGACCTGATCACGCGCTCCACGGTGAACGGGCTGGGGCCGCAGGCCGATGTGAAATACCGGGGCCTGGACGTCGGCAAGGTGGTGTCGATCAAGTTCGACCCGCAGGTGCCGGGCCAGATCATCGTCCGCATCAACGTGAACCAGGACACCCCGATCACCCGCACCACCTACGCCACGCTGGGCTTCCAGGGCGTGACCGGCATCGCCTACGTGCAACTGGACGACACCGCGCGCGAGGAAGGCGCCAACACCAGTTCTCCGCCGCTGCGGACGTCGGCGCGCGAGCCGGCGCGCATCGTCATGCGGCCGGGCTTCTTCGAGGAACTGGAAAAACGTGGCGATTCGCTGCTGACGCAGACCGAGACGCTGATGGCATCGCTCAACGAGATGTTCCAGACCACCAACCGCGACGAGCTGATGGCGGCGATCAAGTCGGTGCACCAGACCGCCGAGGACTATTCGCAACTGGCCAAGACGCTGCAGCCGGCCGCCGCCCGCCTGCCGCAGGCCGTGGAGAACCTTAACGCCACGCTGGCTTCCACGCGGCGGCTGGCCGACGACCTGGCCAATCCGAACGGCACGGTCATGAGCACCGTGAACCGCGTGGGCGTGAACATGCAGGCCGCCGCCGATTCGGTGCAGCAGGCGGCCGGCATCTTCACGCAGGAGACCCTGCCACAGATCAACGGCCTGGCCCGCGACGCCCGCCAGACCGCGCGCAGCATCGACCGCGCGGCCGGCACGTTCAACGACCAGCCCACCAGCGTGCTGTTCGGCGGGCCGTCGCCGACGCCGGGACCGGGCGAGCCCGGCTTCCAGTCGCCATGATCCACGCCGCCCTGCCCCCTCTCTCCATGCGCCAGAACCCTCGACGGGAATCCTCCATGAGAACCGCTTCCGCCCTTGCCACGCTGGCCCTGCTTCTTGTCCTGTCCGGCTGCAGCGTGCTGTCGCCGTCCAAGCCGAGCACCACTTTCGATCTTGGCCCGCTGGCCGCTGCGCCGTCCCAGCCGCCCGCACGGCTGCCCAAGCTGCGCGTGGCGCAGACCGACGGCCCGACGTGGATGGACGGGCGCGGCATCTACTACCGGCTCCAGTACACGCAGGCGCAGCGGCTGCAGTCGTATTCGACGCAGCGCTGGGTCGACGCGCCGACGCGGCTGTTCGACGACCGCCTGCGCGACGCGGTGTCGTCGCGCGGCGAACTGACCTGGTACGGCGACACCAGCGTGCCGGCGATCAAGGTGGACCTGCTTGGCTTCGAACAGGTCTTCGATTCCGCCACCAGCAGCCGCGGCGTGGTGCGCGCCCGGGCCACCGTGTTCCATCGGGGGCTGATCGGCCAGAAGACGTTCGTGGCCGAGCAGCCGGCGCCCAGCGCGGACGGCGCGGGCGGCGTCAAGGCGCTGTCGGCCGGCAGCGACGCGGTGATCGCGGCAATCCTGGACTGGGCCGCCACGCTGCCGCTGGAGGCCGCCGCCGCGAGCGGCCCGGCCCAGCTTCCGCGCGAGAATCCGCCCGGCCGGGACACGGTACCGCTGTCGCCGGACGCCACGCCCAAGCCCAACCCGCCGCGCCAGTGAGGCGCGGAGCGCCTATAGTGCGACTGAGGTCACAAGGTTTCCCGTAGTCATGACCACGGTCAATCCACCCCCGCCTGCCCCGCCGCAGACCCCGGTACAGCCCGAACTGGACGGCTGGCTGCCCCGCCATTCGCCGCTGGCGCGCGTGGGGCTGGTCTGCTTCACGCTGCTGGTGGCGTACGCCAGCCTCTATCCGTTCTCCGGATGGGTCAACAACGGCATCTCGCCGTTCGCGTTCCTGACCGCGCCCAAGCCGCGCTACATCACCGATTTCGACCTGCTGACCAACGTCATCGGCTATTGCCCGTTCGGTGCGCTGGTGGTGCTGTCGCTGCATCCGCGCGTATCCGGCGCGCGCGCGACGCTGATCGCGCTGATCGCCGGCGCGCTGCTGTCGTCGGTCATGGAGGCGCTGCAGACGTGGCTGCCCACGCGCATCCCGTCGAACATCGACCTGATCACCAACGCGCTGGGCGCCATGCTGGGCGCCGCCGTGGTGGCACCGTTCACCGGCGCACTGATCGACCGGGGCACGCTGACGCGGCTGCGGCTGGCGTGGTTCGAGCCCCACGCCAGCTTTGCCATCGTGCTGATCGTGCTGTGGCCGTTCGCGCAGATCTTTCCGCAGGAGCACCTGTTCGGCATGGGCGGCATCGTGCGCGAATGGCTGACCGATCCCGATTCCTGGCCGATGGCCTGGGTGCAGGCGTACTTTCCGGCGCTGGTGGCGTGGCAGGACAGCATCAACCTGCGGCCCGACGACCTGCAGAACCAGTTGCTGCTGGAAACGCTGGTGACGGCGTCGAGCTGGATCGGCACGGGCCTGTTCGCGTCCGTGGCAATGCGCCGCTCCGCGCCGATGCTGCGCATCCTGGCCGGCCTGCTGGCCGCCGCGCTGATCATCAAGGCATGCGTGGCCGAGCTCCAGTTCCCCGACGACAACGCATTCAACTGGCTCTCCGAAGGCGGACGCTTTGCGCTGCTGACCAGCTCGCTGGTGCTGGTCCTGCTGCTGCGCCTGCCCCGCTGGCTGCGCGCCGTACTGGCCGTGGTGGCGCTGGTCGGCCTGGTCGTGCTGACCAACATCCTGCCGCCCAACCCGTACGCGTGGATCTCCGAACAGGGCTGGCGCATGGGCCGCTTCGTGCACTTCAACAGCCTCGCCCAATGGCTGGGCTGGCTATGGCCGTTCCTGGCGTTCTTCTACGTGGTCTGGCGCTTCGAGCAAATCACGCTGCGCCGCCGCCTGCAGAAACGCGCCCAGCGCCGCGCAACGGCAAGAGCCGTGGCGGCGGCGACCGAGGGACGGCGCGAGAGCAATCGACCGCAATCCTGAGCAGTCGCACGGTCACACCGCACCCGGCCGCAGCCGAATCGAATCGACGAGCCGGTCCCAAAGCTCCAGCGCTTCCGCGTCGTCGGCAAAGGAAGTTTCGTTGGTGGTGTAGTCGCTCTCCGTGACGTTCATGGAGACGTTGATGTGGGGGGCGCCCAACTCGTACGCCTTACCCGGCGACTCCCACTTGAAGGCGTAATGTCGTTTGCCAGCTTCGGTCCCCGCCACCAGGATTTCGTGGGCCGCAATCGGTCCCACATCGTGCGCCTGATTGCGCAGCTGGTGCATGCCGGCGACGGATCGCAGCAAGCTTGGCAATATCCCGCCAGCTCGCTCTCGCAGTCCGGGGCGATCCACGCTTCGCGCGTAGGTGGCGATGCGGAGGGCGACGTCGGGCTTTCCGGCAAGGCGGATGGCTAGGGTCCAGCTTTCGGGGTTGTAAAGCGTCCTCGCCAACATCACGTTTCGCGCAATGTATCCCGCCTCGTCAGGAATTGCTTCGTCTTCGATCAGTTGCCAGAAACGGCCTCGCTCTTCCTCAGCACGTAGCACAGCCTCGCGCAGGTCGTCGGTCACCTCGCCGGAGTAAATGACCGTCTGAGTTCCAACCCGATAAAACGTCTCAAAAAGAAAAACGTACATGCTGGTTGGCTTGCGCCAAGAAACCAGTGTTACCCCGCCGTTTGCATGCTGCACACGCTGGACAAACAGCGTGTGGTGCGTGTCGTGCCTGGACGTTCGCAACACCCGTTCGCGTTCGTCGATCATCATGGCGTATTCCGCATCAGTCCTGATTTCATCTGCCAGCTTGATGGGCGCATCGTTGTACCTCCACTGCGGGATGACGGTTGCAGTGTCAGGCACGTCGACCAGATGGCGACCGATTGCGATGGTCTTCCAGACCTGCATCATCACTCCCCCGGCCCCACGGCACCCGGCCGCAGCCGAATCGAGTCGACAAGCCGATCCCAGATCTCCAACGCTTCCGCGTCGTCGGCAAAGGAGGCTTCGTTGGTGGTGTAGTCGCTCTCCGTCACGTTCATGGAGACGTTGATATGGGGGTCGCCCAGCTCGTACGCCTTACCCGGCGACTCCCACTTGAAGGCGTAATGTCGCTTGCCAGCTTCGGTCCCCGCCACCAGGATTTCGTGACCCACAATCGGCCCTACATCACGCGCTTGGTTGCGCAACTGATGCATGCCGGCGAAGGATCGCAGCAAGCTTGGCAATATCCCGCCTGCCCGCTCTCGCAACCCGGGGCGGTCCACGCTTCGCGCGTAGGTGGCGATGCGCAGAGCAACGTCGGGCTTGCCGGCAAGGCGGATGGCTAGGGTCCAGCTTTCCCGGTTATAGAAATCTCGCACTAGCACCACATTGCGTGCGACGAATCCGATGCCCTCCGGTATTGCAGTGTCGACAGAGGGCTGCCAACATTGGCTTAGCGCATTATTCGTACGCAATGCCGAATCGCGGCGAGTGTCGGTGACTTCACCGGAGTAAAAGACGGTCTGTTCGCCGACGCGAAAGTAGGTTTCAAAGAGATACACATAGGTATAGGACGGCTTGGGCCATGAAATTAGCGTCACCGCCCGGTTCTCATGCTGAACGCGTTCCACGAACAACGTGCCGAACTTGTTGTGCTTGGCGGCCCGCAATACGCGTTCGCGCTCGTTCACCATGTCGTCGTACTTCACGTCGGTCCGGACGTCATCGACAAGAGTGATGGGTACTGCGTTGTACTTCCACTGTGGGATAACAGTAGCGGTGTCGGGCACGTCGACCAGATGACGACCGATCGCGATGGTCTTCCAACTTTGAGTCATGCAGATTGCTCCTTGTCTGACGGATACCAGTCTGCCCGTTGGGCGATCTTGATGATGGCGTACAGCGTGGCGAAAAGAGCGCGCTCGTCGTTGTAGCTATCCTGATGGTCATAGCAAAACTTAGCGTTGTGGTGACCGGGATTCTCGTGACCGTGCGCGAACGACATGACGACCCCTGGCTTCCCGGCGGGCGCCGCGCCGGATTCCACCGGTACCGTTCCATCGCCTGGCGACTGTGGCGCCGCAATTTGCATCCACAAACCGTTGCTGGTCCGAACTCGTCCGTTTCCGTCGTCGGCGACAATGCGTACAGTGTCTGGGTTTATTGCGCCTACGTCACGGGCTTCCCAGCAGACATGGCCCCATGCACACCTGTCAGTGGCGGCCATCAGGCCCGTCCCAAACAAGCCTCCCTGATCGAGTTCCTCGTTTCGCTTGCCCTGCGCACCAAAGTGGACATACGTCGGGTCTTTGTAACGATCCTTCACATCGGTGTGGAATGCTTGCACTTCGTTAAGCCGTTGGTGAAGATTTCTTCTTTCCTCTCCCCATTCGTCTTCGACCTTCTTTGGGACATGACCCGGCTCAGATCTCGCCCGCCTTCCCAACAACAACATCCCCTCGTTATGCTCGGGCACCAGCCCATACCAGGCCGACGTCTGATAGATCTCCGAGTACGGGTCACCGTGCTGGGGCAGCGCCAGCACCGGCGGATGTTGGGCTCCCTGCCCTACCTTTCGCTCTCGCACGAAGAGCCATGGCTTTCCGTCGTTGTAGTCGGCTGTCGGCAGCAGTTCCAGCGCGCCGGGTGATTGCGCGGATACGGCCGTCACCTCTGCCGCGTTGCTGCCCAGGATGATCTGTTCCTTGCCTTCGAAGCCGGCCCGCATTCGCTTGTACGCGGCCGGTGCGCCGGTTGCCGGCTGTACGCCGTGCGAGACGCCCAGTACCTTGTCGCAGCCGTGGATTTCGGTCAGGGCGCGGCTCACCAGGCCGCCCATCGAGTGCGTGACGATGATCACCTTCTCCGCCACCACGCGTGATGGCCGCCTGCGGACCATCGTCGCTTCGTCCTTGCCCTTGCCGTCGGGGGTGCCGGTGACCCGGATCGTGCGGCCCTGGTTGTAGAACGGGAGCATCTGGTTTTCGATGAAGTCCTTGATCTGCTGGCCCGAATCGCGATTGCTCTGGATCCAGTTGTAGCCACCGGCCCAGACGTCGAACTTGTACCGCGCCGCGTGCAGGATTTCCTCGCGCGTCAGCGGCTCGCCGGTCTCGCTGCCCCAGTCGGTGGGCGATTCCGCGCCGGTCTCGTGGGCCCATTCCTTGAAGTCCACCTCGTTGCGCTCGAAGTCATACAAGGCCAGGTTGTTCAGGTAGAACTCCAGTTTGGCCATGAACGGGTGGTAGCTGGACCGCATCAGCGCGCCCCAGCCGCGCGCCTTGAGTACGTTCTTTGGCAGGCCGCTCCTGCCGGCGTCGATGGGGCCGCTGGGGTCCACCTCCACCCGGTCCATGGCCAGGGTGTCAGCCCGTTCCTCGGCTGACGTGAAGGCGTAGACGATCAACTGCAGGAAGGCGTTCGGCAGTCCCACGAGGTCGGTGTTGGGCGGGCGCCAGGCCTTGCTGCCGTCGGTCTTGTTGCGCAGGTTGGTGCCCATGATGCCGGGCAGGAACAGCAAGGGGATGATGCATGGCTTGAGGAGGACGATCTTCTCGATGTTCTCCTCGACGGGGCTCATCGTCGAGACGGTGTACGGCTGGCCGTCGTCGTCGATGAGCGTGGGCGGGATGACGATCCTCGGCGGGCTCATATCGCGCCCCGCACCGGACGACCAGCATGGCGGCTGGCTGACTGAAAGCGCATTGACCTGCGGCGTCTCCCGACTTTCCACATGTTGCACGGCTCCATTCGACGTGGCATGCCCGACGCATGCACATGGCGCCTCACACTACGTGAGCCGATACGGGCCAGCTTTGGCTTAGGTCAAGGACGACTTGCCGACGCGGAGCCCTCGCGCGGGCCGCGTAACCACAAGGCGAACAGCCCTTCGGCCGTGCAGGCGGAAGGGCTTCGGAAAAGGCCTAGGGAGAGTCAGCGCCTAATGCAGCTGCCCGCCCTGCTCGCGGATATCGGTCTCGGTCGACAGCGTCGTCGCCACCGCCACGCGCAGGCCGGCGATCAGCGTGTCCAGGGCCAGGCTCGGTGCGCCGGGATGGCGGGCGGCCTGCTCAGGCAGGTAGGGGATATGGATGAAGCCGCCGCGCACGCCGCTCAGGCCGCGCTGGGCCAGCGTGTGCATCAGGCCGTAGAACACGTGGTTGCAGACGAACGTGCCGGCCGTCTGCGACACCATGGCCGGCACGCCGGCCGCGCGCAGGTCGCGGACGATGGCCTTGATGGGCAGCGTGGAGAAGTAGGCGGCGGGGCCGTCGGGGGCGATGGCGAGGTCCACGGGTTGCGCGCCCGCGTTGTCGGCGATGCGCGCGTCGTCCACGTTGATGCCGACCCGCTCGATCGACAGTTCCGTGCGCCCCCCCGCCTGGCCCACGGCGATCACCACGTCCGGTTGCAGCGACGCCACCAGCCCGGCCATCGCGTCGATGGCCTTGCCGAACACGCACGGCAACTGCCGCGCCACCGCCACGGCGTCGCCGATGCGCGCGCCGTCCAGCGCCCGCACCGCTTCCCATGACGGATTGATCGGCTCCTGCTCGAACGGCTCGAAGCCGGTCAGTAGAACGGTACGGGGCATGGTGGTTTCCTTACATCAGGAAGTAGAGCAGGAAAATGTTGGCCACGAGGATGGCCACCGCCGACGGCACCTGCGCGCGGATCACGGCGTTTTTGTCGTCCAGTTCCAGCAGCGCGGCGGGCACGATGTTGAAGTTGGCCGCCATCGGCGTCATCAGCGTGCCGCAGTAGCCCGAGAACATGCCGATGGCCGCCATCACCGCCGGGTTGGCGCCGAACACGCCCACCAGGATCGGCACGCCCACGCCGCCGGTCATGACCGGGAAGGCCGCGAAGCCGTTGCCCATGATGATCGTGAACAGTGCCATGCCCACGCAGTACACCGCCACGGCCACGAGCTTGAAGTCCATGTTGATGTACGACGTGGTCAGGTGCGCCACGGCCTTGCCCACGCCCGCGTCGGCAAACACCAGGCCCAGCATGGCCAGCATCTGCGGCAACACCAGCGCCCAGCCCAGCGACTCGATCAGCCGGCGCGACTCGCGCATGCCCTGCGTGACGGTGTCGCGCGTCAGCCAGCAAACCACGAACAGCGACACCAGGCAGCCGATGCCCAGCGACACGAACGTCACGTTCTTGGGATCGAGCAGCGGCAGCCCGGCGATCTTCACGTCCTTGAACAGCACCGTGCCAAGCACCGTGATCAGCGGAATCAGCAGCGCCGGGATGAACAGCCGGTTGCCCAGGCGCCGCGCGCTGGCACGCCGCTCGGCTTCGGGCAGCGTGCCGTGCTTGCCGATGCCCACGCCGCCAAACCCGGCGATCAGCGCCATCACCACCGCGGCCACGCCCACGATGGCCGGCGGGATCTTGTCGCCGACGAGAAAGATGACCGCGTAGAGCAGCCAGAACAGGCCCGTGGACAGCCGGCGCGGATGCGCCTTGTCCGTGAACGTCATCAGCGCCGTGATCAGCAGGACAAGGCCGGCCAGCCAGTACAGGTATTCGATCGAGACGATCATCGCTCACTCCCCCTTCGCGCCGGCGGTGGCCGGAGTGCCGGCGGCCTGCGGGCCACCGAGTTCGCGCTCCAGCCAGCCGTCCAGCCGCTTCAGGCGCACCGCGTGGATCAGGAACGCGCAGATCGCGGTGGGGATGCCCCACACGGCAATGTGCAGCGGTTCCACGTCGATGTTCGACGACAGCAGGAAGGTGTGCATCAGCGCGATGGCGCCGAACGCCACGAAGATGTCCTCGCCGAAGAACAGGCCCACGTTGTCGGTGGCGGCGCAGAACGCCAGCACGCGCTGGCGCACCGGCTCGGGCAGATGGCCGAAGCGGTTCTCGGCCGCGCCTTCGGCCATCGGGGCCAGTAGCGGCCGCACCATCTGCGGATGGCCGCCCAGGCTGGTCAGGCCCACCGCGGCGGTCAGCTCGCGCACGGCCAGGTAGACGATCAGCAGCCGGCCCACCGTGGCCGACGCGATGCGCGAGATCCACGCCTGCGCGTGCTCGCGCAGCCCGTGGCGCTCCAGCAGGCCGATCACGGCCAGCGGCAGCAGGATGATCAGCGGCAGGTTGCGCGCCTTGACGAACGCGGTGCCGATCGCCGTGAAGATCTGTTCGAGCGGCATCGACGCGGCCAGTCCCGTGACGATGGCGGCTGCCGCCACCACCATCATGGGATTGAACCGCAGGACAAAGCCAAGGATGATGACACCGACCCCCAGCAGGGGCCAAAGGTTGACAGCCGGTTGCATAGGACTTACCTGAGTGCGGAGTGGAGCAAAGCCAGCGCTGGCGGGGTTGGCCCGTCAGTTGGCCCGGATGGCGATGCCTTCCGCGCCGAGCCGTTCCCGGATGCGGCGTGCAAAGGCAAGCGCGTGGGCGCCGTCGCCGTGCAGACACACGGTTTCGGCGCGAATCGGTACCCAGGTGCCGTCGATGGCGCGCACCTGCCGGTCGCGGATCATCGACAGCGTCTGGTTCAGGGCGACGTCCTCGTCGTCGTGCAGCGCGCCGGGCGTGCCACGCCTGACCAGCGTGCCGTCGGGGTTGTAGCCGCGGTCGGCAAAGACCTCTTCCTTCACGCGCAGCCCTGCGTCGCGGGCCATCGTGATCATCTGGCTGTTGGCCAGGCCGAAGAAGACCAGGCTGGCGTCGTAGTCGCGCACGGCGCGGATGATGGCGTCGCACAGCCGGGCATCGCGCACGGCCATGTTGTAGAGCGCCCCGTGCGGCTTCACGTGGGCCAGCCGGCCGCCCTGCGCGCGCACCATGGCGTCGAGCGCGCCGATCTGGTACAGCACGTCGGCGTAGACGGCCTCGGGGTCGCGTTGCATCTCGGTGCGGCCGAAGTTGTCGCGGTCCGGAAAGCTCGGGTGCGCGCCGATGGCCACGTTGTTGTCCAGCGCCCATTTCACGGTCTGCAGCATCGTGGCCGCGTCGCCGGCGTGCCAGCCGCACGCGACGTTGGCGGAACTGATCAGCTTGAGCAGGGCTTCGTCGTTGCCGCAGCCTTCGCCAAGGTCGGCGTTCAGGTCGATTTGCATGGGAACGTTCTCCGGATGGATGGGGGCGGGGGAATTCATGCGACGAACCGCGTGGTGGTGCGGCGGCGCGCGGCAATCTGCATGCCGCCGTCCTGCCAGCGCAGCGCCTGGTCGATCTGGCGCAGGTAGCGGTCCACCTCGGCCTGCGCCGCGGCGGCCTGGTCCAGCGTCACCTGCGCGAACCGCACGGTGGCGCCCAGCGGCACCTGCGCCAGGCGCCACAGGTCGGCGCCAATCACGGTGCCGATCTTCGGGTAGCCGCCCGTGGTCTGCGCGTCGCTCATCAGCGCGATGGGCTGGCCGTTCGGCGGCACCTGCATCACGCCCGGCACCACGCCGTGCGACAGCAGGTCCGCAGACCGCTCGGCGCGGCGCGCCAGCGCGGGGCCTTCCAGCCGCAGGCCCATGCGGTTGCTCTGCGGCGTGATGGTCCAGTCAGCCGACCACAGCGCCTGCTGCGACGCGGGCTCGAAATCGGGATACTCGGGGCCGGGCAGCAGCCGGATGGTCAGCGCGTTGCCCTGGCGGTTGGCCGGCAGCGCCCAGCCCGGCGCGGCCACGCCGACCCAGTCTTGCGGCGCGGCCAGCCCCGGCCGGCCGGCGGGCAGGCGGTCGCCCTCCTTGAGCACGCGGCCTTCAAAGCCGCCGTAGCCGGACTTCAGGTCGGTGCTGCGCGATTGCATGACCAGCGGCACGTCGATGCCGCCGGCCACGCAGAGGTAGGTGCGGGTGCCGCCGCGCGGTGCGGGCAGCGTCAGGGTCTCGCCACGGCGCACGTCGAACGCATGCCAGGACCAGACCGGCACGCCGTCCAGATTGGCGCTGCATTCGGCGCCGGTCAGCGCCACGCGCATGTCGGCGTCGAACCGCAACGCCGCGCGGCCGAGCGTGAATTCGATGGCCGCCGCGTTGGGGTCGTTGCCCAGCAGCCGGTTGCCCACGCGCAGCGCCAGGTCGTCGGCGGCGCCGGAGCGGCCCACGCCAAAGCGCCGGAAGCCCACGCGGCCCAGGTCCTGCACCGACGCCTGCGCGCCGGGTCGGATGATCTCGATCACAGCAGCACCTCCTCGGCAACGAAGCGGACGGTATCGCCCGGCGCGAACAGCGACGGCGGGTCGCGGTCGGCGACGAACAACTGGGCGTCGGTGCGGCCGATCAGCTGCCAGCCACCGGGCAGCACGGCCGGATAGATGCCGGTCTGCTCGCCGCCGATGCCCACGGCCCCGGCCGGCACGGCCAGGCGCGGCTCGCGGCGGCGCGGCGTGGCCAGCTCGGGCGTCAGCCCGCCCATGTAGGCAAAGCCGGGCTGGAAGCCCAGGAAATAGACCACGTACTCGCCCGCCGCATGGCGGCGCACCACTTCCTGCGGCGACAGGCCCGTGTGCGCGGCAACGTCGGCAATGTCGGGGCCGAACTCGCCGCCGTAGCGCACGGGGATCTCCACCAGCTTGCCCGTGGCGTTGCGCGTCTCGCCGGACGCCCAGGCCAGCTTCAGGTTGCGCTCCAGCGCGTCGACGTCGGCGCTGGCGTCGAAGGTCAGTGTCAGGTTGTTCATGCCCGGCACCACGTCCACCACGCCGCGCCAGTCGGCGGCGCGCTCGGCCATCGCCCAGATGCGTCGCTGGACGTCCAGCGACGCGGGCGGCGCCACGCTGTACAGCAGCGCCTGTTCGGCCAGACGGTGAACGGTGCAGTGGGGCATGGACGGGCTCACAGGTTGGATCGGGTTCGGTGCATGCAGTGTAGGCGTCACAGGCACCGCGTTACGGCGTCGTCGGGAATCCCCGCGTGACTCAAGAAAATTTCATCGACGATTTATCGATAAATTCATGGTATCGAAACATGGTCATGCCCGGCACCTCGGGGGAACCCTAGGTCGTTTTGCACGGAAATGCGGCAAACGGCGCCGAAACGGGGAGAAAGCGGCGCGGCGGGCGCCCCCGCTGAAAGGTGGCTGAAAGGCGCGATGCAGACATCCAGCCCCCATCAAGCAAAAAGCCGCGCCCCCGGAGGGACGCGGCTTCTGTGCGGGGCAGGACGGGCCGGAGGGGCCGGTCAGGCAAACCCGGCCTGATGGGCCTGCTGGTCGGCGTGGTACGAACTGCGGACCATGGCACCCACGGCCGCATGGGTGAAGCCCATCTTGTACGCCTCTTCCTCGAACATCTTGAAGGTGTCCGGATGGACGTAGCGCATCACCGGCAGGTGGTGGTTCGACGGCGCCAGGTACTGGCCGATCGTCAGCATGTCGATGTCGTGGGCGCGCATGTCGCGCATGACTTCCAGGATTTCCTCGTCGGTCTCGCCCAGGCCCACCATCAGGCCGGACTTGGTCGGCACGTCCGGGTTGCGGCGCTTGAACTCCTGTAGCAGTTTCAGCGAGTGCGCGTAGTCGGCGCCCGGGCGGGCCTGCTTGTACAGGCGCGGCACCGTTTCCATGTTGTGGTTCATCACGTCGGGCGGCGACACCTGCAGGATGTCCAGCGCCTTGTCCAGGCGGCCGCGGAAGTCCGGCACCAGCACCTCGATGCGCGTGTTCGGCGACAGCTCGCGCGTCTGCGAGATGCAGTCGACGTAATGCTGGGCGCCGCCGTCGCGCAGGTCGTCGCGGTCCACGCTGGTGATCACCACGTAGTTGAGCTTGAGCTGGGCGATGGTGCGGGCCAGGTTGCCGGGCTCGTTCACGTCCAGCGGGTCCGGCCGGCCATGGCCGACGTCGCAGAACGGGCAGCGGCGCGTGCACTTGTCGCCCATGATCATGAACGTGGCCGTGCCCTTGCCAAAGCATTCGCCGATGTTCGGGCAGCTGGCTTCCTCGCAGACGGTGACGAGGTTGTTGGCGCGCAGGATGTCCTTGATCTCGTAGAACCGCGAATTGCCGGTGGCGGCCTTGACGCGGATCCAGTCCGGCTTCTTGAGCTTTTCGGCCGGCACGATCTTGATGGGGATGCGCGCGGTCTTCTCGGCGGACTTCTGCTTCTTCGTGGCGTCGTATTCGGCAGAGCTTTGCGCGGCAGGGCTTTGCGGGGCTTCGCTGGACGTGGCGATCAGGGCGTCGCTCATACTGTTCTCCGCACGCGCAGCCGCGTGCATGTTGGGCGTTGAATCGGGGCGGGGCGTGCCACGGTCAGGCAGCCTCGGCGGCGGCATTTCCGTGGGCCTGCCGCGCGCGCGACTCGCGCGCCGACAGGACCTCGCACAGGGCCGCCGCCAGGCGTCGTGCGATTGCGGGTTGTTGTGCCGCGGTAACGGGCAGCGGGCCGGCATCGTCCGCCGCCGCGAAGGTGGCGCCCGCCGTGGCCATGTCGACTGTTTCCAGCCCGGCATAGCCGCACGGGTTGATGCGCAGGAACGGGCCCAGGTCCATCTGCACGTTCAGGCTGACGCCGTGGTAGCTGCAGCCGTTGCGGATCTTGAGCCCGAGCGCGGCAATCTTGGCGCCCCGGTGGGGTCCGTCGGTCAGATAGATCCCGGGCGCGCCGGCCTTGCGTTCGGCTGCGAGATTATACGCCGCGAGCGTGTCCAGCACGGCCTGCTCGATATCGTGCACCAGCTCGCGCACCATCAGGTGGCGGCGGCGCAGGTCCAGCAGCAGGTAGGCCACGACCTGGCCGGGGCCGTGATAGGTGATCTGTCCGCCACGGTCGATCTGCACGACCGGAATGGCGTCGTCCGGGGCCAGCAGGTGGGCCGGGTCGCCGGCCTGCCCGAGCGTGTAGACGGGAGGATGCTCGACCAGCCAGATCTGGTCGGGCGTCTCGGGCGTGCGGGCCGCGGTGAAGGCCCGCATGGCGTCGAAACAGGGCGCGTACGGCTGGCGGCCCTGGTCGATGACTTGGATCGGATGCATGCCCGAGAGTGTAACGAAAAGGGCCGGGCTGCGCTGGCAGTCCGGCCCTGTGGCGGGTGGTGCTAGGGTGGCGCCAAGGTGCCGCGAAAATCACCTGCGCGGCTGCCCGTCATCGCGCGGCGGCCACACCAGCTTCAGGTGCGGCCGGCTGTCGGCAGCGCGCTCAGGAGGCGTGTACCTTGTCTTTCCCCGGCGTCCATTCGGTGCCTCGAACCAGACGCTTCACGGCGCGGTACACCATGTGCGGCACGTCGGCCAGCGTCAGCACCGGGCGGCGGGCTTCGGCGATCAGGGCCAGCCGCACCGGTCCGCTGGCGCGCGGGTCGACGCTCAGCACGATCTCATCCCCGCGCCGCAGCAGCAGGCTGCCGCCGCAGCGCAGCCAGTAGTCCTCGGAATCGTTCTCGCGGGTCACCCATACGTCCACGCCTTTGGCATCTTCCACGAACAGGCGCTGGGCGGCGTGCACCGACAGCGGTGCCACTTCGCCGGGGTTCAGCGTGAAGACGGTCGTTGTGAGTAGGGCTTTCATGATCGGTTCTCCGTGAGTCCGGGGCCCGGCGCGCGGCCGGCAGGTCCGGAACTGGCTTGGTCATTGGACCAGCACAGTTGGGGGCGCGTGTGGCGGGGTCCGGTGCATTGGATTCTAGGGAGGTCCACGCCACTATCAAAACGATATATATTCTTGGGTCTTGTTAGCTCATCTCACATAGCCGAGGTCATCATGGTCTGGAGCGGCGCCTGGCATCCCGACGAACCCCGTAGCTGGAAACGCGAATTTCCGCGCCTGCCCGCGCTGGCCGCGCTGCGCACGTTCGAGGCCGCCGCACGCCACGAAAGCTTCTCGCGCGCGGCGGCCGAGCTGTTCGTCACCCATGGCGCGGTCAGCCACCAGATCCGCGCGCTGGAGGAGGAACTGGGCCAGCCGCTGTTCGAGCGCCGGGGCAAGCGCGTGATGCTGACCGCCAACGGCCGGCTCTACGCCGAGCGCGTGCGCGACGCCCTGCTGCAGATTGCCGACGCCACGCGCGCGCTGCAGGCCGGCAACCGCGAGAAGCGCCTGACCATCAGCACCATGCCGTCGTTTGCCGCGCGCTGGCTCACGCCGCGCATCGGCAGCTTCATCGAGCAGCACCCCGAGTTCGACGTGGAGTTGCTGTCGTCGAACTCTCTGGTCGACTTTGCCTCGGAGGAGGTGGACGTGGCGCTGCGGATGGGGAGCGGCCAGTATCCGGGCCTGTATGTGGAGCGGCTGCTCGACGACGTGTTCTTTCCGGTCTGCAGCCCGAACTTCAACGGCGGCCGCCTGCCCGAGCAGCCCGCGCACATGGCCGGCATGCCGCTGCTGCGCGGCGAGGGCGATCCGTGGAAACCGTGGTTCGAGGCCGCCGGGCTGACCTGGGCCGAGCCGACCAAGGGCCTGATGATGCAGGATTCGTCGCTGCTGCTGCAGGCCGCCGCCGAGGGCCAGGGCATCGCGCTGATCCGCTCGTCGCTGGCCTATAACGACCTGCTGTCCGGGCGCGTGGTGCGGCTGTTCGACGTGAGCATCCCGTGCCCGTGGCTGCTGCACTTTGTCTGCACGCACGCCAGCCTGGAAACCCCGAAGGTGCAGGCGTTCCGCCAGTGGCTGCTGCCCGAGATGGAGCGCTTTCGGAACATCCTGTCGCAGTGGACCTAGCCGACTGACCTACTCGTCGGCATCCGGCGCCTCGGGTGCCGGCGGCGGCGCGCTGGCGGCGCCCTTGGCGGACCGCCCGGCGCGCGGATGGGCCTGGTCGTAGACCTTGGCCAGGTGCTGGAAATCGAGCGAGGTGTAGACCTGCGTCGTGGCGATGCTGGCGTGGCCGAGCATTTCTTGCACCGCGCGCAGGTCGCCCGACGATTGCAGCAGGTGCGTGGCAAACGAGTGCCGCAGCATGTGGGGATGGACGTTGGTCGGCACGCCGGCCGCCAGCGCCTGTTGCTTGATCCGCGTCTGGATCGTGCTGCCCGACAGCCGCCGGCCGCGCGCGCCCAGGAACAGCGCGTGGGCGTCCTCGGGCAGCGCGCCGGGGCGCAGCAGCGTATCGCGCACCGCCAGCCATGCCCGCAGCGCCTCGATCGCCTTGCTGCCCACCGGCACGGTGCGGCGCCGCGACCCCTTGCCGATCACCGTCACCTCGGCGCCGGCCAGGTCCAGCCAGCCGGCCGAGCGGTAGTCGCCGTCCTCGGTGTAGCGCACGTCTAGCTGGGTCAGTTCGGACAGCCGCAGCCCGCTGGAATAGAACAGTTCGAAGACGGCCTGGTCGCGCGCGGCGTCGGCCGTGTCGCCGCGCCGGTGCGCCACCAGCGCCACCGCGTGCTCCACCGACAGCGCCTTGGGCAACGGCTGCCCGCGCTTGGGCGCGCGCACTCCATCGACGGGATTGGCGGCCACGCCATGCCCATGCCGCGCCGCCCACAGATAGAAGCCGCGCCACGCCGACAGCGCCCGCGCGATGGTCCGGGCCGACAGCCCGCCGCCGTGCAGCCGGGCGGCGAACGACCGGATATGGCGGGTTTCCAGCGCCAGCAGCGGCACGCCGGGCGCCAGCCGCATGGCCGATTCCTGCAGCACGGCCAGGTCGTGGCCGTAGCCGACGAGCGTGTATTCCGAAAGTTTGCGGTTGGTTGCCAGCCAGTCCAGGTAGCGCGCCACGAGCGGATCGGGCGGCGGCTTCGGGGCCGTATCGGCCGCGGCGGGATCTGGCTTGGCCGGACGGCGGGTCATGGCGGGCGAGGTGGCGGGCCGGCAGGCCGCTCAGTCGCGCAGGCGGTTCAGGGCCGCGCCGGCCACCTCGCCAATCTGCGACAGGTAGGCCGTGCCCATGCCTTCGTGGAAGCGGCGCGGCTCGGGCGATCCCAGCACCAGCAGGCCGAACGCCGGGCCGGCGTCCTCCTCGGCCGAGCGGGCCGGCGCGCGCAGCGTCACCATGGCCAGCGACGCGATGTCGTCGCGCTCCAGCAGCCCGGCCGCCTCGAAGCCGCTGTTGGCGCCGCAGTACGGCGCGCGCAGCCCTTCGGCAAACAGGCGCAGGTCGTCGCTGGCGCCCTGGGCCACTTCCATGTGCGCGAACGGCTCGGCCACGTTCCACAGGCGCAGGGCCACGGCCGGCACGTCGAACACCTGCTGCAGGCCGTCCTGCACCGCGTACGGCAGCGCGTGGGAATCGGCCTCGGCCAGCAAGCGCAGTTGCCACGCGTGCATGCGCTGCTGCGTGCGGTCGTTCTCGTGGCCGTGGCGTACCAGGTCGGCCAGCTTCAGCTCCAGGCCCTTGTTCTTCTCGCGCAGGATTTCCATCTGGCGCTCCTGCAGCGACACCGCGCGGTGGCTGTGCGGGCTGGTGAGCTGCACGGTGGCCAGCAGCTCGGCGTGGTCCTCGAAGAACTGGGGGTTGTTCTGCAGGAAAGCGGCAACGTCTTGCGCGTTCATAAGCTTCTACCGGTACGAATTCAGGTTTTTTCGGCTGGCAGTGTAGCAAAGTGCCTTAGCGGGCGGCTTCAGGTCTGGATCAGCCGCTTCTGCCGCGAAATACTCATCAGGATGCCGATGCCCATGCCCAGCGTCACCAGCGCCGTCCCGCCATAGCTCAGCAGCGGCAGCGGCACGCCCACCACGGGCAGGATCCCGCTCACCATGCCCATGTTCACGAACGCATAGGTGAAGAAGATCAGCGTGATGGCCCCGGCCAGCAGCCGCGAGAACAGCGTGGGCGCGTTGGCCGCGATATACAGCCCGCGGAAGATCAGCAGCAGGTACAGCACCAGCAGCACCGCGTTGCCAATCAGCCCGAACTCCTCGGAAAACACCGCGAAGATGAAGTCGGTGTGCTTTTCCGGGATGAATTCGAGGTGGGTCTGGGTGCCCTTGAGCCAGCCCTTGCCCGTCACCCCGCCCGAGCCGATGGCGATGATCGACTGGATCGTGTGGAAGCCCTTGCCCAGCGGGTCGGTGGTCGGGTCCAGCAGCGTGCAGACGCGGTGCTGCTGGTAGTCGTGCAGCACGGGCCAGTTCACGCCCGGCGCGCAGATCTGGCTCTCGTAGGCCACCAGCAGCGTGATGGCCACCACGCCCACCGCCAGCAGCGGCAGGATGATCTTCCACGACAGCCCGGCGAAGTAGATCACGTACAGGCCGGCGGCCAGCACCAGCAGGCCGGTGCCCAGGTCTGGCTGCTTGGCGATCAGGCCCACCGGGATGCCCAGGATGGCCAGCGCCACGATGAAGTCGAACCACTTGATCACGCCCTCGCGCTTCTGGAAGTACCACGCCAGCATCAGCGGCATCGAGATCTTCATGATCTCGGACGGCTGGATCACCATGCCCACGTTCAGCCAGCGCCGCGCGCCCTTGCGGATCAGGCCGAACATCGCCACGGCCACCAGCAGCGCCACCCCCACCGTGTAGAGCGGCACGGCAACCCGCATCAGCAACTGGGTGGGCATATACGCGATGACGATCATCACCACGTACGACAGCAGGATGTTGCGAAGCTGGTCCTCCACGCGGCCGGGCATGTCGATGGCGGCCGAATACAGCGCCACGATGCCCGTGGCGAACAGCAGGAAGACGATCAGGGCCAGCGGCTTGTCGAAGCCGGTCAGGGCCGTCTTGATCATCGATGCGACGCGGCGTTTGTCCATGGCGCGTCTCCTTTACTCTGAAGCGGATTGGCCGGCGCCGGCCGGGGCGGTCTGCGCCACCTTGGCGGGCCGGGCCGGCTGGGTGCGGGGCTTGGGTGCCGGCGCCGACGCGGGCGTGGCCTTGGGGGCCGGGGCCTGCGGTGCCGACGCGGGCGGCTTGCTGTGGCCCAGCGCCTGCAGCATGCGGGCGTCGAGCGTCACCACGGCCGATGCCGGGGCGATCGCGGCGGGATCGAGCTGCGCGGCGATCGACTCCGACGCCGTGCGCGCCGCCGGCACCGCGCCGGACGCGGCGGCCACGGCGCTGGCCGCACCGGCCGCACCGGCCACGGCGGGCGCGCTGGCCCCGGCGGCCGACGCCGCGGCAACGGTGCCCGGCGCGGTCTGCATGACCGTGGCCGTGGCCGCGTTGGCCGTGTCGCCGGTCGTGAACACGCTGGGCGTGTCCACCGGCGGGCGGTTGCCGGCCCGCAGCGCCTCCTCGGGCGGCGGCGCGGTGGCCTGCAGTTCCTCGGGCCACTTGCGCAGCAGGTAGTAGTCCATCACCTTGCGCGCGATCGGCGCCGCCACGGCCGCGCCAAAGCCGGCGTTCTCGACGATCAGCGCCAGCGCGATCTTCGGCTTGTCAGCCGGCGCGAAGGCCGTGTAGAGCGAGTGGTCGCGCTTGCGTTCGTCCAGCGCGTGGTGGTTGTACTTCTCGCCCTTGGCCAGCGTGTAGGTCTGCGCCGTGCCGGTCTTGCCGGCCGATTCGTACGCCGCGCCCGCGAACACGCGCGCCGCCGTGCCCGAATGGGTCACCGCCACCATCGCCTTCTTGATCACGTCGATGTCGGCCTGCTTGAACGGCAGCCGGTAGCTTTCCTTGGGCACCGTCAGCGCCCGCTGGCGCGTGACCGAGTTCTCCACCGCCTTCACCAGGTGTGGCTTCATCGCCACCCCGTTGTTGACGATGATCGACACCGCGTTGGCCAGCTGCAGGATCGTGAAACTGTTATAGCCCTGGCCAATGCCCAGCGAGATCGTCTCGCCTTCGTACCACTTCTGCTGCTCGGGCTTGCGGTACGCCTTGCGCTTCCATTCCGTGGACGGCAGGATGCCGCGGCTTTCGCCCTCGATGTCGATGCCCGTCAGCTGGCCAAAGCCCAGCGGCTTCATGAAATCGTGGATGCCGTTGACGCCCATGTCGCGCGCCAGCGCGTAGTAATAGGTGTCGCACGACTGCACGATGGACGTCTGCATGTCCACCCAGCCGTGGCCGCCCGGCTTGTCGTCGCGGAACGTATGGTTGCCCAGCGTGAAGAAGCCCGGGTCGTGCATGCCCCACGCGGCCGTGCGCTTGCCCGTGGTCAGCGCGGCCAGCGCCATGAACGGCTTGTAGGTGGACCCCGGCGGGTAGGTGCCGCGCAGCGGGCGGTTCAGCAGCGGCTTGTCGGGCGAATTGTTCAGTTCGTCCCAGGTCTTCGAGTCGATCCCCTCGACGAACAGGTTCGGGTCGTAGGTCGGCTTGGAGACGAACGCCAGGATGTCGCCGGTATCCGGTTCGATGGCCACCAGCGCGCCGCGGCGGTCGCCAAATAGCTGTTCGGCCAGTTGCTGCAGCCGGATATCGAGCGACAGGATCAGGTTGTTGCCCGGCGTGGCCGGCGACGTGGACAGCGTGCGGATGGGCCGCCCGCCCGCGCTCACTTCCACTTCCTCGAAGCCGGTCAGCCCGTGCAGTTCGGTCTCGTAGCTCTGCTCCAGGCCGATCTTGCCGATGTAGTTGGTGCCCTTGTAGTTGTCGGCGTCCTTGCGCGGGTCGTACCTGGCGGGATCGGCGTCGTTGGCCTCGTCCATCGCGTCGATCCGCTCCTGGTCGCGCTGCGAGATGCGGCCCAGGTAGCCCACCACGTGGCTGGCCGACTCGCCCAGCGGATACTGGCGGAACAGCCGCGCGCGCACGTCCACGCCCGGAAAGCGGAAGCGCTGGGCCGAAAACTTCGCCACTTCCTCGTCGGTGAGCTGGCTGCGGATCGGCAGGCTCTCGAAGCTGCGCGATTCCTCCAGCAGCCGCTTGAAGCGGCGGCGGTCGCGCGGCTGGATGTCGACGAGCCGCGCCAGTTCCTCGATGGTGTTGTCCAGCGTGTCGGTCAGCTTGGACGGCGTGATTTCCAGCGTGTACGCCGAATAGTTGCGCGCCAGGATCACCCCGTTGCGGTCCATGATGATGCCGCGGTTGGGCTCGATCGGCGCCACGGAGATGCGGTTGTCCTCGGCCTTGGCCGAGTACTGGTCGTGCTTGTACCACTGCAGCCACAGGAAGCGGGTGAACAGCAGGCCAAAGCAGATGACCGTGAACAGGGCGGCCGCCGCCACGCGGATGCGGAAGCGGCCGATTTCCAGTTCGACGTTGCGGATTTCGGTCATGGCGGTACTGCGGCGGCTGGGCGGTAGGGTTGGACTAGATCGGCCGCGTCTCGTCGACGTCGGCCGAACGGCGCTGGGGCGCCAGCAGCAGCGCGGTGGCCATCGGCCAGAGCACCGCCTCGATCACCGGGGCCACCAGCAGCGGCCAGCCCGGCAGCGGCGCACCCATCGCCAGCCGGATCACCACCGGCACGGCATGGGTGATGAACAGCAGCGGCATCACGTGCAGCGCCTGGGTATAGACCGAGAACCACAGCACGCGGCGGTGGATGGTGATCGCAAAGTAGGCCAGCAGCGTGTACGCCAGCGCGTGCTCGCCCAGCAGCCGGGCGTCATGCACGTCCATCAGCAGGCCCAGCAGGAACGCCACGCCCATGCCCACCTTGCGCGGCTGGTGGATGTTCCAGAACACCAGCACCAGCGCCACCATGTCCGGGATCCAGAGCGTGGTGCCCCACGGCATCAGGTTCCACAGGAAGGCCAGCACGAACGTCAGCGCGATGAAGACCGGGTTGACCGGCCGCAACAGGTATTGGGACGTCGTCACTGGGCTCGCTCCAGGGATTTCTGGCGATCGGTGGACTTGTCGCCGGGCTTGTCGGCCGCCTTCTGCTCTGCGCCGGCGCGGGCGGCGGCGGAACGGGCGCCCTTCTCGGCCTTGGCCGGGGCGGTTTCCTCCTGCGGGCGCGGGCCCAGGCCCGACTCGTAGCGCACCACCAGCAGTTGCCGGTGCGAGCGCACGCCCGCCACCGGCTCGCAATAGACGCGCGAGAACGCGGTATCGGCCTTGCGCTCGATCTGCACGACCTTCGCCACCGGCAGGCCCGGCGGATAGGTGCCGTCCAGGCCCGACGTCACCAGCAGGTCGCCCTGCTGCAGGTCGGCCGATGCCGCCATGAAGCGCAGGTCCAGCAGCCCGGCGCGCGACCCGCCAAACGCCACGCTGCGCAGCCCGTTGCGCACCACCTGGACGGGGATGGCCTGGTCCTTGTCGGTCAGCAGCGTCACTTCGGACTGGAACGGCGACACCCGCGTGACCTGGCCGATCACGCCGCGCTCGTCGATCACGGGATAGCCGGTGCGCAGGCCCTGGGCGCTGCCGCGGTCGATCACGATGCGCTGGCTGTACGGGTCGCGGGCGTCGTAGAGGATCTCGGCCGCCGTGACCGGCGTGGCCGACTGCTGCTGCAGGTTCAGCAGCTTGCGAAGCTGGCCGTTCTCGGCCTCCAGCTGGGACTGGCGCACGTAGGCGTTGGCCTGCTCCACCGCGTGGCGGCGCAGTTCGCGGTTTTCATTGGCCAGCGTGACCGATGACTGGGCGTAGTCGAAGACGCCGCGCAGGGCGTCGCGCGGCACCAGTACCAGCCGCTCCACCGGCATCAGCACGGTAGCGGCCACCTGGCGGGCGATGCGCATGGCGTCGAAGCGCGCGTCGACGATCAGCAGCGCCAGCGCGATCGCCACGAAGACGACCAGCCGGGCGACAGCGGACGTGCCTTGCTTGAAGAGCGGCGGTGGAGAGTAATCCATTTACCGGTGGGCAGGCGAAACCCATCCGCCAGCGCGCCCGCGGCCCCCGGGCGGGGCGGGGCGGAACGGGCTGGCGGGCGTAGACATCGAAGGGCGCGGGGACGGGGCGACGCGGGTCACCACGGTCCCAGCCACGTATTACTCGTAGGAGAAGATGCTGCCGAGCTTGTCCATGCGCTCCAGGGCCATGCCCGAGCCGCGCACCACGCAGGTCAGCGGGTCTTCGGCCACCAGCACCGGCAGGCCGGTTTCCTCGGCCAGCAGGCGGTCCAGGTCGCGCAGCAGCGCGCCGCCGCCGGTCAGCATCATGCCGCGCTCGGCAATGTCGGCGCCCAGTTCGGGCGGGGTCTGTTCCAGCGCGATCTTCACGGCCGACACGATCTGGTTCAGCGGATCGGTCAGCGCCTCAAGGATTTCGTTGGACGACACGGTGAAGGCGCGCGGAATGCCTTCGGACAGGTTGCGGCCCTTCACTTCCATTTCGCGCACTTCCGAACCCGGGAACGCGGAGCCGATTTCCTTCTTGATCGCCTCGGCGGTCTGCTCGCCGATCAGCATGCCGTAGTTGCGGCGGATGTAGTTGACGATGGCCTCGTCGAACTTGTCGCCGCCCACGCGCACCGAACCCTTGTAGACCATGCCGCCAAGCGAGATGATGCCCACCTCGGTGGTGCCGCCGCCGATGTCCACCACCATCGAGCCCGACGGCTCCGAGACCGGCAGCCCGGCGCCGATCGCGGCCGACATCGGCTCCTCGATCAGGTACACCTGGCTGGCGCCGGCGCCCAGCGCCGATTCGCGGATGGCACGGCGCTCCACCTGGGTCGACCCGCACGGCACGCAGATGATGATGCGCGGGCTCGGGCGCAGCAGCTTGGTGTCGTGCACCATCTTGATGAACTGCTTGAGCATCTGCTCGGTCACCGTGAAGTCGGCGATCACGCCGTCCTTCATCGGCCGGATGGCCTCGATGTTGCCCGGCACCTTGCCCAGCATCTGCTTGGCTTCCTTGCCGACGGCGGTGATGGTCTTCTTGGCGTTGGGGCCGCCTTCCTGACGGATGGCCACGACCGACGGCTCGTCCAGGACGATGCCCTTGTCGCGCATGTAGATCAGGGTGTTGGCGGTGCCCAGGTCGATGGCCAGGTCGTTGGAGAAATAGCTGCGGAGAAATCCGAACATCAGGAATCCTGTCTTCTGTTGGTTCGCGGGTATGCGAAGCGGCCGGTGCCTGCGGCGGCCCGGCCACGAATACGTTTGCAAGGGTGATGGTTCACGGTTCCCCGGCGTGCGCGGCCGCGCCGGCCTGGCCGGCGCGCCCGGTACCCCTGGCACGGCAAAACCCCCGGTGCGCCAGCGGCGATCCGCTCGGGCCGGCGCGGTGTTGCACGCCGGACCTACGGGAACCTTTGATTAGACTCTGCGTGAAAGTTCGCCGCCAGATGCGCCGGACAGGACGAATACGTGAAGTACGCCTGACGATTGCAGTAGCCTAATCGGAGGAACCAGTTTCTTACGACCGAAAAAACGATGAAAACGGGCCGCTAATTGACGGCCAGGCCACGATCATGGCGCATTACTGTTGCATGCTCGCGACGCCCGGCGGTGCATGCCGTCCGTCTGGGGCCATCGGCACCGCTGGCGACGCTGCCCGCCGCGGTCTGCCGATGCGCGAACTGTGCCGACCGCATCACCGCCCGGCCGCCGCGCCGAAACCCAAGTGGAGCGCGCGCTGCGGCAAGACAGCAGCGCGTAATGATACCTTATAATTCCGGCTGTTTCGGGGCGTTCGGGCCCTGAAAAACTTGTAACTTCGACGATCCTGGGGTGCCCCCCGGGCGCACCCGTCCGGCACCCCCTGGCCATGGCGCCAGTTGCCGGACGCGCGGCGTCCTTGCGGGCCCCCCGACGGCCACCCGACGACGGTTGGGTGGACGCCGGTCCGCGAACCGGCGCCCACCCGCGCGTCACGGCCGCAACACCCCCCGGTCCGCAGGACCGAACCCGGCGCGCGCGCCGTACCACGCCATGGCTCTCGAACTCTCCGACGTCAAGCGCATCGCGCATCTGGCCCGCATCGAAACCAGCGATGCCGAGGCCGAGCAGACGCTTGCCCAGCTCAACAACTTCTTCTCCCTGGTGGAACAGATGCAGGCGGTGGACACCACCGGCATCGAACCGCTGGCCCACCCGCTGTCGGCCGTGCGCGACATCGCCCAGCGCCTGCGCGACGACGCCGTGACCGAGTCCGACCGCCGCGACGACTACCAGCGCCCCGCGCCCGCCACCGAAGGCGGCCTGTACCTGGTGCCGAAGGTCATCGAGTGACGACGCCCGCCCAGCCGTCGCCCACCCTCCAGCCGCCTGCCGATCCGACATGACCTTTTCCGCCGACCAACAGACCTCCCTGCGCCAGATCGCCGACGCGCTGGCCGCCCGCACCATTTCCGCCGAGGAACTCGCGCGCGACTACCTGGCCCGCATCGACGCGGCCCGTGACCTGAACGCCTTTGTCGACGTCGACGCCGGGCGCACGCTGGCCCAGGCCCGTGCCGCCGACGAGCGGCGCGCCAACGGCCAGGCCGGCCCGCTGACCGGCGTGCCGATCGCCCACAAGGACGTCTTCGTGACGCGCGGCTGGAAGTCCACCGCCGGCTCGAAGATGCTGGCCGGCTACGAGAGCCCGTTCGACGCCACCGTGGTCGAGCGCCTGGCCGCCGCCGGCATGGTCACGCTGGGCAAGACCAACATGGACGAATTCGCGATGGGGTCGTCCAACGAGAACGCCTGGCAGGGGCCGGTGCGCAACCCGTGGGACACCAGCCGCGTGCCGGGCGGGTCGTCGGGCGGGTCCGCCGCCGCCGTGGCCGCGGGCCTGGCCCCGGCCGCCACGGGCACCGACACTGGCGGCTCGATCCGCCAGCCGGCGTCGTTCTCGGGCATCACCGGCATCAAGCCGACGTACGGCCGCGTGTCGCGCTACGGCATGATCGCGTTCGCGTCGTCGCTGGACCAGGGCGGCCCGATGGCCCACACGGCCGAGGACTGCGCGCTGCTGCTCAACGCGATGGCCGGTTTCGACCCGAAGGATTCCACGAGCCTGTCGCCCGAGCAGGGCGGCGTGGACGAGGACTTCACCCGCCTGCTGGGCCAGCCGCGCGCCGGCGCCAGCGCGTCGCAGCCGCTGGCCGGCCTGCGCATCGGCCTGCCGCGCGAGTACTTCGGCAAGGGGCTGTCGGCCGACGTCGAACAGGCCGTGCGCGCCGCGCTGGCCCAGTACGAGAAGCTGGGTGCCACGCTGGTCGACGTCTCGCTGCCCAAGACCGAGCTGTCGATCCCGGTGTACTACATCATCGCGCCGGCCGAGGCGTCGTCGAACCTGTCGCGCTTCGACGGGGTGCGCTACGGCCACCGCGCCGCCGAGTACCGCGACCTGCTGGACATGTACAAGAAGAGCCGCGCCGAGGGCTTCGGCCCCGAGGTCAAGCGCCGCATCATGGTGGGCACCTACGTGCTGTCGCACGGCTACTACGACGCCTACTACCTGCAGGCGCAGAAGATCCGCCGCATCATCGCCGACGACTTCCAGCGCGCGTTTGCCGAGTGCGACGTGATCATGGGCCCGGTGGCGCCCAGCGTGGCCTGGAAGCTGGGCGAGAAGACCGCCGACCCGGTGCAGATGTACCTGGCCGACATCTTCACGCTGTCCACCAGCCTGGCCGGCCTGCCCGGCATGAGCGTGCCGGCCGGCTTTGGCGACGGCAACATGCCCGTCGGCCTGCAGATCATCGGCAACTACTTTGACGAAGCGCGCCTGCTGCAGGTGGCCCATGCCTTCCAGCAGGCCACCGACTGGCACCTGCGCCGTCCGGCCTGAACGGGGCGCCCGGACCATGCGCCTGCACGCCCTGCCCCGCCTGCCGCTGCGGCTGGCCGCCGCCCTGACGCTGGCCGTGATGGCCACGCTGCTGGCCGGCTGCCAGATCCCGTTCGTCGGCCGCTCCACGCCCATCGCGGCGCGTGACATCGACCTGGTCGGCAACTGCCAGCGTACCGAGGAAGACGGCTTCCGCGAGGACGCGCAGTTGCGCGTGGCCGACAACACCGTGCAGCAGCTGAACTGGAAGCTGTGGGTCGGCAAGCGCGGCTCGTGCAGCTTCAACCTGGCCGAGTTCCGCCAGGTGCGCAAGACGCCACACATCGAGCTGCGCGCCAACGACGGCAGCGCCTGCAAGCTGATGGTCTGGCAGGACCCGCGCCGCGTCACGCTGGCGCACGCGGGCTGCCAGGCGCGCTGCACGCCGGGCATCTACGAGGAAGCCTGGCCCGTGATGTTCGAGCCGGGCACCGGCGCCTGCGCCAGCACGCGCTAGCGGCCCGCCCAACCAGACCCAGACCATGGCGCTGCCCCAGCCCGCCTCTGCCCGGCCACCGACGGTTCCCACCGTGGTGGGCCGCTGGCTGCGCGGCACGCTGGCGGCCGGCGCCATCGCCATCGCGCTGATGCCATCGGCGCCGGCCCAGCCAACCGTGGCGCTGGCGCCGATGGCGCCCGCCGCGCCGCTGCCGGCCCTGTCGGCACCGGCCAGCACGCCGCTCGCGATGCCTGCCACGGCCACCGAACCCGCCACCGCGCGCGTGCGCCTGCCCGCCGAGCCCGGCATGCCGGCGCTGACCGCGTACTGGTTCATGCCGCGCGAGGGCTCGGTCGCCCGCAGCCAGCCGCTGCCCGTGGTGGTGGCGCTGCACGGCTGCGGCGGGCTGGTCGACATGAAGGTGGCGGCCCGGCGCGCCGGCACCATCGAGGAAGTCATCGACCCGGCCGGGGGGCTGCAGACCCGCTACCGCGACTATGCGCACTGGCTGACCGAGCGCGGCTACGCGGTGCTGATGCCCGACAGCTTCAGCCCGCGCGGCAAGGCGCAGGGCATCTGCACCGAGGCGCTGGACAACCGCGCCATCGACGAGAAGACCCGCCGCGCCGACACGCTGGCCGCGCTGCGCTGGGTGGCCAGGCAGCCCGGCATCGACACGCGGCGCATCGTGCTGCTGGGCTGGTCCAACGGCGCGCAGGCCGTGCTGGCGACGATCGACGCCAGCCGCCCGTGGCCCGAAGGCACGCCCACCGTGGACCGCGCCGTGGCGTTCTACCCCGGCTGCAAGCGCGCCGTGCAGCAGCACGACTTCCGGCTGCGCACGCCGCTGCTGCTGATGATTGGCGGCGCCGACGACTGGACGCCCGCCACGCGCTGCGCGATGCTGCAGAATGCAGTGCAGAGCCGGCAGCCCAAGGCCCGTTTCCGCCTGGAGATCTATCCCGGCGCGTACCACGGCTTCGACGGCACCAGCGAACTCCACGTGCGGCGCGACGTTGCCGCGCGCCAGGGGTCCGGTGTCACGGTCGGCGGCGACGCCGTGGCGCGCGTGGCCGCGCTGGCGCAACTCGATTCATGGCTGGCGAGCCCGGACCCCTGACGACACCCAGACGCGGGACCCGGATTCGACACCAAACGCACACCGATACAGCAAGACTTCATACAGGAATACCGCCATGCAATGGGAAGTGGTGATCGGCCTGGAGACGCATACGCAGCTCTCCACGGCCTCCAAGATTTTCTCCGGCAGCTCCACCGCGTTCGGGGCCGCCCCGAACACGCAGGCGTCGCCGGTTGACCTGGCGCTGCCGGGCGTGCTGCCGGTGCTGAACAAGGGCGCCGTGGAGCGCGCCATCCAGTTCGGGCTGGCGATTGGCGCCAGGATCGCGCCGCGCAGCATCTTCGCACGCAAGAACTACTTCTACCCCGACCTGCCGAAGGGCTACCAGATCAGCCAGTACGAGATCCCGGTGGTACAGGGCGGCCAGATCACGATCCAGGTGGAAGGCAAGCAGGGCGTCTACGAGAAGACCGTCAACCTGACGCGCGCGCACCTGGAGGAAGACGCCGGCAAGTCGCTGCACGAGGACTTCGCGGGCATGACCGGCATCGACCTGAACCGCGCCGGCACGCCGCTGCTGGAAATCGTGACCGAGCCCGACATGCGCAGCTCGGCCGAGGCCGTGGCCTACGCCCGCGCGCTGCATTCGCTGGTGGTGTGGCTCGGCATCTGCGACGGCAACATGCAGGAAGGCAGCTTCCGCTGCGACGCCAACGTGTCGGTGCGCCCGGTGGGCCAGGAGAAGTTCGGCACCCGGCGCGAGATCAAGAACCTGAACTCGTTCCGGTTCCTGCAGCAGGCCATCGACTATGAAGTGCAATGGCAAATCGCCGAGATCGAGGACGGCCGCGAGATCGTCCAGGCCACCGTGCTGTTCGATCCGGACACCGGCGAGACGCGCGCGATGCGCACCAAGGAAGACGCGCACGACTACCGCTACTTCCCCGACCCGGACCTGATGCCGCTGGAGATCGACGCGGCCTGGATCGAGCGCGTGCAGCGCGACCTGCCCGAGCTGCCGGCGGCCATGCAGGCGCGCTTCGTGTCGCAGTACGGCCTGTCGGCCTACGACGCCAGCACCATCACGGCCACCAAGTCGATGGCCGCCTACTACGAGGCCGTGGTGCAGGCCGTGGGTGCCGCCAGCGCCAAGCCGGCCGCCAACTGGCTGATGGGCGACGTGGCGTCGCAGCTCAACCGCGACGGCATCACCATCGACGAGGCGCCGGTCCAGCCGGCCCAACTGGCGAAACTGCTATCGCGCATTGCCGACGGCACGGTGTCGAACAACACCGCCAAGAAAGACGTCTTCCCGGCGATGTGGGCCGGCGAGAGCGACGGCGACGCCGACGCGATCATCGCCGCCAAGGGCCTGAAGCAGATGTCCGACACGGGCGAGCTGGAAAAGATCATCGACGACGTACTGGCCGCCAACGCCAAGTCGGTCGAGGAATTCCGCGCCGGCAAGGAAAAGGCGTTCAACGCACTGGTCGGCCAGGCCATGAAGGCCACCAAGGGCAAGGCCAACCCGGCCCAGGTCAACGAACTGCTGAAGAAGAAGCTGGGCTGAGCGGGATCGGCATCCTGGAATGAAAGCCGGCCACGCCCGAGAGGGGGTGGCCGGCTTTTTTCATGGGTGCGGATGGCTGCCGGTCAGCCCCGCCCTTCCAGCGCGGCCAGCCGTGTCTGCAAGCCGGCCAGTTGTTCCAGCAGGGCGTTGAGCTGCCCCAGGTTCACGGCGTCGTTGGCCTCGGTGCCCGCCGCCACGTTGACGATCTGCCGCGGCAGGTCCGGCGCGCCGACGGAGACGGCCTGCGCGCGGTCGCACGTGGAGCCAGCGCCAAGTGCCACGCTGCCGGTTGCGGTCGCCGATGCCGCGCTGCCGAGTGCCACGGTGTTGCCGCTGGTAGCGCTGGCGTTGGAGCCCACGGCGAGCGCCGCGTTGCCCTCGCCGCTGGCGCGGGCACTGACGCCCACCGCAACGTCGCCGGTACTGGACGCGTGCGCGCGGCCGCCGATGGCCTGCGCGCTGTCGGCGGTGGCAGCGGCGCCGGACCCGATCGCCATCGCGCTTTCCCCGCCCGGCGCCAGCGCGCCCCGGCCGATGGCGATGCTGTTGGGGCCGCCCGCGCCGGCACCGGGGCCGAAAGCGATCGATTCGGTGCCCGCGGCCACCGAATCGCGCCCGGCGCTGTTGACGTGCAGGTACTTGGGACCCCGCGTGCCATCCTCCAGCGCGGTCACCCGCTTGGCGGTGGCATCGAGCTGGCTGCCGTTCACGGCATCGGTACTGGTTTCCGAGACCGCGCCCGGCGCCACGTTGACGATTATCCGGCGCGTATTGGCGTTGCCCACCGATACCACGTCGTCGGCGTCGGCCGTGCTGTGGGCGCCCAGCGCCACGCTGCGCGCGCCGGCCGCCGAGGCGTGATAGCCCAGCGCCAGCGCGCTTTCGGCGTTGGCCGACGCATCGACGCCGAACGCCTGGGCCGCGTGGGCGGCCGCCACCGAATGCCCGCCGATGGCCAGCGCCCGCGTGCCGCTGGCCTGCACCACGCCGCCGATCGCAATCGAATTGTGTTCGCCGGTGGCCCGGGCCATGACGCCGAATGCCATGTTCTCGACGCCGCTGGCCACCGCCACCGGCCCCACGGCCACCGAATCGGCGCCAGATGCATTGGCATCCTCGCTCCAGCCCGGGTTCACTCGAAAGTATTTGATGCCTTCCTGCGCCATCGCGTTGCTCCTGATCGTCCGTATTTGTAGGGATGCCCGCCATCGGCCTGCGATGGCCGGCGACGTAGCAAGGCCATCGTGTCAGACAACCTTTTCGGACGACATGGAAGCGGATGGAGCAACACTGACCCATGCCGCCTGCCGCCGGCATGGCAGCGCGGAGGCGGCAACCAGGGCGATGGGACGGCCGTCGCGGCCGGTTACATCGGGCTCTTGGCGCGCAAGCCCTCTTCCAGCAGCGACCGCAGCTTGGCCAGCGCGCCCGGGTCGCCATGCGCGGCGGCGCGGGCGTACCAGATCTTGGCCTGCTCGATGTCCTTGTCGACGATGCCAGGATAGCCGCGCTCGTAATAGCTGCCGACGATGTACTGCGCGCCCCCGTCGCCGGCCGTGGCGGCCTTGCTGTACCACGTGAACGCCTGCCCGTAGTCGCGTGGCACGCCGCGCCCGGTGAAGTAGTTGGTCGCCAGCGCCATCTGGGCCTGCGTGTGGCCGCCCTGCGCGGCACGGGCGTACCAGCGGTTGGCATCCTCCAGCGATTTCGGCACCAGCTCGCCCCGCTCGTGCAGGTCGCCTAGCGTGTACTGGGCGTGGGTCATCTGGTTGTCGGCGGCCTTGCGCAGCCAGACCAGCGCCTCCTGCGGCTTGGCGGTCGTGCCTTCGCCGCGCAGCAGCATCATCGCGTAATTGAACTGGGCGAGCCGATTGCCCTTCTGCGCGGCGGCGGCAAAGCCCTGCAGCGCGGCATCGAAATGGCCAGCCTCGTAGGCGGCCACGGCATCGCGGGTCTGGGACTGGGCGACAGCGGGTGGCTCACCCGCCGCATTCACGCTGCCGGTCAACAAGGCGGCATAAAGGATGGCGATCAGGCAGAGACGGGCGTAGGCGGGGGTCCGTGGCATGGAAGGCTCCGGAACCTCTGTCGAATCGAGGTCCTGATTTAGTGTAGGCGGCTTCTGGGCGCCCTCTTATGCCACGGACAAATTACTTAGATCTCGCTATCCTTTTTATATTCTTCGCGCGAATATCGACCTCAACTCGCCCCGGTCAGGCTGGCAACGCGGTCGCTCAACGCGGTCAACTGCGCCTGCAGTGCCTGAAGCTGATCGACGTTCACGGCGTCCGTCCCCTGCTCACCGGGTGCCACATTGACGATCTGGCGCGTACGCGCGCCTTCGGCGCCGACCGAGACCGCGCCCGCGCGATCGCATACCGAACCGTAGCCAATCGCCACACCGTAGTCCACATTGACCCGCGACTGGCTGCCGAGCGCCGATCCATAGAGCGCGGGAGCCGCCGAACTGGCGCCCAGCGCCACAGTGCCAACCTGGCTCGCCTGGGTGTTGGCGCCGATCGCGCACGCGAACATCTGGCTGGCGCCCGAATTCGCGCCCAGCGCCACACTCTGCGATGCCGTCACCGACGATTGGTCGCCGATTGCCACGGCCCGCACCGCCGAGGCAACGGCGACGCCGAGCGCAATGGCATTGGCGCCCGATGCGCTGGCCTTGCTGCCGACAGCGACGGCGTCGTTGCTGCTGGCCACCGCGCCTGCGCCGGAAGCCACGCTGTACGGTGCCGATGCATTGGCTTGTCGCCCGAAAGCCGAGGCACCCTCGGCAGCGGCCACCGCCAACGTGCCCACGGCCGTGGCGAACAGCGCCGTGGCCGACGTCGTAGACCCCACGGCCGTGCTGCGGTCGCCCGATGCGTTGGCCTCGGCGCCCAAGGCCGATGCGCGCCCCACCGTGGCCTGCGCGGCGCGTCCCACCGCTACGCTGTAGATGCCGGAGGCGCGCGCTATCGTGCCGACTGCCACGGCATTGTTGCTTCCCTCGGCCACCGATTCGGTCCCGATGGCAATGCCGTCGGCGCCGGGGGCATTGGCCGACTGCCCGATCGCGATCGCCGTGCTGCCCGTCGCCGTGGCGTCCGGCCCGGTCGCGTTGGCGCGGAAGTAGGGAATGCCGCTCGCGAGCGCGGCCGAAGTAGCCGTTGATTGGAATTGGTCTGCCATTGTCTGCTCCAAAGGTTCGATATCTGGAAGCCATCGGCCCTGCCGATGACGGACCCCCATCGTTCCAAAGGGCGTTGGCAGTTGCCATGGAAAGGGATGGAACAGACCGCTTCCATCGCCACGCCGCAAACGTGGCGCGAATTCTCCGGCGATGGATTCCCGCGTTCCCCGCCCTACCCCGCAAACCGGTACCCCACCCCCACCTCGGTCAGCAGATGCACCGGCTGCGCCGGGTCGGCTTCGAGCTTGTGGCG
This sequence comes from Cupriavidus pauculus, assembly GCF_003854935.1. Taxonomy (NCBI): domain Bacteria; kingdom Pseudomonadati; phylum Pseudomonadota; class Betaproteobacteria; order Burkholderiales; family Burkholderiaceae; genus Cupriavidus; species Cupriavidus pauculus. The sequence continues at coordinate 756,528 of NZ_CP033969.1, forward strand.
CAGGTGGCCCATGTACACGCGCAGGTAGTGGCTGCTTTCCGAATGCGACGGCCCCCAGACCTCGCGCAGCAGTTCGCGGTGGGTCATGACCTTGCCGCGATGGGCGATCAGCACGGCCAGCAGCCGGTATTCGATCGGCGTCAGGTGCACGGCCGCCTCGCCGCGTGTGACCAGCCGGTTGGCAAGGTCCACGCGCACGTCGCCAAACGCGATCTGCGGCGTGCCCTGGGGGTTGGCCCTGGCGTGGCGGCGCAGCAGCACGCGCACGCGCGCCACCAGTTCGCCCACGCCGAACGGCTTGGTCAGGTAGTCGTCGGCGCCGGCGTCCAGCGCGGCGATCTTGTCGGCCTCGTCGGTGCGGGCGGACAGCACCAGCACGGGCACCTCGGTCCACGTGCGCATCTCGCGGATCAGCGTCATGCCGTCGCCGTCGGGCAGGCCCAGGTCCAGGATGACGATGTCCGGCTGGCGCGTGCCGGCATCGATCAAGCCGCGCCGCAGCGTGTCGGCATCGTGCACGGCGCAGCCCTCGGCCTGCAGCGACTCGCGCACGAAGCGGCGGATATGGGGTTCGTCCTCCACCAGCAGGACGGTCGGCGAATAGTCGAAAGGCATCTCAGTGCGGCGTGGGTTGGGGCGGCGCGACCAGCCCGGGCTGGTCGGACGATTCTGGCAATTCGGGCGCGATGTCGGGCGGATTGCCGCGCGGCAGCGCCATGACGAAGCGCGCGCCGGGGCGGCCGGGCTCGACCCAGATGCGGCCGCCGTGGGCCTGCACGATGGCCTCGCAGACGGCCAGCCCCAGCCCGACGCCAGCCGTGGCCGACTCGCGCTCGCCGCGCGTGAATTTCTCGAAGATCCGGCGCTCCTGGCCGGCCGGCACGCCGGGGCCGTCATCGGCCACCACCAGCCGCACCTCGCCGTCGCCGGGCGCGCCGGTGGCCTCGCCCGACACGCGGATCGTGCTGCCCGGTGGCGTGTACTTGGCGGCGTTCTCGAACAGGTTGCACAGCACGCGCTCGACCAGCACGGCGTCGCACTCCACCAGCGGCAGCGCCGACAGGTCGTCCACCTGCACGCGATGGCCGCGCAGCGTGTCGCGCATCGACGCCAGCGCCGCGCCCACCAGTTCCTCCAGCGACTGCCAGCCGCGCTGCAGCGCCACGTCGTGCTGCTGCAGCCGCGCCATGTCGAGCAGGTTGACCACCATCGTGCGCATGCGCCGCGCCTGCGCGTGCAGCGCCGCCACCGTCTCCGCTGCCGCCGGCGGCAGCGGCGGGCTGGCGCGCTGCAGCGTCTCGGCCATGCCCAGCAGGCCGGTCAGCGGCGTGCGCAGGTCGTGCGACACCGCGGCCAGCAGCGAGCTGCGCAGCCGTTCCGATTCGATCGACAGCAGCGCGCGCTGCGCCACGTCGACGTAGTGCAGCCGCTCGATGGCGATGGCCACCAGCGTCGCGAACACGTCGGCCTGCCGGCGCAGTTCGGGCCGCGCCAGCGCGTGCCACGCGCTTGGCTCCACGGCCAGCACGCCGCGCGTCTGCATCGGCGCCTTCAGCGGCAGGTACAGCACGGTGCTGCCGGGCAGCGTGTGCGTGCCGGTGCCGGCCGGCTCGCCGTGGTCGTAGACCCACTGCGCCAGCACCGTGTCCACGGCCTCGCGCCGGGCCGTGCGCGAGCCGGCATCGGGCGACGACGGCCCCGCCACCGGCGCCAGCCGACCGCCCGCATCGGGCAGGAAGAACGTGGCGTGCGCGTCCAGCGCGGCGCGCAGGAACCGGCTGCCGATCTCGACGATCTGGTCCGGCGTCAGCGCCGCCGACAGCTCGCGCGCCAGTTCGTACAGCGTGCGCGCGTCGGTCTCGCGCTGCACCGCCACGCGCGCCTGCTCGCGCAGCCCGGCCGTGAGCTGGCCGATGACCAGCCCCACGGCCAGCAGTACCAGGAAGGTCAGCAGGTACTGCACGTCGCTGACCGCGAACGACAGCCGCGGCGGCACGAAGAAGAAATCGAACGACGCCACGGCCAGCACCGACGCCAGCGCCGCCGGCCCGCGCCCGTGGCGCAGCGCCACGCCGACCACGGCCACCAGGAACAGCATCGCGATATTGACGATGTCGAACCACGGCCGCGCCAGCGTGGAAACCCCCGTGGCACCGGCGCACCACACCACGGCCCAGGCGTAGTCACGGCGCCGCAGGCCGGGGCGGGGGGCGGCGTCGGCATCGGACAGCGCCACGCCAGGCGGCGGCGCGATGCCGGGCGCCATGCCGGGGGTGATACCGGGCGCATCGGGCCGGGTGGCGTCGGCGCGCGTGGTATCGGCGGCCACGCGGATCACGTCGATCTCGGGACAGTTCGCGGCCAGCGCATCGGCAAACGACGGCCGGCCGATCAGCCGCCCGCCCGCGCCCAGCAGCGGTGCCATGGTCCGCGCCAGCCACATGCGCGCGCGTTCGACCGGACCGCCGTCGGCACGCCATTCCGTGGGCGCGCGGCCCACCAGCACCTTGGTGAGGTTGTGTCGGCGGATATAGCCGGCCACGGCCGCCACCATGTCGTGCCCGGCCAGCGTCTCGGTGCGGGCGCCGAGCGATTCGGCCAGTTCCAGCGCGGCGTGCAGCCGCACGCGCGGCGGCTCGGCCGGCGGCAGCAGGTGCGACGCCGCCACGGTCACCACATGCCAGTCGCAGTCGAGCTGCCCGGCCAGCCGGTGCGCGCTGCGCACGACCTGCGCGGCATCGTCGCCGGGGCCGATGCAGGCCAGCACGGCCTCGCGCGTGCGCCAGACCGGCGTGATGCGCTCGGCGTCGCGGTACGCGCGCACATCGTCGTCCACGCGGTCGGCCGTGCGGCGCAGCGCCAGCTCGCGCAGCGCGATCAGGTTGCCCTTGCGGAAAAAGTTGCGCGCGGCGTGGCGGGCCTGCTCGGGCAGGTAGACCTTGCCTTCGCGCAGGCGCCGCAGCAGTTCGTCGGCCGGCAGGTCCACCAGCACCACTTCGTCGGCGCCATCGAACACGGTGTCGGGCACGGTTTCCCAGACGCGCACGCCGGTGATGCCGCCCACGGCCTGGTTCAGGCTGTCCAGGTGCTGCACGTTGACGGTGGTCCAGACGTCGATGCCGGCGGCCAGCAGCTCGTGCACGTCCTGCCAGCGCTTGGGATGGCGGCTGCCCGCCGCGTTGGAATGCGCCAGTTCGTCGACCAGGATCAGCGCCGGCCGCCGGCCCAGCGCACCATCGAGATCGAACTCGCGCAGCACGCGGTCACGGTACGGCACGTCGCGCAGCGGCAGTTGCGCCAGGCCGTCGAGCAGCGCCTGGGTCTCGGCTCGGCCATGCGTCTCGACCACCCCGACCACCACGTCCACGCCCTGCTCGCGCTGCGCCCGCGCCGCGGTCAGCATCGCATACGTCTTGCCGACGCCCGCCGATGCACCAAAGTAGACCCGCAACCGCCCCCGCGCCGCACGCACGTCTTCCGCCTGCATGCGTTGCAGGAGGGCGTCGGGGTCCGGACGATGGGGGTCAGTCATGGTTGCGGATTTTGCCATGGGGCGCGGGACGACATCGCGGGTATGGTTTGGCTCCGCTCTCCCGCGTTGCGGGAGAGCGGAGCGAAAACCGTGCGATCCGTCATGCGCTCCCGCTTGTTTGCTCCCCTCTCCCGCCTTGCGGGAGAGGGGTCGGGGGAGAGGGCCAGCGGCTCAACGTGCGGCGTGGTCGGCAAGCAGAACCTCGACGCCCTCACCCCCAGCCCCTCTCCCGCGTCGCGGGAGAGGGGAGCGAAAACCGGGCGATGTGTCATGCGCTCCCGCTTGTTTGCTCCCCTCTCCCGCCTTGCGGGAGAGCGGAGCGAAAACCGAGCGATGTGCCATGCGTTCCCGCGTGTTGGCTGCCTACCCCCCAACCTTCGCGCCATCGAGCGCCAGGTTCAGCTTCAGCACGTTGACCCCTGGCTCGCCGAGGATGCCCAGCGTCGGGGTTTCGGTGTTGGCGGCGATCAGCGCTTGCACCTTTGCCAGGGGCAGCCCGCGCAGGCGGGCCACGCGGCTGGCCTGGTAGCGGGCGGCGGCCGGGCTGATGTGGGGGTCCAGGCCGCTCGCCGAGGCGGTGACCAGGTCCACCGGCACCGGCGCCGTGTTGCCGGGATCGGCGGCGCGCAGGGCGTCCAGGCGGGCGCGGGCGGCGTCGGTCAGGGCGGGGTTGGTCGGGCCCAGGTTCGAGCCGACCGAGGCCGCCGCGTTGTACGGCATCGGCGCCGTGGCCGAGAGTCGGCCCCAGAAGTATTTCGGGTCCGAGAACGGCTGGCCGATCAGCGCCGAGCCGACGGTCTTGCCGTCCTGCACGATCAGCGAGCCGGCGGCCTGCTGGGGAAACACCGTGCGGGCGATGCCGGTCACCACGCCCGGATAGAGCAATCCGGTGAGCACCGACAGCCCCACGAAAATCGTCAGCGCCGGGCGCAGCATGCCGGCCTGGCGCGCCGGTTCGGTCATGGGATGGGCTTGCGTAGACATAGCAATTCTCCTTAATCAGATCCAGCCGAACATCGTCAGCAGCAGGTCGATCAGCTTGATGCCGACGAACGGCACCATGATGCCCCCCAGCCCGTAGACCAGCAGGTTGCGGCGCAGCAGCACGGCGGCGCCCAGCGGGCGGTACACCACGCCGCGCAGCGCCAGCGGAATCAGCACCACGATGATCAGCGCATTGAAGATCACCGCGGACATGATGGCCGACGCCGGCGTGGACAGGTGCATCACGTTCAGCAGGTTCAACTGCGGATACGTGGTGGCGAACGCGGCCGGGATGATCGCGAAATACTTGGCCACGTCGTTGGCCACGCTGAACGTGGTCAGCGACCCGCGCGTCATCAGCATCTGCTTGCCGATCTCGACGATCTCGATCAGCTTGGTGGGGTTGCTGTCCAGGTCGACCATGTTGCCGGCCTCGCGCGCGGCCTGGGTGCCGCTGTTCATCGCCACGGCCACGTCGGCCTGGGCCAGCGCCGGGGCGTCGTTGGTGCCGTCGCCGGTCATGGCCACCAGCCGGCCCTGGCCCTGGTATTCACGGATCAACGCCAGCTTGGCCTCGGGGGTGGCTTCGGCCAGGAAGTCGTCCACGCCGGCTTCCGCCGCGATGGACGCCGCCGTCAGCCGGTTGTCGCCCGTGATCATCACGGTGCGGATGCCCATCTTGCGCAGTTCGCCAAAGCGCTCGCGGATGCCGGTCTTGACGATGTCCTTGAGCTCCACCACGCCCAGCACGCGCACCGTGTCCTCGGTGCCCTCGGCCACCGACTCGGCCACCACCAGCGGCGTGCTGCCGGCGCGGGCCACGTCGTCAACAGCCTGCATCACGGCGTCCGGGAACTTGCCGGCGCGCTCGGTCACGTAGCGGCGCAGTGCATCGGCCGATCCCTTGCGCACGCTGCGCACCACGTGGCCCTGCGCCACGTCCACGCCGCTCATGCGCGTCTGCGCCGTGAACGGCACGAACACGGGCGCGGCCACGCCCCGGCCGCCCATCTCGGGCGACGCGGTGCCGGGACGCTGGCGGGCCAGCGCGACGATGCTGCGGCCCTCGGGCGTCTCGTCGGCCAGCGACGCCAGCCACGCGGCCTCGGCCAGCTGGCGCTCGGTCACGCCCGGCGCGGCGATGAAGCGCGACGCCTGGCGGTTGCCGTGCGTGATCGTGCCGGTCTTGTCGAGCAGCAGCACGTCGACGTCGCCGGCCGCTTCCACGGCGCGGCCCGACGTGGCGATCACGTTGGCCGCCATCATCCGGCTCATGCCGGCCACGCCGATGGCCGACAGCAGCCCGCCGATCGTGGTCGGGATCAGGCACACCAGCAGCGCCACCAGCACCGTCACCGACACCGGCACGCCCGCCTTGGTCACCAGCACCGCGTAGAGCGAGTACGGCTGCAGCGTGGCGGTGGCCAGCAGCAGCACCAGCGTCAGGCCCACCAGCAGGATCGTCAGCGCCAGCTCGTTGGGCGTCTTCTGGCGGCGCGCGCCCTCGACCATGCCGATCATGCGGTCGATGAAGCTTTCGCCGGGGTTGGTGGTGATGCGCACGACGATCCAGTCGGACAGCACGCGGGTGCCGCCCGTGACCGACGAGAAATCGCCGCCCGATTCGCGGATCACGGGCGCCGATTCGCCGGTGATGGCGCTTTCGTCGACCGAGGCGACGCCTTCGATGACCTCGCCGTCGCCGGGAATCATCTCGCCGGCCTCGACCAGCACCACGTCGCCGCGCCGCAGGTCGGTGGCCGGGCGCGGCTCGGTGGCGCCGGTGGCGCGGGCGTCGGCGCGGCCCTGGCGCACCACGCGGGCCATCGTCGTGGTCTTCAGCCCGCGCAGCGCGGCGGCCTGCTGCTTGCTGCGGCCCTCGGCCAGTGCCTCGGCAAAGTTGGCGAACAGCACCGTGAACCAGAGCCAGACCGTCACGGCCAGGATGAAGCCGGCCGATTCGCCGCCCGGCGACGGCTGCAGCCAGGCGCGCAGGAACAGGATCGTGGTCAGGATGCTGCCCGCGTAGACCACGAACATCACCGGGTTGCGCAACTGCGCGCGCGGGGTGAGCTTGCGCAGCGCGTCGAGCATGGCCGGCTTGACCAGCTCTGGCGCGAACATGCCGCGCGCCGGGCGCGGATGGTGCGGCACGCCGGCAACGGTGGTGGCGGGTTGGCGGGACGGCGCGGCGGCGGGGGTGCGGCTGGCCGGAGTGTGTTGTGACATGCGAATTCTCCGCGGATTACCGGGCAGCCGCCGAGGCGGACTGCAGTTGCTCTGCCACCGGCCCCAGGGCCAGCGCGGGCACGTAGGTCAGCGCGCCAACCAGCAGCACGGACCCCGTGAGCAGCACCACGAACAGCGGGCCGTGGGTGGGCATCGTGCCGGACGTGGCCGGCGTGCGGCGCTTGGCGGCCAGCGATCCGGCCATCGCCAGCACGGGCACGATGATCCAGAAGCGGCCGAACCACATGGCCGCGGCCAGCAGCACGTTGTAGAACGGCGTGTTGGCGGACAGCCCGGCAAAGGCGCTGCCGTTGTTGTTTGCGGCCGACGACAGCGCGTACAGGATTTCAGAGAAGCCGTGGGTGCCCGGGTTGAACACGCCCGCGCGCCCGGCCCCGGCCATCACCGCGATGGCCGTGCCCACCAGCACCAGCAGCGGCGTGACGAGGATGGCCACGGCGGTCATCTTCATCTCGTACGCCTCGATCTTCTTGCCCAGGTACTCCGGCGTGCGGCCGATCATCAGGCCGGCGATGAACACGGCCAGCACGGCGTAGACCAGCATGCCGTAGAGCCCCGATCCCACGCCGCCGAACACCACCTCGCCGAGCTGCATCAGCAGCATCGGCACCAGCCCGCCGATGGCCGTGAACGAGTCGTGCATGGCGTTGACGGCGCCGCACGACGCGGCCGTGGTGATGGTGGCGAACAGCGCGCTGGCCGAGATGCCGAAGCGCAGTTCCTTGCCTTCCATGTTGCCGCCGGCCTGCAGCGCCGACGCCGCGTGGTCGATCGGCAGCCCGGCCAGCGCGGCGTTGACCTGCGATTCGGACGCCATGGCCGCCAGCGCCATCACCACGAAGATCACGGTCATCGACGCAATCACTGCCACGCCCTGCCGGCGGTCCTTGACCATCTCGCCGAACGTGAAGCACAGCGCGGCGGGGATCAGGAAGATCGCCAGCATCTCGATCAGGTTCGCCAGCGGCGTGGGGTTCTCGAACGGATGCGCCGAGTTGGCGTTGAAGAAGCCGCCCCCGTTGGTGCCGAGCATCTTGATGGCCTCCTGCGACGCCACCGGGCCCATCGCCAGCGTCTGCGTGGCGCTGCTCGCGGCCTCGGTCACGGGCTGGCCGGCTGCGTCCAGCACCGGCTGGCCGGCCGCGTCAACCTTGGGCTGCGTGTATTCGACCGGCGTGACGAGCTGCACGTCGCGGTAGGCATCGAAGTTCTGGATCACGCCCTGGCCGACCAGCGCCACGGCCACGACCACCGACAGCGGCAGCAGCACGTAGAGCGTGGTACGCGTCAGGTCGACCCAGAAGTTGCCGATGGTCTGCGCACTGTGCCGCGCGAAGCCGCGGATCAGCGCGAACACCACGGCGATGCCGGTGGCGGCCGAGACGAAGTTCTGCACGGTCAGCGCCAGCATCTGCGTCAGGTAGCTCATCGTCGACTCACCGGCATAACCCTGCCAGTTGGTGTTGGCGACGAAGCTGACGGCCGTGTTGAACGACGAGTCCGGCGAGACCGCGCCAAACCCCTGCGGGTTCAGCGGCAGCACGCCCTGCAGCCGCTGCAGCGCGTACACGGCCACCACGCCGAGCACGTTGAAGACGATCACGGCGATGGCGTACTGCTTCCAGCCCATTTCGGCGTCGGCGCGCACGCCGGCCAGGCGGTACAGCCCGCGCTCCAGCGGACGGCCCCAGGCCGTGAGCCGGTAGGTGCCCTCCTCGATCGCGCGGCGCATGTAGCGCCCCAGGAAGGGGCCGGCGACGAACAGGATCGCCAGGAACAGGGCCAGCAGACCCAGAAACTGGGCCCAGGGAATGGCAGGCGTCGACATCAGAATTTCTCCGGCCGGAACAGGGCTACGAGCAGGTAGACAAAAAGCGCGACGGCCAGGCCGCCGCTGAGCAGGTCGGTCCAGTCCATCAGAGCCCCCTGTCGGCGGCCGACTGCTTGGAAGACGCACCGTCGGCGCCACCGCGCCCCGCCGGCAGGTTGGCGCCCAGCGCGGCGCACAGGGCCAGCAGCGCACCCGTCAGCGCGCCAAAGGCCAGCAATACGAGGAAATAGATCCCGTCCATGATGTGTTTGCAGGCCGGGCGCCTGCAGAGTGATTCACGGATTGGAGGTTAGGGACCGGGGGGTAAAAACGGGGTAGAGAGGGAGGGAGGGGGTATAAAGGAGATATAAAAATGCGGGGTGGGCTGGTGGGCTGGTGGGCTGGTGGGCTGGTGGGCTGGTGGGCTGGGGGGCTGGGGGGCTGGGGGCTGGTAGCTGGTAGCTGGTAGCTGGTAGCTGGGGGCTGGTGGTTGGGGGCTGGTGAGCATCCGCCTGCCGCCGGTTTGCTCCCCTCTCCCGCCTGCGGGAGAGGGGTTGGGGGTGAGGGCCGGCGGCTCAAGATGCGACAGTGGCAGTTTGGACCGCTGGCCCTCACCCCCGGCCCCTCTCCCGCGCGCGGGAGAGGGGAGCAAACCGTCAGCACCGAATCAAGCCCGCCCTACAACCACCCCGCCCGCCTCAGCTTGCTCCACAGCAGCCCGCAGGCCGTGGCGGTGACGCCGATGACCACCGGGTAGGCGTAGTGCCACTTTAGCTCGGGCATGAAGTCGAAGTTCATCCCGTACAACGAAAACACGACGGTGGGAATGGCCAGGATGGCGCCCCAGCCGGCCAGGCGCTTGACCACCTCGTTCTGCCCCACGGTCACCAGCGCCAGGTTGACCTGCACGGCCGTGGTCAGCATCTCGCGCACCACGTCCAGCGAGCGGACGATGCGGCTGCAGTGGTCCTCGATGTCGCGGAAGTAGGCGCGCAGTTCCTTGGGTACAAGGTCCTCGTGCAGGCGGATCAGCTGGCCGCACATGTCCTCCACCGGATAGACGGCGTTGCGCAGGCGCAGGACCTGGTGCTTGACGTGGTAGAGCCGCTGGATGGCCTCGCGGTCGAATTCGTCGCGGAAGATGCCCTGCTCCAGCTGCTCGAAGGCGTCTTCCAGCCGGGTGACGATGGGCAGGTAGTGGTCCACCACGAAGTCCATCAGCGCGTAGAGCACGTAGCCGGGGCCGTTGGCCAGGCCCTGCGGGTCCTGCTCGCAGCGCTCGCGCACCGGCGCGTAGGTGGAGCTGGCCCCGTGCCGCACCGACACCACGTAGTTCGGGCCGACGAACAGGTGGGTCTCGCCGACCACCACTTCCTCGCCCACGAGCTGGGCGGTGTTCAGCACCACGAAGACCGAATCGCCGTAGGTTTCGAGCTTGGGCCGCTGGTGGGCGTCCAGCGCGTCCTCGACGGCCAGGTCGTGCAGCCCGAACGACTGCTGCACGCGGCGCAGCAGCGCCAGGTCCGGCTCGTGCAGGCCCAGCCAGACAAAGGTGCCGGGCTCGGCCAGCACCGGGCCGATGTCCGCGAAATCGACCTTGCCCAGCTTCTTGCCCTGGCGATAGGCCGCGCAGTTGACGATGGCGCCCATGGGTGCTCCGCTTCAAAAGATGCGCCATGCTAGCAAGCGCGCGCCGGGTGCGCGATAGGCGTTGCGCTGACAGCCCGATGCGCCCGGCGCGGCCGCCGGCGGACCGGTGCGCGGCCCGCGCGGCGCACCTGGCGCGGGCATATGGTCCGCATCGTCCACCCCCGGCCGGCGAACCAACATTTGTTACAGTTCCCCCGAAATCCGACGTTAGAATGTCCCATTTCCACGGTCACCCGGCTATGTCCCTGAAGAAATCGCCACGTTTCGAGCTGCGCAGTGGCAATGTCGACGCCCTCCTTCTCGCACTGCAGACCGCGGACATGGACGCGCTGCGGGACGATCTTCTCTCCCGCTTCGAATCGACCCCCGACTTCTTCTCCGACGATGTGGTGGCGCTGGACCTGCGCCGGCTGGACGGCGACGGCGCGCTGGCGCTGGACCGCGTGATCGACACGCTGGCCACGCTGAACGCCCGCGCCATCGGCGTGGTGGCCCGCGCCGACCAGCGCGCCTGGGCCGGCGGCTTCGGCCTGCCGCTGCTGGACAGCCAGAGCCGGCGCGGCGGCCGCGAGGAACCAGCGGCCCAGCCAGACGCCGCCGCTGCCAGCGAGGCCCCGGCCGATGGCGCCCCGGCCAGCGGCAGCACGCCGGTCAATGGCGCGGCGTCCGAGATCGCCGAGATCATGGCCGCCGCCAACGCCGCGGCCGCCACGCCGCGCGCCATTCCCACCCTGCTGATCGACAAGCCGCTGCGCTCGGGCCAGCAGGTCTACGCGCAGGGCGACGTGGTGATCCTGGACCTGGTGAGCTACGGCGCCGAGGTCATCGCCGAGGGCAACATCCATATCTATGCCCCGCTGCGCGGCCGCGCGCTGGCCGGGGTCAAGGGCAACCCGGACGCGCGCATCTTCTGCACGTGCCTGGAGCCCGAGCTGATTTCCATCGCCGGCATCTACCGGACCGCGGAGCAGACGCTCCCGCCCGACGTGCTCGGCAAGTCGGCCCAGGTGCGCCTGGCCGACGAGAAGCTGATTCTCGAACCGCTGCGGATGAAATGACCGCCGCGCCTGTCAGAACGAACCAGATCCACACATACCGGACCCAAGAGCCATGGCAAAAATCATCGTAGTGACCTCCGGCAAGGGGGGCGTTGGCAAGACCACCACCAGCGCGAGCTTCGCGGCCGGCCTGGCCCTGCGCGGCCACAAGACGGCCGTGATCGACTTCGACGTCGGCCTGCGCAACCTCGACCTGATCATGGGCTGCGAGCGCCGCGTGGTGTACGACCTGATCAACGTGGTGCAGGGCGAAGCCAACCTGAACCAGGCGCTGATCAAGGACAAGAAGTGCGAGAACCTGTTCATCCTGCCGGCCTCGCAGACGCGCGACAAGGAAGCGCTGACCCGCGACGGCGTGGAAAAGGTCATCAACGACCTGAAGGCCATGGATTTCGAGTACATCGTCTGCGATTCGCCGGCCGGCATCGAGACCGGCGCGCTGATGGCCATGTACTTTGCCGACGAGGCGCTGATCGTGACCAACCCCGAAGTGTCGTCGGTGCGCGACTCCGACCGCATCCTGGGCATCCTGGCGTCGAAGACCAAGCGCGCCAGCGAGGGCGATCCGATCAAGGAACATCTGCTCATCACGCGCTATAACCCCAAGCGGGTGCACGGCGGCGAGATGCTGTCGCTGACCGACATCCAGGAAATCCTGCGCATCAAGCTGATTGGCGTGGTGCCGGAATCGGAAGCCGTGCTGCATGCGTCGAACCAGGGCACGCCGGCCATCCACCTCGACGGCACCGACGTGGCCGACGCCTACGGCGACGTGGTGGACCGCTTCCTGGGCAAGGACAAGCCGCTGCGCTTCACGGACTACCAGAAGCCGGGACTGTTCTCGCGCATCTTCGGCAACAAGTAACGGAGGGCTCATCCACATGTCGATCCTGTCCTTCCTGCTGGGGGAGAAGAAGAAGTCCGCGTCGGTCGCCAAGGAGCGGCTGCAGATCATTCTCGCCCACGAGCGGTCCGGCCATTCGGCGCCGGCCGACTACCTGCCGGCCCTGCAGCGCGAGCTGGTGGCCGTCATTTCGAAATACGTGAAGATCAGCGACCAGGATCTGCGCGTGAACCTGGAGCGCCAGGACAACCTGGAAGTGCTCGAGGTAAAGATCGAGATTCCCCAGGCCTGAGCCTGCGCTGCCGTGCCCCGGTCATCGCGCGCCGATGACCGCCCCCTGATCCCGTTCGAGGGATAACCCTGCCCCACGTTCGTTGGGGTTTTTGCACCGCAGCAACCGCCCCGCGTGGCGGTTGCCACGCGTGCCGGCGTACGCCGCCATCCCCGCCCTTTTCTGGCCTGTTCCCGCCGATGCACCGCCGTGGCGCGTGCTGCCTTGCACCATTTCGTCAGCCCTCAGGCATTGTGTAGCGGCAAACCAACGAATTTGCACCAAATGTCTTCTCGAAGCCTGCCTCGGCTTCGGATTTATGTCGGAACTATCCGCGTTTTGTTAAATTTTCGCGGCGTTTAGTGCAAACGTTATCCACAAAGCTGGACGCGCCGTGATCCGGGGCGATCCAACCACAAGACAGAAAAGGAGCACCATGAAGAAATCGCTACTGACCCTCGCCATTGGCTCGCTGTGCTGCGGCAGCGCCTTCGCCCAGACGTCGGTCACGCTGTACGGGATTGCCGACGTCAGCGTCCGCTGGACCAACCACGCCAACGCCGCCGGCAACAGCCAGGTTCAGATGACGGACGGCGCCGTGACGCAAAGCCGTTGGGGCCTGAAGGGTTCGGAGGCCCTGGGCAACAACCTGAAGGCCATCTTCCAGCTGGAAGGCGGCTACAGCCTGGACAACGGCACGATGAATTCGTCGGGCCAGATCTTCAACCGTCAGGCATACGTCGGCCTGGCCGGTGACTTCGGCGCCATCAAGCTGGGCCGCCAGTACACCGAGGGCTTCAACCTGTTCGGCGACTTCGACCCGCTGACCATCGGCAACTACACCGCCAACGCCTGGCCGTTCTTCCTGACGCAGTTCCGTCAGAACAACGTCGTCAGCTACTCGGGTTCGTTCGCGGGCCTGAACGTCGGCGCCAGCTACGGCTTCGGCGAGCAGCCGGGCAGCCAGACGAAGAACCAGTACTGGGGCACCCGTGCCGCGTACGACATCGGACCGTTCGGCATCGGCGCCGTGTACCAGGAAATCAAGGACATCAACAGCAACAAGCAGCAGATGTGGGGCGTGGCCGGCAAGTACGGCATCGGCCCGGCCAAGCTGTTCCTGGGCTATGTTGGTGGCCGCGACAGCACCGGCGTGATCGACAACAGCTTCCTGAACCAGGCTGCCATCGTGTCGACCCCGGCTGCCCGCACGGCCATCGCCGCCGGCGCTGCCAGCAACCCGCGCAAGGACACGCTGGGCTACGTGGGCGTGACGTACAACGTCACCCCGGCCCTGGCCGTGACCGGCGTGTTCTATGCCGATCGCGTCGAGAACAAGAACGGCGTCAGCGGCAACGACGGCAACCGCTACACCGGCGTGCTGCTGGCCGAGTACTCGCTGTCCAAGCGCACCCAGGTCTACGGCACGGTCGACTACAACAAGCTGACCAAGGGCGTGGCGACCGAACTGCCGGGCAACGGCACCCAGATGGGCGTGGCCGCAGGTATCCGCCACATCTTCTGATCGCCGCTTCATCGGCTGTTTGGGGAAAGGCACCTTCGGGTGCCTTTTTTTCTTGGCGCGGGCGCCGGCGCGGCCGGAATGCCGGCGGCGGGCCGCTGGTCCTCCAGCAGTTCCAGCCGGTAGCCGTGGGTGTAGACCGGCACCACGCGCACGCCGTTCTCGTCCCACAGGCCAAGCTTGTTGCGCACGCGCGAGATGTGGGTGTCGATGGTGCGCGACATCGGCGAGAACTCGCGGCCCCAGACCGCCGTCACCATGTGCTCGCGCGGCACCACCCGGTTGGCGTTGCGGAACATCAGCAGCGCGAGGTCGAATTCCTTGGGCGTCAGCGGCACCGTCACGCCGTTGCGGGCGGTCTGGCGCGTGACGAGGTCGAACGTGTAGCGGCCCCAGCCCAGCCGGTCGTCGTCGCGCTGGCGCGTGTCCGGGTAGACCCGCCGCAGCAGCGCGTGGATGCGCGCGGACAGCTCCACGGCGCGGATCGGCTTGGCCATGTAGTCGTCCGCGCCGGCCGCCAGCGCCGCCGCGATCTCGGCCTCGCCGTTGCGCCGGGCCACGAACATCACGGGCAGGCGCGGGTCAAGGTGGGCGCGCGCCCAGTTGTGGACCTCCAGCCCGCTCACGTGCGGCGCGTCCCATTCCAGCAGCAGCAGGTCGAAGGCCACCTTGCGCAAGGTCAGCAGCATCCGCCGGCCATCGGCAAAGGTCACGCATTCGTGCCCGGCGCCGGTGACAACGGCGCGGATCATGGCCGCCTGCGCGGCGTCGCTCTCCAGCGAGGCGACCCTGAGTCCTGTTCTTGTCATGCATCGTCGCGCCGTGCCGGGCGCGCAGGTAATGTGTCCAGCGCTCATTAGATGCCGAGACGCGCACAAACCCTATAAGACGATGCTCAAAATTAGATCCGCCACAAATGTTTACTTCGTCCGCAACGGGGCGCGGCCTACCATGGGCCGCACCCGAAGACTGAGCAAGGAACGGAAGGAACGACCGTGAAGATCGCCGCGCTTGAAGACAATCCGGCCCGCATCCTGGTGCTGCAGCGCGCCCTGGAGCGGGGCGGGCACTACCTGACGCGCTTTCGCGGCGCGCCGCCGCTGGTGTCCGCCATCCGCCGCCAACCGTTCGACATGCTGCTGCTGGACCGCGACGTGGCCGACGTCGATGCCGAGGCGTTGCTGGACTGGGTCCGACGCACGCTCGGACATGGCCTGCCGGTGATGATGCTGGGCGCCAGCGACGCCGAGGCCGACATCGCGCGCTGCCTGATGGCCGGCGCCGACGCCTACGTGCCGCAGCCGGTGCGCGACGGCGAGCTGCTGGCCCGCATCGAGGCGCTGGCCCGTCGCGCGGCCGCCGCGCCGATGCGGCCCGTGCCGGCGCCGGCCGCCGCCGCGCTGGACAACGTGCCGGACCAGATCATCTGCGGCGAATACCGCTTCTCGGTGCCCGAGCGGCAGGTGTGGGTCAAGGGCGCGCCGGTGACGCTGTCGCCCAAGGAGTATGCATTGGCGCTTTTACTATTCCGCAACATCGGCACGCTGATCTCGCGCCGCACGATGATCGACAAGGTCTGGCACGGCGCGCCGATGCGCGAGCAGGCGCGCACCATCGACAGCCACCTGTCGCGCGTGCGCACCAAGCTGTCGCTCTGGCCGTTCAACGGGGTGATGCTGCGCACGGTCTACCGGCTTGGCAGCCGGCTGGACGTGGCCTGAGCCACGCCGGCCGTGCGGGCGGGCGGCCGTGCGGGCGGGCGGTCAGTCGGTCAGGGGGTCAGTCGGCCTTGATGCCGGCTTCCTTGACGATACGGGCGTTTTCCTGCGATTCGGCGCGGATGGCCGCGGCGAACTGCCTGGCCGAGCCGCCGGTGGGCACTTCGCCGCCGCGCATCAGGCGGTCGCGCACCTCGGGCTCGGCCAGCGCCTTGTTCAGCTCGGCGTTGAGCCGGTCGACGATGGCGGCCGGCGTCTTGCCGGGCGCGAAGACGCCGAACGTCGACGTCAGGTTGGCCTTCGGGTAGCCGAGTTCGTCGAACGTCGGCACGTTGGGCAGGCTGTCCAGCCGCTTGGGCGCGCCCACGGCGATGGCGCGCAGCCGGCCGGCCTGCATGTGCTGGGTCAGCATCGGGCTGGCGTTGGTGCTCATGGCCTCGAACTGGCCGCCCAGCGCGTCGTTGAGCTGCTGGCCGGCGCCCTTGTACGGAATCAGCGTGATGTCGGCCTGCGACTTGGCGCGAATCTGCTCCAGCATCACGTGGCCGACCGTGCCCAGGCCCGACGTGGCCCAGCGCACCGAGCCCGGCTTGGCCTTCGACTGGGCGATCAGGTCCTGGAACGTCTTGCCCGTGAAGCTGGGCGTGGCCACCACCAGCACCGGCGAATACATGACGCTCATCACGGGCGCCACATCGCGCTGGGGGTCGTAGTTGACGTGGCCGACGTGGGGGTTGAGCGTGAGCGGGCTGGTCGACGCGAAGCCGAGCGTGTAGCCGTCCGGCGCGGCCTTGGCCACGGCGTCGATGCCGATGCTGCCGCCGGCGCCGGCCTTGTTCTCCACCACGACCGAGGTGCCCATCTGGGCCGACAGCTTCTCGCCCAGCGCACGCGCCACGGCATCGCTGATGCCGCCCGTGGGATAGGCCACGATCATGCGGATCGGCCGGCTCGGGTAGTTGTCGGCGGCGAACGCGGGGGCGGTGGAAATCAGTGCGACGGCCACGCAGGCGGCGCGCAGCGGCAGGAGGCGGAAATCGGCCATGGTCGGGCTTCGGATGGGGATGAACGGGGGAGAGACGCGCGCTATCTTAGCCGATCGGCCTCTGCGGCCGGCCGCCGCGCGCGGCTATCGCACCAGCGGATGCTCGGGCACCCAGGAGACGAACAGCTCGTTGGCGCGGTCGTAGAGCCGCCACGCGGTGCCGCACTCGCGGCAGGTGAACGCCATCATGCTGAACGGCACGCCGGCCGCGCTCTGGCTGACCAGCGGCGCGGTGTTGCGCAGCGCCAGGCACGCATGCGGCTCGCGCCGGCGCGGATCGTCGGCCAGGGTCAGGCAGTGGGCGCAGGCGCGACGGGCGGGCACGGCGGGTGTGGCGGCGGAGGGCGGGGGCACGGCGGACTTCATGACCGAGATGATGCCGCAAAACCGATGCCAGGGTACGCGCCGTGGCCGCCGCTGTGGTTTCCGCGCTGGTTTCCGCGCTGGTTTCTCCCCTCCCCCCGCGATGCGGACGGAGGGAAGCCAGCCATCGGCCCTGCCCCGTCAGGCCGCCTTGGCCCGCTCCCGCAGGTCTGGCAGGAATACCGCCAGCAGGCCAAGCAGCGGCAGGAAGGCGCAGAACTGGTAGACGGCCTCGATACCGTGCACGTCGGCCAGCTTGCCCAGCACCGCGGCACCGATGCCGCCCATGCCGAACGCAAAGCCGAAGAATAGGCCGGAGACCATGCCCACCTTGCCCGGGATCAGCTCCTGCGCGAAGACCAGGATGGCCGAGAACGCCGACGCCAGGATGAAGCCGATGATCACGGTCAGCACGGCCGTCCAGAACAGGTTGGCGTGCGGCAGCATCAGCGTGAACGGCGCCACGCCCAGGATCGACGCCCAGATCACGCGCTTGCGGCCGATGCGGTCGCCAATCGGGCCGCCCAGGATGGTGCCGGCCGCCACCGCGAACAGGAACAGGAACAGGTAGACCTGCGAGGTCTGACGCTGGAGCCCGAATTTCTCCATCAGGTAGAACGTGTAGTACGTGTTCAGGCTGGCCATGTAGAAGTACTTGGAGAAGATCAGCAGCAGCAGCACCGTGATGGCGCGCACCACCGTGGACGTGGGCAGGCGGCTCGCCGCCACGCCGGCCGTCTTCTTCCTGGCGGCGCGCTCGGCCAGGTGCCGGCCGTACCAGCCGCCAATCTGCCACAGCACGGCGATGGCCAGCAGCGCGGCCAGCGAGAACCACGCCACGCTGCCCTGCGTATGGACGATCCACGCTGCCAGCAGCGGCCCCATGGCGCTGCCGCCGTTGCCGCCCACCTGGAAGATCGACTGCGCCAGCCCGTGCTGGCCGCCGGACGCCAGCCGCGCCACGCGCGACGATTCCGGATGAAAGATGGACGATCCCGTCCCGACCAGCGCGGCGGCCACCAGCAGCACGCCATAGGTGGGCGCCACCGACAGCAGCAGCAGCCCGGCCAACGTGAAGCCCATGCCGATGGCCAGCGAATGGGGTTTCGGATGCTTGTCCGTGTACAGGCCGACGATGGGCTGCAGCAGCGAGGCGGTGATCTGGTACGTCAGCGTCAGCAGGCCGATCTGGGTGAAGCTGAGGTTGAAGCCGCCCTTGAGCATCGGATAGATGGCCAGGATCAGCGACTGGATCATGTCATTGAGGAAGTGCGCGAAGCTGATCGCGTACAGCACGCGGAAGCGCGTGCCTTCCTCGCGTTGCGCCGGGGTGGCGGATTGGACGGTTGTGCTCATGGTCGGGGGGCGCATTGGCCGAGGGCTCTTCGGAATTCCGTCCCGGCGGGCTCGTACGGCCTTCTGGACGTTCGGTGATGCTAATTGGCAAATCGGCGCCTGTCCTGCGAGAATGAGGCCGCAACCTTGGAGAAAAGGACATGCCCGGTGCCCAGCGCCCTCCTCCCGGCCGCGCGGCCGGCCGCCCGACGGTACCGTGGGTGGATCACGACACGCCCGGCAGCAAACCCCTGCCCGCCGACGCCCCGACCGACCCGGCCATGGCGGGCCGCGCCGACACCTATGCCGACCATCCCGCCTACCTGCGCTACGACCGCAGCCCGATGCCGGTCACGGCCATGGCGGCCGACTACGTGCCCGGCCACGTCACCAAGCCGCACCAGCATCCCCACGCCCAGCTGATCCATGCGATGCATGGCGTGATGGTCGTTTCCACGGCCGAAGGCCAGTGGACCGTGCCGCCCACGCGCGGCATGTGGATGCCCGGCGGCACCGTGCACTGGATCCGCATGGTCGGCCGCGTGCAGATGCGCACGGCCTATATCCGGCCCGATGCGGCGCCGGACCTGCCCACCGGCTGCACCGTGCTTGGCATCTCGCCGTTGCTGCGCGAGCTGATCCTGGCCGCCATCGACATCCCGCCGCACTACGACGCCGACTCGCGCGACGGCCGGCTGATGCGGCTGCTGCTGGATGAGGTGAAGCTGGTGCCCACGCTGCCGCTGCACCTGCCCCGCCCGGCCGACGCCGCCCTGCGCAGCATCTGCGACCAGATCGTCGACACCCCGGACAGCGCGCTGACGCTGGCCGACTGGGGCGCGCGGCTGGGCGTGGACCCGAAGACGATCCAGCGGCGCTTTGCCAGGGAAACGGGGATGACCTTCGGCCAGTGGCGCCAGCAGGCGCGGCTGCTGGCCGCGCTGGAACGGCTGGCGGCCGGCGACAAGGTGCTGGATGTGGCGCTGGAGATGGGCTACGACAGCCCCAGCGCGTTTGCGACGATGTTCCGGCGGCAGTTTGGCGTGCCGCCGAGCGCGTTCTTCCGCTAGGCCGGCCGGGTCGGCTCGGTCGGCGCTCAGTCGGCCAGGTACCGCTCGACCAGGCGCGTCCAGTACGCGGCGCCGACGGTCAGGTTGTCGTCGTTGAAGTCGTAGCCCGCGTTGTGCAGCAACGGCTGGTTGGCGCCGTTGCCCATCCGCACGAAGCAGCCGGGCCGCTGCTGCAGGAAGTACGCAAAGTCCTCGCTGCCGGCGATGCGGTGGAAATTGCCGATGGCGCGCTCGGGGCCCACCAGTTCCTCGGCCACCTGCCGGGCGAACTCGGTCTCGGCCTCGCTGTTGACCAGCACCGGATAGCCGCGCACGTAGTCGATCTCGGCCGTGGCGCCGTACCCTTCGGCGTGCGACGTCACCAGTTGGCGGATGCGCGCCTCCATCGACGCCCGCACCTCGGCGCTGAACGACCGCACGCTCACTTCCATGCGCGCGCTGTCCGGAATCACGTTCGGGGCATGGCCCGCGTGCAGCGTGCCGATGGTGACCACGGCCGTCTCGTTGGGGTCCACGTTGCGCGCCACGATGGACTGCAGCGCCATCACCAGGCTGCCGGCCACGAGGATCGGGTCGATCGACTGGTGCGGCCGCGCGGCATGGCCGCCCTTGCCCTTGATCGTGATGGCGACGGTGTCGCAGGCGGCCATGAACGGGCCGCTGCGGAACATGAAGGTACCGGCTTCGACACCCGGATGGTTATGCAGGCCGAAGATGGCGTCGCACGGAAAGCGTTCGAACAGGCCGTCGGCCAGCATCCGCTCGGCGCCGCCGCCGGCGCCGATTTCCTCGGCGGGCTGGAAGATCAGGTGGACGGTGCCGTTGAAATGCCGCGTGCGGGCCAGCTGGCGCGCCGCGCCCAGCAGCACCGCGGTGTGGCCGTCGTGGCCGCAGGCGTGCATCTTGCCTTCGTTGACGCTGGCGTACGGCAGGCCGGAGCGTTCGTGGATCGGCAGCGCGTCCATGTCGGCGCGGATGCCGACACTGCGTTTGCCGCTGCCGGACCGCAGGGTCGCCACCACGCCGGTGCCGCCCACCCCGCGCGTCACCGTGAAGCCCCACCCTTCCAGCTTGCTGGCGACAAGCTCGGCGGTACGGACTTCGTTGAACGCAAGTTCGGGATGCTGGTGGATGCTGCGGCGGATGTCCTGCAGTTCGTCACGCGAGTCGAGCGTGTCGTGAACGGTGCAGTAGGAGCGCGTGGGGGCGTCCTTGGCGAGGCTGACCGATACGGTCTTCAGTATCGATTCGATTTCGGGGGCGTGTTCAGACATGGCATTGCTCTTATCTGGCAGACATGTATGAACAGTATTTCACGCAGGGTCCAGAGGGAAAACCCCGAATGCGTATTTCGTGCGAAAGCGCCCCATATGGGCCCAAAACCGTTGCCCTAATCGTACGCTTTGTTTGCAAACGCGACGCTTTGCAAGACGATGTTTCAGCGGGGAACCCCGTGGGGCCCCGCATTTTTCACATCGCAGAATCTAGCGTTCGCCGTAGGCCACCACGGCCTGCGACTGCTCGCCCAGGCCCTCGATGCCCAGGCGCATGACATCGCCGGCCTTCAGGTAGCGCGGCGGCTTGAAGCCCATGCCCACGCCGGGCGGCGTGCCGGTGGCGATCAGGTCGCCGGGTTCCAGCGTCATGAAGCGGCTGACGTAGCTGACGATGGTGGCCACGTCGAACACCATCGTGGCCGTGCTGCCCTTCTGCATGCGCTCGCCATTGACGTCGAGCCACATGCCCAGCTTCTGCGCGTCGGGCACCTCGTCGCGCGTCACCAGCCACGGGCCGACCGGGCAGAACGTGTCGCAGCCCTTGCCCTTGTCCCACGTGCCGCCGCGCTCAAGCTGGAATTCGCGCTCCGACACGTCGTTGACCACGCAGTAGCCGGCCACGTGTTCCAGCGCCTGGGCCTTCGACACATTGCGCGCCGTCGTGCCGATCACCACGCCCAGTTCCACCTCCCAGTCCGACTTCTGCGATTCGAACGGCAGCATCACCGCGTCGTTGGGCCCGTTCAGCGACGTATTGGCCTTCAGGAACACGATGGGCTCGGCCGGCAGCGGCATGCCCGCCTCGGCCGCATGGTCGGCGTAGTTCAGGCCGATGGCGATGATCTTGCCGATGCCGGTCCAGGGCACGCCGTGGCGCTCGCCGTCCAACACCGGCAGCGTGGCCGGGTCGATGGCGGCCAGCCTGGCCAGCGCCGCTGGCGCCAGTTCGCCGGGGCCGATATTGCCGATCACGCCGGACAGGTCGCGCACGCGGCCGTCACGGTCTACCAGGCCCGGGCGCTCGGCGCCGGGCTTTCCTACGCGGACAAGTTTCATGGTGTCTCCTCGGATAAACGTCAGCGCCGCGAGCTTGTCTGCCAGCGCGCGGCGTTGCCCGGCGCGGTTTCGGCGCGGGCCCAGCGGGTAATCAGGGGGCGGTTCAGCGCGTACCCAGCAGCGCCTCGATCTTCGCCACGAGCTGCTTGTCGTCGGGCTTGACCATGCTGTTGTAGCTGCCGACGACCTGGCCCTTGCGGTCGATCAGGTACTTGTAGAAGTTCCATTTCGGCGCGGTACCGGTTTCCTTGGCCAGCATGATGTACATCGGATTGGCCTCGTCGCCGCGCACGTGGGACTTGCCCAGCATCGGGAACTTGACGCCGTAGGTGTTGTAGCAGAAGTCGGAGATTTCCTTGGCCGAGCCGGGCTCCTGCGAGAAATCGTTCGACGGGAAGCCCAGCACCACCAGCCCGCGGTCGCGGTACTTGGCGTAAAGCTGCTCCAGCCCCTCGTACTGCGGCGTGAAACCGCAGTAGCTGGCCGTGTTGACGACCAGCACGACCTTGCCGGCGTACTGGCACAGGTTCTGCGGCGCCTCGTCCTGCAGGCGCGGAAAGCGGAAGTTCAACGCGGCGGGGCAGCTACCGGCCGCCTGCGTCGCCACCGGCGACGCGGACTTGTCGGCGGCACGGGCCGGCGGCGGCAGCAGCGCGGCCACGGCGGCCAGCCCCAGGGCGCCCAGCAGCGCGGCACGCTGGCGCGCGGGCTGCATCCGATCCCTGTTCACTGCGGCGGCCGGGGTGGATTGGCGAGACATGGATTCAGGCTCCGATTTTCCGTTGGGTGGCAGGCAAGTCTACGCCTCCGGCCCTGCCGCGTCATGACGCGGGGCCGCAGCGCGGTGCTTCAATCCATATGGATCTTGGCCGCGTGCTCGGTCACGCTGCTGCGCAGTTCCAGGTCCGGCATGCGGCGGACGATCACGAGCGCCACGATGGCGGCCACGGCGCCGACCGCAAAGATCAGGTGGAAGCCGGACTCGACGCCGCCGGCCAGCACCTGGTGCACGGCCGGCGACAGGTGGGCCATCGCCTCGCTGCCATGGCGCAGCGAGCCAAGGTCGAGCGGCTGGGACACGCCCGAGCGCGCCAGCGCATCGCGGAATTCCATGGCCAGCAGCGTACCGGCCAGCGCGCCGCCAAGCGCGCTGCCCAGCGACCGGATCACCAGCAGGGCGCCTGTGCCGGCACCCATGTCGCGGCGCTCCAGCGCATTCTGGACCGTGATCAGCGTGCCGACCATCGCCATGCCCAGCCCGATGCCGGCAATCGTCATCGCCAGCAGCACCAGCGCGGTGGGCACCGCGGCGGTCACCGTCGCCAGCGACACCAGCCCGACCGACGCCGCCACGTAGCCACCCGTCAGGATCTCGCGCATGCGGCCCAGGCGCGGGGCCAGCCAGGCGACCACGAAGTTGCCGGCCACCGTGGACAGCAGGAACGGCACCACGAGCAGGCCCGACATCGACGCATCGGCATCGCGCACGAGCTGGAAATGCAGGGGCAGGGCGAAGATGCACAGGAAGATGTTCAGCGCGGCCAGCGCCGACGCGCCCACGCCCATCACGTACGCCCGGTTGGCAAACAGGCGCGGCGGCAGCATCGGATCGGGCGCGCGACGTTCCTGCCAGGCCAGCAGCGCCACGGCCACCACGGTCACCAGCAGCAGGCCGGCCATTTCCAGCGAGATCCAGTCGAAGGCTTCGCCGGCCCAGCTCATCGCCAGCAGGAAGGCGACGATGGCCACCGCCAGCAGGCTGGCGCCCAGCCAGTCCACCTGCGGCCGGCCGCCGCGCGGGCGCAGATTGGCCAGCCCGCGGTAGCACATCGCCATCGCCAGCAGGCCCAGCGGCACGTTGATCCAGAACAGCCAGCGCCACGACATGTGGTCTGACACCCAGCCGCCGACCAGCGGCCCGGCAATCGACGAAACGGCCCATACCGTGGCCAGGTAGCCCTGGTAGCGGCCGCGCTGGCGGGGTGCCACCACATCGGCGATGGCCGCCTGCGCCAGCGACATCAGCCCGCCGCCGCCCACGCCCTGCAGCGCGCGGAACAGAATCAGTTGCGTGAGGCTCTGCGCCAGCGCGCAGGCCACGGACGCGGCGATGAACAGCGTGATCGCCAGCATCAGCAGGCGGCGGCGCCCGAAACTGTCGGACAGCTTGCCGTACAGCGGCGTGGTCACCGTCGACACGATCAGGTAGGCCGTGACGATCCACGACAGGTGGCTGAAGCCGTTCAGGTCGTTGGCGATGGCCGGCACGGCCGGGATCACGACGGTCTGGTCGAGCGCGGCCAGCAGGATGCAGAGCACGATGCCGCCGATCACGCGCATGATCGCGGCGTGGTCGTGGACGGGCGCGGCGGCGTCCAGGGCGGCTGACTGGGAAGAAGAGGGCGGAGACATGCGGTGGCGAGGGAGGGGGCTGGCGGACCCGCCGGCTGGCGCCGGCTCGGACGATCCGGCCGCGTGACATCGACGCAGCCTTATTCAGCAACCGCATAATTATATGCATGCTCAGCATTTGGCGCTGAGGATGTATCTGCCGCCTGGGGCGGCACACCGCGCACGGGTGCCGTGCCCGTCACGCACGATGCGCGGCGGGCACGGCTTCCGATCTTGGGTAGGACTGGGGTGGGACGACGACGGGAAACAGGCGGGCGCCGTCAGCGCGCGCCGCCGGTGATGTAGTGTTCGAGTTGCTCGATGGTGAAGCGCTGCTCGCTGATGATGTCGTTCACGAGGTCACCGATGGACAGCATGCCGAGCAGCGAATCGCTGTCCATCACCGGCAGGTGGCGCAGGCGGTGGCGGGTCATCAGCGCCATGCAGTCGTCGGTCGTCTGGTCGGCGCGCACGTAGATCACGGCCGTGGTCATGATCTCCTTGACCAGCGTTTCGCGCGACGTACGTTGCATCAGAATCACTTTTCGCGCGTAATCGCGCTCGCTCAGGATACCGACGATCTTGTCGTGCTCCATCACCAGCAGCGCCCCGATGCCCTTTTCGGCCATCAACTGCAGCGCCGCGTACACCGTCGCCGAGGGCGGGATGCTGTAGATGGCGTGGCTTGCCTTGTTTTCCAGAACCTGCCGTGCGGTCTTCATGTCACCGACTCCTTGTTGCCGTTTTGGAAACAGTTGCTGGCTGGCGTGGTTCGATCAGCGGTGCTGCGCGCGCCGCGCGCCCCCCGGGGCCGGCCAGCGTCTAACCAGATTAGCAAAGGATCGGCGCGGCTCACAGGGTGACTTTCACGAATCTTGGCGCCCGGCGTTCGCTGGCGCCCGCCCGTGGCGCCACCACGCGCTGCCCTGCAACTCAGGCGCGCGCGCCCGGCAGCGCCACCAGCCGGGGCCGCCGGAGCCACTGGCGCGCCAGCCGCGCGAGGTCCGGCGGCAGGTCGGCATCGGCGCTGGCGTGGAACAGCAGCGTCTGACGGCCCTTGGGACAGCGGGTGGCGACGAACGCGATATCGTCGGCCAGTCCCATGTCGAGCATCGTGTCGGCCGCGTCGAAGATCAGCGTGTGGACGGCCCGCAGGTCCAGGCTGGCGGCATCGAGGTGGTCGAGCATCCGGCCCGGTGTGCCGACAACGATATGCGCGCCATGGATCAGGCTGTCGATCTGTGGCCGCATCGACGTGCCGGCCGACAACACGGCCACCTTGACCTGTCCGGCCACGCGCACGAGGTCGCGGATCCGCTGCGCGACGGCCTCGGCACGGTCGCGCGTGGGGCAGAGCACCACGGTCTGGACGTCGAAGCGCTGCGGATCGAGCCGGTGGAGCAGGGCGACCGCCAGCATCGTCACGCTGCCCGCGCCTGGCCGGACCTGGACGACGAGGTCGTGGCCGGTCAGCGCCAGGGGCAGGGCCACCGCCTGCAGCGGCGACATCGCAATGTGGCCAAGCTGCGCGAGCGCGTCGAGCCACATCGGCTCCAGCGGCAGCGCCGAGAACCGTTCGCGCCCGGGCCGGGCACGGAGGGCAGGGGGCTCGCGGACGCTCATGGCTGGCGGGTCGGCAGGAGCGGGCGCGTCAGGCGGCGGCCCGGGAGGCGGGCTTTTTGGCCGGGGCTTTCTTGGTGGCGGGCTTCTTGGTGGCCGCCTGCTTGGCCGGCGCCGTCTTCGCCGCCGCCTTGGCGGTCTTCGACACCGGCACCTTTACGGGCACGGTTTCCGTCGGCGTCCAGCCCAGCCTGGCCAACAGCGCACCGGCGGCGGCCGGCGCCCGTTCCTTGGCGCCGTTGATGAAGAAGAGGTACACCGCCTTCGGCTTGAGCCTGGCGCCGGGCGCGTCTTCCACGCGCGGAAGATCGGTCGGGGCCGAACCCTTCGCCCACTGCCCGACGCGCTGGGCCCACTGGTCGAGATCGGCATCCTTGTACCCGGTGGCGACGGACGCCTCGGCGTTCAGCAGCCGCGCGTAGACAAAATCGGTCGTCAGGTCGGCAAACGACGGAAACTTCGGCGAATCGGTGAAGACCGTTGCGGCCTTGTACTTGCGCGCAAGCTTCAGAAATTCATCACACATGAAACTGTCGTGACGCACTTCCAGCACATGGCGCAACGTCACGCCTTCGACCGAATCTGGCAGCAGGGTCAGGAATGCCTCGAAGTCTTCGGGCACGAACTGCTTGGTCGGCGCGAACTGCCAGACCACGGGGCCCAGCTTGTGCCGCAACTCGGCGATGCCGCTGTCGATAAACCGGTGAATCGAATCGGCACCCTCGGCCAGCACGCGCCGGTTCGTGGCAAAACGCGACGCCTTCACCGAGAACACAAAGTCGTCGGGCGTGGCATCGCGCCAGTTCGCGAACGACGTCCGCTTCTGCGTGCCGTGATAGGTGCTGTTGATCTCTATGGCCGTCAGGTGCCGGCTCGCATATTCCAGCTCGCGCGCCTGCGGCAGGCCGGCCGGATAGAAGTTGTCGCGCCACGGCGCAAAATTCCAGCCACCAATACCGATGTGGATATTTGTCGCTACCTTCGCTGGCTTGCGCGCTGCCATGGCCGGATCTCCCCGTGTGGGAACAGACAATGGGGAAAGTCTAGCTGTATTTGGGGCACGAAGCTGTCAGCAGGACGGCCAACCGAGGGGGCGTGACGCCGGCGCAGCCCGCCGTCAGCCTTCCGCGCCCGGCGCCGGGTACTTGCGCGCATTCATCGCCATCTTGGCCCGGACGGCGGCATCGAGGTCGACCCCGAGCGCCGTGACAAGCTGCGTCAGGTAGATCGTGATATCGGCCAGCTCCTGTTCCACATGCGCGCGCTCGTCGGTCGACATGACACCCCGCGATTCCTCCTCAGTCTGCCACTGGAAGATCTCCACCAGCTCCGCCACCTCGACACTGAGCGCCATCGCCAGGTTTTTCGGACTGTGATACTTGCCCCAGCCACGCGCCTCGCCAAAGTCGAACGCGGCTTGCTGGAGATTTTTCAGGTCGATGAGGGGCATGGGGACAGCGGCGGGTGGGCGGGAAAGTGGGGATTTTTGCATGGATCACAGGCGCCGCAGAGTGATGCAATCGGCGCTGGAAAGAAAAATCCCGGCCGGGGCCGGGATTTGGGGGTCAGGCGGGAGGGACAACCTCAAACATCAATATTCCGCGCCACCAGCGCGTTTGACTCGATGAAGTTGCGGCGCGGTTCCACTTCGTCGCCCATCAGCGTCGTGAAGATCTGGTCGGCGGCGATGGCGTCTTCGATCTGGACCCGCAGCAGGCGGCGCTGCGTCACGTCCAGCGTGGTTTCGAAGAGCTGCTCGGGGTTCATTTCGCCCAGGCCCTTGTAGCGCTGGCGCGAGACGCCGCGTTCGGCCTCGGTCAGCAGCCACTGCATGGCTTGGTGGAAATCCGCCACGGTCTGTTCGCGCATCTTTTCGCCTTCGCCGCGGCGTACCTTGGTGCCGTCCGGGATCAGGCCCTGGAACGTGGTGGCGGCGCGGGCCAGCGCGGCGTAGTCGGCGCCGTGGACGAAATCGGCGTCCAGGTGCGACAGCCGCACGTTGCCGTGATGGCGGCGCGCGATCATCAGGCGGTGCTTGTCGGTTTTCTCGTCGAACTGCGCGTAGACGTCGGCCGTGCCGTCGTCGTTCACGGCGGCGCCGATCAGCGTCTTGGCGTGCATCTCGGCCAGCTTGGCCTTGAGCGCCACGGCCGATGCCTCGGCGGCGGCCGCGCTGTCCAGGTCCAGCACCACGCCGTCGGCGATGGCGCGCAGCGCCTCGACGTCGACGATGCGCGACAGCCGGCCGATCACGCCTTCGGTCAGCTGGTACTGGCGGGCCAGCTCGCCCAGCGCGTCACCGGCGATCTCGCTGCCGTCCGGGCGCACCAGGCCGGCCTTTTCCATCGCCAGCTTCAGCATGTAGGCGTTCAGTTCGTTGTCGTCCTTGATGTAGCGCTCTTCCTTGCCGTGCTTGATCTTGTACAGCGGCGGCTGCGCGATGTAGACGTAGCCGCGCTCGATGATGTCGGGCATCTGGCGGTAGAAGAACGTCAGCAGCAGCGTGCGGATGTGCGAGCCGTCCACGTCCGCATCGGTCATGATGATGATACGGTGGTAGCGCAGCTTGTCGAGGTTGTAGTCTTCCTTGCCGATGCCGGTGCCCAGCGCCGTGATCAGCGTCAGCACTTCCTGGCTCGACAGCATCTTGTCGAAGCGGGCGCGCTCCACGTTCAGGATCTTGCCCTTGAGCGGCAGGATTGCCTGGAACTTGCGGTCGCGGCCCTGCTTGGCCGAGCCGCCTGCGGAGTCGCCCTCCACCAGGAACAGCTCGGACTGCGCCGGATCCTTTTCCTGGCAGTCGGCCAGCTTGCCGGGCAGGCCCATGCCGTCCATCACGCCCTTGCGGCGCGTCATCTCGCGGGCCTTGCGGGCGGCCTCGCGGGCGCGCGCGGCGTCGACGATCTTGCCGCAGATGATCTTGGCGTCGTTCGGCGTTTCCAGCAGGAAGTCCGTCAGCGCCTTGCTGACCAGTTCCTCCACGGGCAGCCGCACCTCGGACGACACCAGCTTGTCCTTGGTCTGGGAGCTGAACTTCGGCTCGGGCACCTTGACCGACAGCACGCAGGCCAGGCCCTCGCGCATGTCGTCGCCGCTGGTTTCCACCTTGGCCTTCTTGGCGATCTCGTTTTCTTCGATGTACTTGTTGATCACGCGCGTCATCGCCGCGCGCAGGCCGGTCAGGTGGGTGCCGCCGTCGCGCTGCGGGATGTTGTTCGTGAAGCAGAGCACCTGCTCGTTGTAGCCGTCGTTCCACTGCATGGCCACTTCCACGGCGATGCCGTCCTTCTCGGCGTTCGCGTAGAAGATGGTCGGGTGCAGCACGGTCTTGGCGCGGTTGATGTATTCGACAAAGCCCTTCACGCCGCCCGAGAACGCGAAATCCTCTTCCTTGCCCGTGCGCTGGTCCACCAGCTTGATGTGCACGCCATTGTTCAGGAACGACAGCTCGCGGATGCGCTTGGACAGCACCTCGTAGTGGAACTCCACGTTCGTGAAGATTTCCTCGTCGGCCAGGAAGTGGACCTCGGTGCCGCGCTTGTCGGTGGCGCCGACGATCTTCATCGGCGACACTTCCACGGGCTGGCCGTCCGGGCCGGTCACGGTCTCGACGATGCGGTTCTGGACCTCGCCCTTGGCGAATTCGATCAGGTTGACCTGGCCGTCGCGGCGCACGGTCAGGCGCAGCCATTTGGACAGCGCGTTCACGCACGACACGCCCACGCCGTGCAGGCCGCCGGACACCTTGTAGCTGTTCTGGTTGAACTTGCCGCCGGCGTGCAGCTCGGTCATGGCGATTTCCGCCGCGCTGCGCTTGGGCTCGTGCTTGTCGTCGAACTTCACGGCCGGCGGGATGCCGCGGCCGTTGTCCACGATCGAGATCGAGTTGTCGCTATGGATCGTGACCAGGATCTCGGTGCAATAGCCGGCCAGCGCCTCGTCGATCGAGTTGTCCAGCACCTCGAACACCAGGTGGTGCAGGCCGGTGCCGTCCGACGTATCGCCGATGTACATGCCGGGACGCTTGCGCACCGCTTCCAGGCCTTCCAGGATCTGGATCGAAGAGGCGCCGTAAGTGTTTTCCTGCTGCGGTTTCTGCTGATCGGTCATGTTTTCCTACTCACGATACTCACTGCAAAAGCGGCCATGGCCGGACCTGCGCCAGGGGCGGCGGGTGCGGCCGGTCCGCGTCTTGCGGGTTACTTAAAAACGGCAAAAGGGGCGGATCCCGTGGATCCGGCCCCTGCTGCGGAGTGTGCCCGATTGTGTATGGATGGCGACTCGGTGCGGGCCATCAAATGCGCATCGGCATCACGACGTACTTGAAGTTGTCGTCTTCCGGCACGGTAATCAGCGCACTCGAATTGGAGTCGCCGAGGCTGACCTGCACCTGCTCGCTCTTCAGGTTGGCAAGCACGTCGAGCAGGTAGGTCACGTTAAAGCCGATATCGAGCGCATCGCCCGAATAATCGAGTTCCAGCTCTTCCTGCGCCTCTTCCTGGTCGGCGTTGGTCGAGCTGATCTTCAGCACATGGGTGTCGAGGATGCAGCGCACCCCCTTGAACTTGTCCGTGGTCAGGATCGCCGTCCGCTGTAGCGCCTGCTGCAACTGCACGCGGTCGATCGCGAACGCATTCTTGTAGCCCTTGGGGATCACGCGCTGGAAGTCCGGGAACTTGCCTTCCACGAGCTTGCTGATCAGTTCCACGTTGGCGAACGTGAACTTGATCTGGTTCGCGGCAAGCTGCACCTGCACGGGATCATCGTTGTCCTCCAGCAGGCGCTGCAGTTCCAGGATGGTCTTGCGCGGGATGATCACTTCCTGGCGCGAGCCGACGCCGGCCGCCTCGTTTTCCAGTTCCACGCCGCAGTAGGCCAGGCGGTGGCCGTCGGTTGCCACGGCCATGACCTTCTTGCCGTCCACCACCAGCAGCATGCCGTTCAGATAGTAGCGGATGTCCTGCTGCGCCATCGCAAAGTGGACCATCGCCAGCAGGTGCTTGAACGTCTTCTGCGGCAGGCTCACGCTCGCGTTGAACTCGGCGGCCTCGGCAACGGTCGGGAATTCCTCGGCGGCCAGCGTCTGCAGTGCGAAGCGGCTCTTGCCCGATTGCACGGTCATGCGCTTGTCGTTCAGCGACAGCGCCACGTCGCCGTCGGGCATCGCGCGCAGGATGTCCAGCAGCTTGCGCGCGGCCACGGTGGTGGCCACGTCGTCGCTGCCGACGCCGCATTCAGCATGGGTGGTGATCTGGATCTCGATGTCGGTCGAGAGGAAGGACACGTTCGAGCCGGACTTGCGAATCAGCAGGTTGGCCAGGATCGGGAGGGTGTGGCGGCGCTCCACGATGCCGCTCACGATTTGCAGCGGACGCAGCAGATTGTCTCGCGAGGTTTTGACCAATTGCATTGAATTTATCCTTCGTCGTTTGTCGTCGGCGACCGCGGAATCGGGTGAAAACGCGCGATATCCAAAATCACTTTGGAATCAACGAGTTAATGCCGGATTGTACCAAGGATAAGCCGCTGCGGTGAAGCGGGGCGAATCCGGCGCTGCGCCGGGTTGTGCACAAAATGCCACGCCCGGCCGACAATCGGCGCCAACTCGTCCCGACTCACCGCAAAGCCTTATCTGAGGCCGGAATCCCGCGATACAACAGTTGTTCAGACGCCCGTTTGCCGCCGGGCGCGCACCCAGTAGTATGCCAGCCCGGCAAGGCCGGCCGCCAAAAAAGCCGGTCAGCCCTTGAGCGTCTGTTCCAGCACGTGCAGTTCGTGGTTCAACTGCGCGTCCTTGCCGCGTTCGTCGGCAATCTTGCGCACCGCGTGCAGCACCGTGGTGTGGTCCCGGCCGCCAAACAGCTCGCCGATCTCGGGCAGGCTCTTCTGCGTCAGTTCCTTGGCCAGGTACATCGCGATCTGGCGCGGCCGCGCGATATTGGCGGGCCGCTTCTTCGAGTACATGTCCGCCACCTTGATGTTGTAGAAATCGGCGCAGGTCTTCTGGATGTTTTCCACGGAGATCTGTCGGTTCTGCACGGTCAGCAGGTCCTTCAGCGCCTCGCGCGTGACCTCGATCGTGATGTCCTTGCCGTGGAAGTTCGAGAACGCCAGGATCTTGCGCAGCGCCCCTTCCAGCTCGCGGACGTTCGAGCGCAGGTGCTTGGCCACGAAGAAGGCAACTTCCTCGGGCACGCTCACGTTCTCGGCCGCGGCCTTCTTCATCAGGATAGCCACGCGCATTTCCAGCTCGGGCGGCTCGATCGCCACGGTCAGGCCCGAATCGAAGCGCGAGATCAGCCGGTCGTCGATGCCGGTGATTTCCTTCGGGTACGTATCGCTGGTGATGATCACCTGCGCCCGGTTGGCGATCAGCGCCTCGAACGCGTAGAAGAACTCCTCCTGCGTGCGGTTCTTGCCGGAGAAGAACTGGATGTCGTCGATCAGCAGCAGGTCCAGCGAGTGGTAGTAGCGCTTGAATTCGTCGAACGCCTTGCGCTGGTACGCCTTGACCACGTCGGACACGTACTGCTCCGCGTGGATGTAGCGGATGCGCGCGCGCGGGTTCTCCATCAGCATGAAATTGCCGATGGCGTGGATCAGGTGGGTCTTGCCCAGGCCCACGCCGCCGTAGAGGTAGAGCGGGTTGTAGGACTTGCCGGGATTGTTGGCCACCTGGATGGCCGCGGCGCGGGCAAGCTGGTTGGCCTTGCCGGTCACGAAGTTGTCGAACGTCAGGATCGGGTTCAGGCGCGAGCGCTCGTGCACCGTGTCGTTCGGCTGGGCGCCGGCCGCGGCGGGCTGCTGCTGCGGCACGCGGTACGAGCGCGCGCTGGCCTCGGCGGCGTCCATCTGGGCCACGTCGATGTCGCCCATGTCCTGCATCGGCGCGCCGGCGCCGCCCTGGAGCGGGTGGCCGGTGGGCGCGGCGCCGCGATGCGGCATGCCGCCCGGTGCGCCGTGGTGCGATGGATGCGAGGGGTAGGGCGCCTGCCCGCCGGGCACGCCGTAGCCAGACTGGCCGCCACTGGCATGGCTGTCATAGCCGGGATAGCCGCCCGCCTGGGACGGCGCCGGCTGCGACGCGCCCGGTCCGAAGCCCTGGCCTGGCATGCCGGCCGATGCCGCGCCCGGGGCGCCCGGATAGCCCGTCGCGCCCGCACCCATTGCAGCGTGGGCCATGCCGTTGTCCTGCCCCTGCTGCATCGCCTGCTGCGTATAGGTGGCCGCACGGCCCGACGCGGCGGGATCCAGGACGAAGTGAACGCTAACCTGCGTTTCCCAGTATTCGCAAGCGAGCGCGGTGATGCGGCCCGAGAACTGGCTCTTGACCCAGTCGAGCTTGAAGCGGTTGGGCGCGGCAATCCGCAGCGCATGCGCTTCCTCGTCGAAGGCGACGGGCGCCAACGGCTTGATCCAGGTTTTGAATTGTTGGGGCGTCAGTTCGCGCTCGAGTTGCGCGGCTGCTGCCTGCCAGAAATCTTGCATGTGTTCTTCTAAGTGACCGGACCATCGCTTCGATGGCCCGTCACGGGTGACGCAACGCGCGCGCCACGGGTCTGCTGCTGCCTTGCCATCCGCCCCAAGCGGAAGCAAAAGGCAAAACGCCGTCCCGAAGCCGGGCTACGAACGGCGGTCGATGCGAGTTCATCGCGGTATACATCTCGGTATACCAGGGCAGGCAGTCCCGGGTTGTGTGTGCGCCACGCGGCCCGTGTAGTGTTTGGACCGGGATTGTACCCCCCGCCCCAAGTTATCCACAAAGGATAACCCTGTGGACAAGTTGTGAAAAAACAGTGGATTTGTGTGCACAACCGGTGCGGGCCACGGGCGGCGGGAGGGGCATTTCCGACCGATAATCCATCGGAAACAAGCACTTGCCCCGCCCGGGTACCCTCTATAGGTGACCGGGAATACCCACAAAGTTACCCACCGCCCTTTGTGGACAATGGCGCACCACTGTTTACAGCGGCGCGCGGCGCACTTTGCAGCGCGACGCCGATATCGCCCGTCCGGCGCCTTGACAGCGGCGCGGAAACTAGGTTAAATGCCGGGTTCTGCGATGCGGCAGGGGATCACGTATGCGCATCGCCGGGTCTGGCCAGGACCGTATACGCGCACAAGGCGTCTGCGGCATCGGGCAAGCGGCCTGATCCCCGCCAGTGCCTTCGTCCCCGACGGACAGGGCCAGCGGCGGCCGGCAGCAAGACAGAACCAGAATCGTCGGCATGGCCGCAGCAACCTCGCCTGAATACCAAGCGTCTGCATTGCGGCAGCCCCATGCGAACCATACGCGGCGGCCAAGGCACCCCGGCATCGGCCGGCGCCCGGAAAGCCCGGATCAACCAGAGAGTGCAACATGAAACGTACCTACCAACCTTCCGTTACCCGCCGCAAGCGTACCCATGGTTTCCGCGTGCGCATGAAGACCCGCGGCGGCCGTGCCGTGATCAACGCACGTCGCGCCAAGGGCCGCAAGCGCCTGGCGATCTGAGTGCCGGGCGGCCGGCCCGGATGGAGCGCAGCGTGACGGCCCGCCGTCTCGCCTGCCGCCGTCCGGCCCAGCGCCTCGCACCCAGGATGGCCAGCAGCGTTGCAGCCGAAGCCCGGCTTTCCCGCCAGCTTTGACCAGCGTGTCGGACCATGCCTTCCCCAAAGCCGCGAGGCTCACAAAGACGGATGAGTTTTCATCCGTTTTTGCTTTGCGGCCCCGCCGCCGCAGCACGCATTTCGTGCTGTACGTGCGGGCCAACGGCCAGCCGCAGGCCCGGCTGGGCATCGTGGTCGGCAAGAAGTTCGCACCGCGCGCCGCCGAGCGCAACCTCGTGAAGCGCATGGTGCGGGAACTGTTCCGGAGCCGGCAGGCCCAATTCGCGGGCCGGGACATCCTGCTGCGGCTGCAGGCGAAGTTTCCGCGTGCGGAATTCGCCAGCCGGGCGGCCATCCGGCGTGCCTGCCAGGCCGAACTCGTCGGCCTGCTCGACGTTGCCGCCAGGCCCCTGCCGCCCGCCCCGGCCGTGCCGCCCCCCGGCAGCCCGGCCGCGCCAGCCTGACCATCACCATGAAGCGAATCCTGCTAGCCCTGCTGCGTATCTACAAGATCGCCCTGAGTCCCTACCTGGGCTCGCAGTGCCGCTTCCTGCCGACCTGTTCCGACTACGCCCGCGACGCCATCGTCAGTCATGGCCCGGCGCGCGGCACGTGGATGGCCGCATGCAGACTCTGCCGTTGCCATCCTTTCGCAAAGGGCGGGTATGATCCCGTGCCCGAGCCCGCAGCAAGCGGAACGGCCGCCGCACCCGTGCCCGGCCGCCCGTCCGTCACGGTCCGGCTTCCCAGACCCTGATTCCCCAGACCATAGCGAGACATGGATATCAAACGCACCATCCTGTGGGTCATCTTCTCGATGTCCCTCGTGCTGCTCTACGACAACTGGCAGCGCGCCAACGGCCACGCGTCGATGTTCTTCCCGAGCGCCAACACGCAACAGCAGGCCGCTCCGGCCGGTGGTGCCAGCGGCGCGGCCGCCCAGGGTGACGTGCCCAAGGCCAGCGGGACGAGCGCCCCGGCGCCTGGCGCCGTGCCGGCGGCCCCGGCCACGGCGGCCCAGCCCGCGGGCGAGAAGGTCGTGGTCACCACTGACGAAGTGCGTGCCGAGATCGACACCGCCGGCGGCATCCTGTCGCGCCTGGAACTGCTCAACGAGCACGAGAAGGACGGCAAGCCCGTGGTGCTGTTCGAGCGCGATGCGCAGCGCACCTACCTGGCCCGCTCGGGCCTGATCGGCGGCGACCTGCCCAACCACACTACGGTCTTCACGGCTGCTCCGGGCCCGCGCGCGCTGGCCGCCGGCCAGGACAAGATCGACGTGGTGCTGACCGCCGAGAAGAACGGCGTGAAGCTGGTAAAGACCTACACGTTCCGCAAGGGCAGCTACGTGGTGGACGCCCGCTTCGACGTGACCAACGCGGGCACCGCTCCGGTCTCGCCCACGCTGTACCTGGAACTGGCGCGCGACGGCAGCAAGGTCGAGCAGTCGCAGTTCTACAGCACGTTCACGGGCCCGGCCATCTACACGAACGCCGACAAGTACCACAAGCTCAGCTTCGAGGACATCTCGAAGGGCAAGGCCACCGTGCCGGCCGCCACCGACAACGGCTGGGTGGCGATGGTGCAGCACTACTTCGCGTCGGCCTGGATTCCGCAGAACGGCAAGCAGCACAGCTTCTACGCCGAGCAGATCGACCCGAACCTGTACCGCGTGGGTGTCCAGCAGCCGCTGGGCCAGATCGCGCCGGGCGCCACGGTCAGCACCGACGCGCGCCTGTTTGCCGGCCCGCAGGAAGAGCACATGCTCGAACAGGTGACGCCGGGCCTGGAGCTGGTCAAGGACTATGGCTGGCTGACCATCCTGGCCAAGCCGCTGTTCTGGCTGCTGGAAAAGCTGCACGGCTTCCTGGGCAACTGGGGCTGGTCGATCATCGCCCTGACGGTGCTGATCAAGCTGGTGTTCTTCCCGCTGTCGGCCGCCAGCTACAAGTCGATGGGCAAGATGAAGGACCTGCAGCCGCGCATGACGGCCATCCGCGAGCGCTACAAGGGCGACCCGCAGAAGATGAACCAGGAGATGATGGCGCTGTACCGCACCGAGAAGGTCAACCCGCTCGGCGGCTGCCTGCCCATCGTGATCCAGATCCCGGTGTTCATCGCGCTGTACTGGGTGCTGCTGTCGTCGGTGGAAATGCGCGGCGCGCCGTGGCTGGGCTGGATCCACGACCTCTCGGTGCCGGACCCGTTCTACATCCTGCCGGTCGTGATGGCCGTGTCGATGTTCGTGCAGACCAAGCTGAACCCGACCCCGCCGGACCCCGTGCAGGCCAAGGTCATGATGATCATGCCGCTGGTGTTCTCGTTCATGTTCTTCTTCTTCCCGGCCGGCCTGGTGCTGTACTGGGTGGTGAACAACATCCTGTCGATCGCCCAGCAGTGGCAGATCAACCGCATGCTCAGCAAGGGCAAGGCGACCGCGGTGGCCAAGGGCTGACCGTCCCCCGCCGCAGTACCGAGAAACCCGGCCCCGTGCCGGGTTTTTTGTTACCGGCGTATGCTTCGAAGCCTGTGTCTTATATAAGACCTGCGCCGCACCGAAGCGCGCAAGATCGCACATTCGCCAGATCGGCGGTTCAAAGGGGAGACAGACCATGACGTGGTCGGCCAGCCAGTACGTGCAGTTCGAGGACGAATGCACCCGCCCCGTGCGGGACCTCGTCGCCGCTATTCCCACCGCCAGCGCCCGCCGCGTGGCGGACGTGGGCTGTGGCCCCGGCAATTCCACGGAGGTCCTGGCGGCGCGCTATGCGCAGGCGGAAGTCACCGGCCTGGACAGCGACGCCGACATGATCGCCGCCGCGCGCAAGCGGCTGCCCGGCCTGCGCTTCGACATCGCCGAGGTTTCCCAGTGGACCGATGCCGGCCCCTGGGACGTCATCCTGGCCAACGCCGTGTTCCAGTGGGTGCCCGACCACGCGCGGCTGTTCCCGTCGCTGGTGGGCAAGCTGGCACCCGGCGGCAGCCTGGCCATGCAGATGCCCGACAACCTCAACGAACCGCCGCACCTGCTGATGCGCGAGACCGCGCTGCAGGGCCCGTGGGCGCCCAAGCTGGCGGCCGCGGCCGATGCCCACACCGCGCTGGCGTCCGAGCGCTGGTACTACGAACTGCTGAAGCCGCACTGCGCGCGCGTGGATATCTGGCGCACGATCTACCAGCACCCGCTCCAGGGCGGCCCGGCAGCGGTGGTGGAATGGTTCAAGGGCAGCGGGCTGCGGCCGTTCCTGGCGCCGCTCGACGCCGCCGAGCAGGCCGACTACCTGGCACGCTACGAGGCGGCGCTGGCCAAGGTCTTCCCGCCGATGGCGGACGGCACCGTGCTGCTGCCGTTTCCGCGCGTGTTCATCGTCGCCACGCGATAGCCGGCCGACGCAGGGCGGCGGCAGCCTCGTGCGCCGTCGCCTACACTAGACGGACGCTGCGCAGTCACTCTCTTTGCCAACAGAGACACCGCCATGAGCCGTCCGCCCGAGCTGCACCGGAAGATGCGCCCCGCCGCCGCGTTCGTCGCGCTGGCCGATGCGGGCCTGCAGGCCGTGCACCATCACCTTGATGCCCTGCAACATCGCGACGAGGTGGAGGACGTGCACGACCTGCGCGTGGCCGTGCGCCACCTGCGGGCGGTGACATGGGCCTTCGGCCCGGTCCTGCCGGACAGCGTCAAGGCGCGCTGGAAGCAGGCGCTGCACGACGTGGCCGACGCCGCCGGCGATGTACGCGACTGGGACGTCTTCATCGCCGAGACCCTGGCCCCGGCACTGGCGCAGCAGCCCGCCAACCCCGTGCTGGCGGCACTGATCGACACCGCGCAGGCCCGCCGAACCACCGCGCACGCGTCGATGATGACAAGATTGTCACGTTACCGGCAGGCGCCGCTGCCTACGCTGAAGCGTGACCTGGCGCATCTGGCGGCGCGCCCGTCGCGGGGCCGGATGCGGACGTTCGGCCCGCGGCGGATCCGCAAGGCACGCGCCGACGTGCGCGAGCGGGCCCGCATCGCGCGCGACGGCCGCACCGAACACGTCCACCAGCTGCGCATCGGCAACAAGCGGCTGCGCTACGCGATCGAGGCGCTGTCCGACGTGCTGCCGGGCCGCTACCGCAACAAGCTGCGCAAGAAACTGGTGGCGCGGCAGACCGAACTGGGCGCCGTGATCGACGGCGCCGTGGCGCGCCGGCTGATGTGCGAATGCCTGGGCGTCGACGACCCGCAAGCCTGAATGCCGCGGCCATCCCGGCCAAGGATCGATCTGCGACAATACCGCCCATGACTGCTACCCAGCTTCCCATTGCCGCCATCGCCACCGCACCGGGCCGCGGCGGCATCGGCGTCGTGCGTGTGTCGGGCCCCGACGTCGGCAGCGTCATGCGCGCCGTCTGCGGCCGCGCGCTGCAACCGCGCCACGCCACGTACCTGCCGTTCCTGGACGCGCACGGCAAGGTCATCGACCACGGCCTGGCGCTGTACTTCCCGGCGCCCAATTCCTACACCGGCGAGGAAGTGCTCGAACTCCAGGGCCATGGCGGCCCCGTGGTCATGCAGATGCTGCTGTCGCGCTGCCTGCAGGCCGGCCGCGACATCGGCCTGCGCGTGGCCGAGCCCGGCGAATTCACCCGGCGCGCATTCCTGAACGACAAGCTGGACCTGGCCCAGGCCGAGGCCGTGGCGGACCTGATCGAAGCCAGCACCGAGGCCGCCGCCCGCTCCGCCGCGCGCTCGATGGAGGGCGAATTCTCGCGCGCCATCCACGCGCTGGTCGAAAAGGTCATCCACCTGCGCATGCTGGTGGAGGCGACGCTGGACTTTCCGGAGGAAGAGATCGACTTCCTGGAAGCGTCCGACGCGCGCGGCCAGCTTGCGCGCATCCGCACGGACCTGGCCGGCGTGCTGAAGCAGGCCCGGCAGGGATCGCTGCTGCGCGAGGGGCTGTCGGTGGTGCTGGCGGGCCAGCCGAACGTGGGCAAGTCGTCGCTGCTCAACGCGCTGGCCGGCGCCGAACTGGCCATCGTCACGCCCATCGCCGGCACCACGCGCGACCGCGTGCGCGAGACGATCCAGATCGACGGCATCCCCATCCATATCATCGACACGGCCGGCCTGCGCGACGACGCGGCCGACGAGGTGGAGCGCATCGGCATCGAACGTACCTGGGACGCCATCCGCCGCGCCGACATCGTGCTGCACCTGGTGGACGCGGCCGACTACCTGGAACACGGCATCTCCGAGGTCGACGACCATATCGACGACCGCCTCAGCGGCCAGCTCCCACCCGGATCGCCCATCGTGCGCGTGGTCAACAAGATCGACCTGGCGCCGGCGGCGGGCCAGATGGGCTTTGGCGGCAACCGCCCGCACGTGGTGGCCGCCAACGGCCCGAACCCGACCGAGATCTGGATCTCCGCGCGCACCGGCGCCGGCATCGACCTGATGCGCCGCGAGCTGCTGCGCCTGATCGGCTGGCAATCGGGCAACGAAGGCACGTTCCTGGCCCGCGAACGCCACCTGACGGCGCTGCGCAGCGCCCAGTCCCACCTGGACTGCGCCGTCGAACGCGCCGAGCAGAACGCCCAGGCGCTGGACCTGTTCGCCGAGGAACTGCGCCTGGCGCAGGAGCACCTGAACAGCATCACCGGCGAGTTCACGAGCGACGACCTGCTCGGCACGATCTTCACGCGGTTTTGTATTGGGAAGTGAGGAGAGCCTGCCGATGAGCCGGGAAGGCCAATTGCTCGACAAGAAGTCGCTGCGCGCGGTATGGGGCAAGACGGCGGACTGGGCCGAACTGGTCAAGGATTGCGTGGCGTTTGCCAATGCAACGGGCGGACATCTGCTGCTGGGCATCGAGGACGACGAGACCAGCCCGCCCGCGCACCAGCATATCCCGAGCGAGTTGCCCGACATGCTCCGGCGCAAGCTCGCCGAGCGCACCGTCAACGTGGTGGCGCTTCCCAACGTCCGGACGGCCGACAACGGCGGCCAGTACATCGACCTGGCCATCCCGCGCTCCGCAGCCGTGGCGTCGACCACCGATGGCCGCTACTTCCTGCGCATCGCGGACCAGAGCAAGCCCGTCACCGGGGACGAGGTGATGCGCCTTGCCGCCGAGCGGACAGCCCTGCCGTGGGAGTCGCAGACCACCCTCCGCGTCCCCCGTAGCGAGCGCGATCCAGACAAGGTGCGCCGATTCCTCGATGCCCTGCGCGCGTCGGATCGCGTCAAGGCATCGGTCAAGGAGAAGGCAGACGAGGAGCTGCTCGATCATTACCAGTTGGCGCAGGGTCTGTATCTGACCCATCTCGGCATCCTCTGCGTCGGTCGGCAGGCGCATCGGGCGCAATTGTCGACGGCGCCGGTCATCCAGTTCGTCAAGTTCGACGAGCACGCCCAGAAGGTCAACAAATGGGTCTGGGACGACCATACGCTGAGTCCCATGGAGATGATCGAGGCGGTCTGGCAAGACGTGCCAGACTTCCGTGAACGGTACGAACTGCCCGACGGCCTGTACCGCCAGAATGTCCCGGCATTCGACGAAATCGTCGTGCGTGAGCTGCTGGTGAATGCCTTGGTCCATCGGCCCTACACGCAACGCGGCGATATCTTCCTGAACCTGTACCCCGACCGTCTGGAGGTGGTGAATCCCGGCCCGCTCCCGCTCGGCGTGACGCCACAGAACGTCCTGCATGTGACCGTACGCCGCAAC
The DNA here is from genome assembly GCF_003854935.1 of Cupriavidus pauculus. NCBI lineage: Bacteria > Pseudomonadati > Pseudomonadota > Betaproteobacteria > Burkholderiales > Burkholderiaceae > Cupriavidus > Cupriavidus pauculus. The sequence continues at coordinate 797,635 of NZ_CP033969.1, forward strand.
GAACACCTTGCACGGGTGTTCCACGATCTCAAGCTCATGGAGCGAGAGGGCAGCGGCTTCGACAAGATCTACGAGGTGCTGCTGTCGCAAGGCAGGCCGGCGCCGGAGCTGACCGAAAGCCATGACCGGGTTCAGGTAACCGTGCGCCGCCGCATCGTCCAGCCCGACGTGATCGACTTCATCGCCAAGGCCGACCAGACGTACCATCTGACCCAGCGCGAACGCATCGCCATGGGATTGCTGGCCCAGCACGAGGGCCTGACCGCGCGGGAACTGGCCCAGGCGCTGGAACTGGCCTCGATCGACCTGCTACGCCCGTGGCTCAAGCGGCCGCTGGAGTGGCAACTGGTCCGCTGTACGGGCCGGACCCAGGCCACACGCTACTTTATCGATCCGCAACTGGTGCGCAGCCTTGACTTCACTGCCGCCACCACGCTCAAGCGCATCGAGCCGCACCGTCTTCTTGCGCTGATCGTCGAGGATGTGGAGCGCTATCCGCAGACCCGGATCGGCGACATCCACGCGCGCATCGGCCCGGAGATTCCGCGCTCCCGCATCCGGCGCGCCCTCGAACAACTGGTCAGGGAAGGCAGGCTGCTTCAGGAGGGCGTGCGCAGTGGTACACGCTATCGTGCTCCGTAACTTGGCGCAACGGCACGGCTATCTGCCCGCCGCGCGCCAAGTTGCTGAACCAAAACCGGCCCGAAGATGTCGTAACCCCTTGAAACGCAAGGAGTTGCCACTTGGCTCAACAATGTTGTATGCGCCAGGTTTCCGCGCCAAGCCGGCGTCTGAATCTGCCGCCGGTGCGAGTGCCACGTAGTCGCCAGCCGTCCCGCCCGAGCGCCAGCCACAACATGCCCGACGCTTCACGATCCCGCCTCCTCTCCCCCGGCGAACGCGCGCTCGCCCGGTCGATCTTTGCCGATACCATCGATTACACGCGCGTGCGTGTGCACCATCGCAACTACGTGTTCTGGCAGGGCGGGCACTACATCATCACGCCGAATGGCCAGATCTACCTTGGCCGCCGGCTGCGGGGGCTGACCGACTTCAGTGTGGCCAGCCTGGCGCTGCAGGGGCTGTTCATCCACGAGATGGCCCATGTCTGGCAGTACCAGCATGGGGTCAACGTGCTGCTGCGCGGGGCGGTTGAGCAGGTCAAGCACTTCCTGGGGTTCGACCAGTACCGCTACCGGCTCGATGCCGGCAAGCCGCTGGGCGCCTACAAGCTGGAGCAGCAGGGCGATATCCTGCGCGACTACTTTCTGGCGCGGCAGGGCCAGCGGGCGCCGTACGGGGCGGACGAGTACCTGGCCGCGCTCGGCGGGCCGGGCGGCACGCTCGTGTGATGCGCGCATGGCGCGCGCCGGCGAGGGTTTCCTCCAAGGTGTCGCGTTGACTTGCGGGGCGATGTGGCGGACCATCGGCCACAACGCAAACCGGAGTCCAACATGCCCCGCGTATCGAAAGCGGAAGCGGAAAAGAACCGCGCCATCATCGAACAGGTGTCGTCACGGCTGTTCCGCGAGCAGGGCTTTCATGGCATCAGCGTGGCCGATCTGATGGGCGCCGCCGGGCTCACGCACGGCGGGTTCTATGGCCACTTCGAATCGAAGGACGCGCTCGCAGCCATCGCCTGCGCGCGCGCGTTCGAGGAGTCCGAAGCCCGCTGGCGCAAGCGCGTGGGCGAGGCGCCGGACCGGGCCGCCGCGCGGTCGGCACTGGTCGATGGCTACCTGTCCGCGCGCAATCGCAACAATGCCGGCGCCGGGTGCCCGGTGGCCGCGCTGGCCAACGACGTGGCGCGCGAGCCCGACGACAAGCCCGTGCGCGGGGCCTTCCACGCGGGCGTGGAGCAGTTGCTGGACATCCTCGCCAGCGTCCAGCCCGGCGACGACGCCGCCGCGAACCGGCAGGCCGCGCTGGCGCAGATGGCGATGCTGGCCGGCGCGCTGACGCTGTCGCGCGCCACGCAGGGCACGCCGCTGTCGAACGAAATCCTGGCCGCCGCGCGCGCGGCGCTGCTGCCGGAAGGCTGAAAACCTGACGCCCGCGCCGGGCGCGCTACACTTGCGGACTTCGTCGTCCTGTCCGCCCGCCCCCGATGTTGAGCCGTACCAGACAAACCCTCGTCGCCGTCGTTGCCGTCTTCATCCTCTGCCTGCTCTGGTTCGTCGGCAACGAGAAAAGCGATCCGGTGCCCGCCGACCCCGCGGCCGATAACGTGGCCGCCGCCTCCGGCGCGCCCGCCAGCGTGCCGCGCGGCATCCCGCGCAACGGCACGCTCGACCCCATCAGCATCGACCCGAACCGCCCGGCCAACCTGCTGCCGCAGTATCCGGCCGACGCGCTGGCCGCCGACTACCGCAACGACGCCACCGCCGCGGACGAGCGCTATCGCGGCCAGTACTTCATTGTCGAAGGCGTGGCCAGCGGCATCCGGCGCGAGCAGGACAACGTCTTCCTGGAAATCCGCACCGACAACGCCAGCCAGGTCGTGCGCGCCGCGCTGCTGCGCCAGCAGATCTGCGGCCCGGCCGGGCGCACCTGCGAGGTGGAAGCGCGCGCCACGATGGTCCGGCGCGGCCAGAAGGTGGCCGTGGAATGTACCGGCGCGGGGCAGGGCGACGGCAACACGCCGCTGCTGGCCGACTGCCTGCTGCGGGGCGGCGCGAACTAGCCCGCACCAAGCGCCGCGCGAATCACTTCGACGATTTGCGGCCCGGCTCCCCCGCTGTTCTTCGCTTTGACGCGCCGCCGGCACGCCTACATTACGCAGGCATGCTGCCGGCAATGCGTCCCTGAACCGCCCTTCGCGCGGCATCCGGGCGGCCGGCTTCCTAGCCGACGCGCTATCAGGATCCGAAATGAAGAGAGCAACGATTGCGGCCGCGCTGGCCTTGCTGGCCACGGGCTGTTCCACTTACCAGAGCGTGACGCCGGTCGACCGCACCGAGATCATCGACCCGATCGCCGGGTTCCAGAATGGCGCCTTCGGCGGCCCGGCCCAGTTCCGCGTCGACGGCAACCGCATGGTCGGTGCCGATGGCGCGCTGTTCTGCGTCATCACCAACCAGGTCAACGGCAACGCCTACGTCGACAGCTTCGCCAGTGCGCTGCGCGCGCGCAACTTCGAGGTCAAGATGCTGCCGCCGTATTCGTCGGTGGCGTCCTGCCCGATGACGGCCATGTACGTGGCCCAGCGGCAGACCTACCTCGCGCCGTTCCTGGTGTCGGCCGACATCACGGTGTTCCGCAACGGCGAGCGCGTGGGCAAGGCCGTGTTCAACGCCAACCGCAGCGCGGGCGGCATCAACCTGAGCCATCTGATCCAGCCCGACACCAAGATCGAGGAACTGGTCGACCGGCTGTTCCCGGGCCTGAAACCGCAGCCCGTGCCGGCCCAGGCCGCGCCGGCTCCGGCTCCGGCGCCCGAGCAGGCGCCGGCCGCCGTCCCGGCCGCCTGACAGTCACGCCGCCGCGCCCGATCCGGCCGGACCGGGCGGGGCAGGGTCGTCAGGCCATCAGGCCAGGCGGAACACTTCCACCGCCTGACGCAGTTCCTGCGCCTGGTGGTGCAGGCTTTCGGCGGCCGCGGCGGCCTCCTCGACCAGCGCCGCGTTCTGCTGCGTGACGCTGTCCATCTCGGCCACGGCACCGCTGACCTGCGCCAGCCCCTGCGACTGCTCGCGCGACGCCACGCTGATGTCGCCCATCAGCGCCGCAATCGCTTCCACGCGCCGCACCATGTCGTCGATGGCCGTTCCGGCCTGCTGCACGGCCTCGTTGCCGCTCTTGAGGTCCGTCACGGTCCGCTCGATCAACTGCTTGATCTCGCCGGCCGCGTTGGCGCTGCGCTGCGCCAGGCTGCGCACCTCGCCGGCCACCACGGCAAACCCGCGCCCGTGCTCGCCCGCGCGCGCCGCTTCCACGGCGGCGTTCAGCGCCAGGATGTTGGTCTGGAACGCGATGCCGTCGATCATGCCGATGATGTCCACCACCTGCTGCGCGTTGCGATGGATATCGGCCATCGTGTCGACCACGCGGCCCACCGTCGTGCCGCCCGCGCGGGCCGCCTCGGCGGCGCTGGCGACGGCCTGGTTGGCGTCGTGCGCGTTGTCGGCGTTCTGCTTCACCGTCGCGGACAGTTCCTCGATGCTGGCCACCGTGCGCTCCAGGCTGCCGGCCTGCGCGGCCGTGCGCGACGACAGGTCGGCATTGCCGCTGGCGATCTGGCTCGTGCTACCCGCGATGGCGCCCACGCTGCCGCGCACCTTGTCCACGATGCCGGACAGGCCCTGGCCCACGCCGTCGATGGCGCGCATCAACTGGCCGATCTCGTCATTGCGCGGCGTATCCAGCCGCGCGGTCAGGTCGCCCGACGCCAGGCGCGCCGCGGCATCGGCGGCGGCGGCCAGCGGCTGGCTGACCATCCGGCGCAGCAGCCACCAGAACGCGGCCGACACCGCCAGCGCCGCCAGCAGGCCCCCGGCCAGGAAGCGGTTGCGGCTGGCTTCCAGTTCATCGCGCAGCGACGCCGTCGGCACGGAGCCGGCAATCGTCCACTGCCATTCCGGGTAGGTCACGAACGCGGTCAGCCGCTCGCGCGCCGCGTCGTTGCCGATGGCCACGGTGTTGGTCACGGCGCCTTCCCTGGCCGCGATCATGTCGCGGATCCACGGCTTGCCGGCGGCGTCCCTGGCGTCGATCTGCACCGTGCCCTCGGAGCCCGAGCGGTCGACGATGATCTTGCCCTGGTCGGCCCCGCCCTTGGCGTCGATGACGATGAACTGGCCGTCGTCGCCAATCTTCTTGCGGCGGATGCGGTTCTTCAGCGCCGCCAGCTCGGCCTCGACGTTCACGCCCACGTACAGCGCGCCGACGATCTTGCCGCCGGCGTCGCGCACGGGCTCGTACTTGCTCATGTAGGGCTTGCCGAACAGCCACGCCAGCGAGCGGTACGACTTGCCCGACGACACGGCCGCGTAGGCCGGGCTGGCGCGGTCCAGCAGGGTGCCGATGGCGCGCTGGCCGTCCTGCTTCTTGAGCGACGTGGTCACGCGGATGTAGTCGTCGCCGGTGCGGGCGAACACCGTGGCCACGACGCCGCCGGTGTTGGCAAAGAACTTGTCCGGCACCTCGAAGCTGTTGTTCAGCACCAGATCGCCGCTGCGGAAGGTCGGCGTGGCCTTGCCGGCCACCTCGACGGTCTGCGCGGGGTCCACCGCGTACGGGCCGGGCAGCACGGCGGCAAAGCTCAGCAGGAAGCGGTCGGCCTCCTGCAGCATGGTGTCGTCAAGCTGGGCCACCAGCTCGCGCAGCGTCTGGCTCTCGGCACTGATGGCGTCGCGGGCCTGCGCTTCGAGCTGGGTCATGCTGCTATGGGACAGGGCCAGCGAGAAGGCACCGAACGCAACAAGCTGGACGGCCAGCACGACCAGCGCAATGCGCGTGCCGATGCTCCAGCTGCCGGCAGCCGCGCGCACGCGGCCCGCCGCTGCCTGCTGCGGCAGGGTAAGGGAATAGGTAGAAGACAAGGGGCGCTCCGTGTAGATCGCCGTGCGCCGTCATGACGCACGGGCGACGTCCGCTCTGACGGCGGATCGTCACAACGGAGTTATCGGATGTACAGACAATGCTCTTGAATTCAGGGAATGCTTAATCTAACCGTGGGGTGGATGTATCACGGTGTGATGGGATGAAACCCGTTGCATACGCGGGGTGGACTCCCCTCTCCCGCGCGCGGGAGAGGGGTCGGGGGAGAGGGCCAGCCGCGCTATTTGCGAGACGGTTGGCAAGCAGATCCTCGACGCCCTCTCCCCCAGCCCCTCTCCCGCAGGCGGGAGAGGGGAGCGCGGCCGAAGGCATCGCCAACGTCCTCAAACCTCCAGCCGCCCCAGCCTCACCACCGTCACCCCCGGCCGCAGTTGCCGCAGCGACGGCATCACGAGCACGCAGTTCGGGTACGGGGTGACCACCGGCTCGCCGTCGCGCCAGCCGATCACGGTGCCGGCGTCGTCGAACGTTTCCAGGCCGGTGTAGGGGCCCGCGAACCGGAAGTCCATGCTGCTGGCCACCACGGGCTCGGTCACGCGGACCACGCGCTGCGTGGCGGGCCGCGGTTGCAGCCAGCCGGCCGGCAGGTCGGCCTCGTCGACCACGCCCGCGTGGAGCAGGAAGCGGGCAGTGCTGTCGCGCGCCACGTCGACGGCCGAGGTTTCCCAATGCTGGCCGCATTCGATCAGCAGCGCGTTGCGCGGGCTGGCCGGATCGCCAAACCCGGCGTAGTCGCGCATGCGGCGGCCTTCGGGGTGGCCTTCGTCGACGATGATGTCGGCCGGCGCGCCCACGGCGCGCGACAGCGCGATGCCCTTGTCGAGCGGCCCGGAGACAATCAGCGGCCGGCTTTTCTCGTGCATCGAGTGCAGGTCCAGCAGCAGGTCGACCGTGTCGATCACCGGACGCATGGCGCGCGCACGGCGCAGTTCGGACGAATCGCGCGACAGGTCGTCCAGCACCGCCGCGGTCCACACGCGGTTGAAATCCTGGTCGACGAAGCGCGAGGCATCGGGCCGGGCTGCGTCGAACGCGGCGTAGGCATCCACGTTGGCAAACGCCAGCGTCAGCCGGCCCCGGCGCGGCCGCAGGCCGTGGTCCAGCAGGCCGGCCACCGTGATCGCGCCGCAGACCTCGTTGCCGTGCGTCAGTGCGTTGATCATCACATGCGGGCCGGGCGCGCCACTGTCGAACGTGTGGACGTAGGCGATGCCCGTGCTGCCATCGGCATAGGGGCGGATGTCCGGAAAGGCGACCTCGACCGGATAGGCGTCGAGCGGGGGCGTGGTTGGCGTCATCGGGCGGTCCTTACTGGCGGATGTCGGCGGTCTGGACGATCGTGCGGTACTTGGCCGTCTCGCGCTTCACGAACGCGGCGAACTGGGCGGGATTGGCCGGTGCCACCTCCACGCCGGCTTCGGCCAGCTTCTTGCGGACGTCCGGCATCGCCAGCACGGCCTGCATCTCGGTATTCAGTCGATCGATAACGGAGCGCGGTGTGGCGCCAGGCGCCATCAATCCGAACCATACTCCCATGTCGACTCCCTTGAGCGCCGGGGTCTCGGCCAGTGCGGGCACGTTCGGCGCCACGCTGGCGCGCTTGTTCTCGGTCACGCCGTAGGCACGCACGCGGCCGGCCTGGATATGCGGCAGCGCCGACGACAGCACCATCACCGCCAGGTCGATCTGGCCGCCGAGCAGGTCGGTCGCCATCGCCGACGCGCCCTTGTACGGCACGTGCGTGATGTTGACCTTGCCCTGCTGCTTGATCAGCTCGCCGGCCAGATTCAGCGGCGTGCCCACGCCCGACGACGCATACGACAGCGCGCCCGGCTTGGCCCCGGCCAGCGCGATCAGCTCGCCGGCATCCTTGGCGGGCAACTGAAGCTTGCCCACCAGCACCATCGGCTGCGTGCCGACGAAGGTAATCGGCGCTAGGTCCTTCTCGCCGTCGTAGCGCACCGCCGGGTTGGTCAGCCGCGCGATCGACACCTCGCTGCCCGAGCCCATCAGCAACGTGTAGCCATCGGCCTCCGCCTTGACCACCTTCTGTGCGCCAATGGTGCCGCCCGCGCCGCCCAGGTTCTCGATCACCACGCTCTGGCCCAGCCGCTTGCCCAACTCGGGCGCCACGGTGCGCGCCACCAGATCGACGCTGCCGCCGGCGGTGTAGCCCACCACAAGCGTGACCGGCTTGGTCGGATAGCCACCGGCCGCAGAGGCGCTGGCGGTGGCAAATGCACAACTGGCAACGGAAGCGGCGGCAAGCACGCGCAGCAGGGTCTTCATGATTTCTCCGGCAGGTCTGTAGATGTTGTCCGGCGATGGTAGAGAGCGCGCAACGGCGCAGGATGCGGCTTTGGCAACGGGGGTTGCCGTTTCGGCAATGGGCGGAAATGGTGCAGGACGGTATTCCTGCTCACCCGCCTGCGGGAGGGCGTTGAGCATCTGCTTGCCGACTGGTCGCAATTTGCACCGCCGGCCCTCTCCCCCGGCCCCTCTCCCGCAACGCGGGAGAGGGGAGCCAACAAGCGGTGGCGTTCAGGCTCTACCGCTGGCTTTTGCTCCGCTCTCCCGCCTGCGGGAGAGGGGTTGGGGGAGAGGGCGTTGAGCATCTGCTTGCCGACTGGTCGCAATTTGCACCGCCGGCCCTCTCCCCCGGCCCCTCTCCCGCAACGCGGGAGAGGGGAGACAACAAGCGATGGCGTTCAGGCTCTACCGCTGGCTTTTGCTCCCCTCTCCCGCCTGCGGGAGAGGGGTTGGGGGAGAGGGCGTTGAGCATCTGCTTGCCGACTAGTCGCAATTTGCACCGCCGGCCCTCTCCCCCGGCCCCTCTCCCGCAACGCGGGAGAAGGGAGCAAACCAGGGGCTGCAAACAGACTAGCCCCATCACCCCGCCGTGGCCGCCATCCAGAACGCTTCCGCCAGCGGGCGCATCGCCGTGCGGGGCCGGTACAGGCGGATGTCGAGCGCCAGGTCGGCCGTGTCGCCGCCGGGCAGGTCGGCGCGGACCAGGCGGCCGGTGTGCAGGTCATCGGCGATCAGGCGGGCGGGCAGCCAGGCCAGGCCCATCTTCTGGCGCACCATTTCGTGGACCGATTCCGCGAAGTCGCTGACGGCGATGACGTCGAGCCAGCTTGCGAGCTTGCGGCGGGCGATCTCCTGGTTGACCATGCGGCCCATCGTCAGCGTCTCGGCGTAGGCGATCATCGGCACTGGCGCGGGCCGGGCGCCTGCCTTGGGCTTCTGCAGCCGGAACTCGGGCCCGCCGCGCGCGTTGGCGGCCGACACGCAGACCAGCCGCTCCACGCCCACGGCGTGGAACTGGTAGCGCGCGTCGTCGAGCATCACGGGCAGGTCGTGCGGGCTGTAGCAGAGCAGGAAATCGGCGTCGCCCTCGGTAAAGCGTTCGAGCGCGTCGTGCGTGGAATGGGTGGACAGCCGCGTGCGAAAGCCGGCGCCGGCCGGGTCGTCGCGCATGGCATGGCGCAGGCCGGCCAGCCACGCGGGTACCATCGATCGGGCCAGCGTCTTGCCGGTGGCGATGGTGAGCGTGCGGGCATCGGCGCGATGGGCGGCGCGCAGCGCCATGCGGGTTTCGTCCAGCGTGCGCAGCGCGGTCTGCGCGGCTTCCAGGAACTGGCGGCCTTCGCGGGTCAGCCGCACCGGGTACGCGCTGCGGTCGATGAGCGGCGCCCCGGCCCAGACTTCCAGCGCTTGCATGCGGCGCCCGAACGCCGGCGGCGTGACGTTGCGCAGCTCGGCGGCCCGCGCGAGGCTGCCGGCCTGCGCCAGGCACACGAAGTCTTCGAGCCAACGGATATGCATGGGGACGCCAGGAAGAGTTGGCGCATTGTAACGTCGCCGGCTCGGTTAGAATTTTCGCCATGCCCTCCCAACCGCGCGGCGCCCGGCCGTCCGCATCCGCCCCTGCCTTGCCCGATGCCAGCGCACCGGCGCGCACCCCATCCCCGGAATACACGATCGACGAACTCGCGCGTGCCGCCGGCACCACGGTGCGCAATATCCGCTCGTACCAGGACCGCGGTCTGATCGACCCGCCCGAGCGGCGCGGCCGCGTGGGCATCTACACGCAGACCCATCTGGGCCGGCTGCGGCTGATCCACCATCTGCTGGCGCGCGGCTACACGCTGGCCAACATCATGGAGCTGCTCAAGGCCATCGTGGAAGGGCACGACCTGCGTTCGATCCTGGGCCTGGAGACGGCCATCAGCAGCCCCTGGAACAGCGAGGCCCCGCGCCACTATTCGTACCTGGCGCTGGCGCGGCTGTTCGGGCGGGCGATCTCTCGCCCGGCGCTGGCCCGCGCGATCTCGCTGGGGCTGCTGGAGCCGGACGGCCTGGGCTACCTGGCGCGCAGTCCGCGCGCGCTGGCGGCCGGTGCCGAAATGGCGCGCGCCGGCTTTGCGCTGGAAGACGTGCTGGACATCATCGGCCATGCGCGCGAGCACTTCCAGGCCGTCTCGGACCGCATCGTCGCGATGGTGGTGCGGGAACTGGACAAGTTCGGCGAAGGCCAGCTCCCGCCGCCGGCAGAGGTGCCGCGCATTGTCGACGTGCTGTGGCGCATCCGCCCGCTCGCGCTGGTGGCGCTGGAAACCGAGATGATGCGGGCGCTGGAGCTGTCGGCCAACAAATACCTGGGCGACCGCGTGGCCGCCATCCTCGAACATCTGCACGACGCGCCGGGGACGCCGCCCAGGGGCTGACCCAGCGCCCCGGCTACGCCGCGCCGCGGATCGGTGGCGCCTTGGTGCTGGCGCCGGCCCGCAGCGCCGTCTCCTCGATCTCGGCGATCAGCGGCTGGATGCGATGCAGCGCCGCGCGGTTGTCGGCGTCCCACGGATGGAAGCCGGGCCGGAAGTAGTCGAACCATTCCGGAATCATCTTGCGCAGCACGCCGGGCGACCCCCACAGAAAGTTCACCACGCTGCCAAAGCCGGTGAGCTTGTTGCGGCAGGTGCGGTCCGCCATCACCAGCCGCACGTGGAACACGAACACCAGCGCCCAGAACGTCACCGTCGTGGTCAGCATCGTGAACGCCCGCAGCAGGTAGCGGTACGGGCCCGGCTTCATCACCAGGTTCCAGACGTCGTAGGCCACGGCCTTGTGCTCGGTTTCCTCCAGCGCGTGCCACGTCCACACCTGCCGGTAGCCGGGCTCGGAATTGCCCATGTGGCGCGGATCAGCCAGCATCCCGCCGGCCAGCATCGCCGTGTAGTGTTCCAGCGCGATGGTGTGCGCCAGTTGCCACGACTTCGGCAGCACCTTGCGCAGCAGGTTCAGCAGCTTTGCCACGGCGTTGTCGAGCTTTGACGCGGGCAGGCCGGCATCGTCGAGCAGCCGGTTGTAGAGGATGTGCTCGCGCGTGTGCATGGCCTCCTGGCCGATGAAGCCGGCCACGGCCTGCTTGAGCTCGGGGTCGGTCACGCGGTCGCGGTAGTTGCGCACGCTGTCCATGAAAAAGCGCTCGCCGGCCGGAAAGAAGATCGACAGCGCGTTGATGAAATGGGTCACGTGCGGCCCGCGCTCGTGCCAGTCGCAGATGCGCGCCGGCGGAAGGTGGGGATGCACGTCACGGCGGACTGGCATCATGATGTGGACTCCTGTGCAAGGGCTGGCGCCGCGGGGGCGCGGTTCAGGAAACGCAGCAGGTCGGCCGCCACGCGCTGCGGGTCTTCCTCCATCGGCACGTGCCCCAGCCCCGCGTAGCGGCGCAGCGTCACGTCGGGCAGGCGGGCTGCGAAGGCGTCGGCGTGCGCGGGCGGAACCCAGCGGTCGCGGTCGCCCCAGAGCACCAGCGTGGGCTGGCGCACGCCGCGCAGGCGTTCGGTATCGATCTGGTCGAAATCAAGCTTCGGCACCATGCGGCCCACGGCCTCGCGGCTGCCGGCCGCGTAGAAGAAGTCGACGTAGCGGCGGAACGTGGCCTCCGGCACGCGCGTGGCGTCGCCGTAGACGTCGCGCGTGGCTGCGCGGATGATCCATTCGGGCAGCAGCCACGGCGCCGACCAGCGCACCGCGGCATGGCGGAACAGGTCGATATAGATCGGCAGCTTCATCGGAAAGCCGGCCGCGTCGATCAGCACCAGCCGGTTCACCATCGACGGCCGCCGCGCCGCCAGGTCCCACGCCACCAGCCCGCCCAGCGAATTGCCAACGAACGTGGCGCGCTGCAGCCCGATGGCGGCCAGGAAGGCGTCGATGAATGCGCGGTAGGCGTCGATATCCATCGTCACGATGCGTCCGCGTGCATCGCGCAGCGGGCCGGTCAGCCCGAACGGCGCCAGGTCCAGCCGGATCACGCGATGGTGCTGGCGCAGCGCCGGCAGCACGCCTTCCCAGGTATGGAGCGACGCGCCAAAGCCGTGGATCAGCACCAGCGGCTCGCCCTCGGGCGCGCCTTCGTCGGTGTAGTGGACCAGCGCGCCCATCACCTGCACCCAGCGCGACGCCGGCAGCGCGTAGCGGCGCGCCAGCGTATCGCGCGACAGGCTGAACAGGCCCACGCGCCCCTGGCCGAACCAGCGCGTGAAGGTGCCCGGCGGCGATTGCAGCACCGCTTCACGTGGCAGCGCGGCGCGCGTCATGCGGCGTCTCCGGTGCGGGCCGGCGCGGCGGCGGCATCTGGCACGAGCTGCTTGCGCTTGCGGCGCGCCTCGCGCACCACCAGCGACTGGTAGGCCGCCGGCAGCAGCCGCGCCATGGCGTCGGCCGCATAGGCATCGGGCCCGATCAGCACGCGGCGCTTGTTGGCCCGCACGCCGGCCAGGATCACGCGCGCGGCCTTGTCTGCCGACGTGATGAAGAACTTCTCGAATTCCTCGCGGCCCTGCTGGGCGTCGCGCACCAGCAGGCCGTTGACGCTGGGCGACACCCGGCTCGACCGCGCGATGTTGGTCTTGATGCCGCCCGGGTGCACGGTCGTGGCCGACACGCCGCACTGCATCAGGTCCAGCTCCTGGCGCAGCGATTCGGTAAAGCCGCGCACCGCGTACTTGCTGGCGTTGTAGGCGCCCATGCCCGGCTGGGCGAACAGGCCGAAGACGCTGGACGTGTTGACCACGTGGCCTTCGCCGCTGGCCTTCAGGTACGGCAGGAACGCCTTGGTGCCGTGCACCACGCCCCAGAAGTTGATGCCGAGGATCCATTCCAGGTCGTCGTAGCCCATGCCCTCGACCGTGCTCGACAGCGCCACGCCAGCGTTGTTGAAGATCAGGTTCACGCGGCCGTGGTCGCGGGCCACGGCGTCGGCCCAGGCGTGCACGGCGGCGCGGTCGGCCACGTCCACGCAGGCGATGGTGGCGCGCACGTCGGGCGCCACGCGCCGCACGTCGGCCAGCGTCTGCGCCAGCCCGGCTTCGTCGCGGTCGCACATCGCCACGTGGCAGCCGGCCTGGGCCAACTGCACGGCCAGCGCGCGGCCCATGCCCGAGCCGGCGCCCGTGATGGCGGCTACCCGGTTGCGGAAATCCTTCATGCGTGGCTCCTCTGTCGTTGTGCGGATCGCCGCGTCACGCGCGGACCGTTTCGGCATGCCCCGGCTCGGCGGCAGCGGCGTTGCCATGGCGCACCGGCCAGCGCTCGTAGTCGCCCATGCGGAACGTGGCCGTGGCGCGGCGGAACTGGAACGTGAAGCCGGGCCAGAGCGTGGTGTTTTTGCGGCTGCGCGGGTCGATGTACCAGCTCGCGCAGCCGCCGGCCGTCCAGATCGCATGGCCGAGCTTGCGCTGGATGCCCTGGTTGAAGTTCGCCTGCACGGTCGGGCGCACGTCCACGGCCTGCACGCCGTCGCGGCGCATCTGGCGCAGTGCGTCGAGCACGTAGTTCACCTGCGACTCGATCATGAACACCATCGAGCTGTGGCCCAGCCCTGTGTTCGGCCCGACGATCAGGAACAGGTTGGGAAATCCGGCCACGGTGGTGCCCAGGTACGCCTCGGCGCCGTCGCGCCAGGCATCGAGCAGGTCGCGCCCGTCGCGGCCGACGATCACGCCGCGCGGCAGCGGATCGGTGGCATGAAAGCCGGTGCCCAGGATGATGGCGTCCGCTGGCCGGCGCGTGCCGTCGCGCAGCACCACGGCGTCTGGCTCCACGCGCGCGATGCCGGCGGTCACCACGTCGACGTTCTCGCGCATCAGCGCCGGGTAGTAGTCGTTGGAGATCAGCACGCGCTTGCAGCCGATGGTGTAGTCGGGCGTCAGCGCCTGGCGCAGCGCGGGGTCGGGCACCTGCCGCTTCAGGTGGCGGCGCGCCACCTGCTCCACCGCCTTCATCAGCCGGGGATGGATCACGAAACCGAGCACGCGCGATTCCAGCATCCAGTACAGGCCGGTGCGGACCAGCGCCTGCGTGGCCGGCACATGGCGGAACAGCCAGCGCTCGGCCGCCGTGACCGTGCGGTCCGGCTTGGGCATGATCCACGGCGGCGTGCGCTGGTAGAGATCGAGCCGCGCCACCTGCGGCGCGATCTGCGGCACGAACTGGATGGCGCTGGCGCCCGTGCCGATCACGGCCACGCGCTTGCCGGCCAGCGGGTAGTCGTGGCGCCACTGCTGGGAATGGAACAGCGTGCCGGCGAATGTGTCGAGGCCCGGGATATCGGGGATGGCCGGCCGGCTCAGCCCGCCCATGCCGGACACCAGCACGCGGGCGCGCACGCGCCGGCCATCGCGCATCCGCAGCCGCCAGAGCGCGGCGCCAGCGTCCCATTCGGCGCGCGCCAGCTCGTGGCCCAGCCGCAGGTGGCCGCGCAGGCCGAAGCGGTCTGTGCAGTGTTCGAGATAGCGGCGGATCTCCGGCTGGCGCGAGAACATGCGCGACCAGTCCGGATTCGGCGCGAACGAGAACGAGTAGAGATGCGATTGCACGTCGCAGGCGCAGCCGGGGTAGTGGTTGTCGCGCCAGGTGCCGCCCACCGAATCGGCCTTCTCGAAGATCAGGAAGTCGTCCACGCCCGACTGCTTGAGCCGGATGCCCATGCCGAGCCCGGCAAACCCGCTGCCGATGATGGCGATGTCGCACGCCTGTTCCGGCTCGGACGAGAGAAACGCTGGCAGCTCGGCGGGTGCATTCATGAGGGCGCTTTCCGGTCTGGTGCCACGTCGCGTCCGCCGGGGGTGGCGAGGGCTGCGAACACCGTTGATTGTGACATTGATCGATGTCATCGTAGGGTCCGCTGCCGGGTCGGTCAAATGCGGTGGATGGAAGGATTGCTCTATTTTTCGGCGATATCCAGCGCCGTTGGCGTCACATTAAACGGCGTTCGTGCCGAAAGACCGGCATGGCAGGCGCCAGTCGGTCGTGCGTTTGAAACCGTTGCACGGCCCAAAAAAGAAATGCGCCGCTTCGGCAGAATCGCAACGCCGCCCCAGTGCGGCCGCGCCAGCCCCCGGCGACGCGCAGAACAACATCCGGAGACACGATGACAAACCCTGCCGATCCTGCCGTCCCGCCCGACCCGTCGCGCCGGGTGTTCCTGAAGCTCGGTGCCGGGCTATCAGCCGCCGTGGCCTGCTCGGCGCTGCTGCCGGGGCTGACGGGCTGCTCGCCGGCCGATACGCCGCCGCAGCCCGGCATGGCGTGGCTGCGCCCGGCGGACGTGGCGCTGTTCCGCGCGGTGCTGCCGGCCGTGGCGAGCGAACTCGAAGGGCTTGACGCGGCAACCCGCGCACGGCGCATCGACGCGGCCATGCGCAACATCGACGGCACCATTGCGGCGATGGACCTCAACGCACGCCACGAACTGCGCAAGCTGCTGGACCTGCTGGCCAGCGCGCCGCTGCGCTGGTTGCTGGCGGGCGTGCGCACGCCGTGGCACGCCGCCACGCCGGACCAGGTGCGCGCGTTCCTGGCGCGCTGGCGCGGCAGCCGGATCGGCGCGCTCAACGCCGGCGGCGTGGTGCTTGTGAAGCTGGCCAGCGTGAGCTACTTCGTCGCGCCGGACACCTGGGCCGCCAGCGGCTATCCCGGCCCCAACCCCGCCATCTACCGCGCCCTCCAGGGCTGACCGCCATGCCGATTCCCGATCTCTACAGCGCCGGCATCGCGTCCGGCTGGAAGGTGCTGGACGCCGCCACGTTCACCGCGCCGCGCACCATCGACGCCGACGTTGTCATCGTCGGCACCGGCGCGGGCGGCGGCATTGCCGCCGAGCTGCTCAGCGAGGCCGGGCTGAACGTGGTGATGGTGGAGGAGGGCGGCCTGCACACGTCCGACAGCTTCCGCGACATGGACGAGGCGCGCGCCTATCGCACCCTGTATCAGGAGGCCGCCGCGCGGGCCACGTCGGACGGCGCCATCTCGATCCTGCAGGGCCGCGCCGTGGGCGGCAGCACCACGGTGAACTGGTCGTCGAGCTTCCGCACCCCGCCGCGCACGCTGGCGCACTGGGCTGCGCACCACGCGGTGGCCGGCCACGGCGAGCAGGACATGGCGCCATGGTTCGCCCGGATCGA
The DNA here is from genome assembly GCF_003854935.1 of Cupriavidus pauculus. Taxonomy (NCBI): domain Bacteria; kingdom Pseudomonadati; phylum Pseudomonadota; class Betaproteobacteria; order Burkholderiales; family Burkholderiaceae; genus Cupriavidus; species Cupriavidus pauculus. The sequence goes on from NZ_CP033969.1 coordinate 813,672, forward strand.
GGAACGGCTCAGCATGGCGCCGTGGGCGATGGATCCGAACCCGAACAACGCGGTGCTGCGGCGCGGGTGCGAAGCGCTCGGCTGGGAGTGGCACGTGATCCCGCGCAACGTGAAGGGCTGCTGGAATTCGGGCTACTGCGGCCTTGGCTGTCCGGTGAACGCCAAGCAGTCGATGCTGGTGTCGACGATCCCCGCCGCGCTGGCGCATGGCGCCACACTGGTCCACCGGCTGCGGGTACGGGCCATCGACCATGACGGCAAGGCCGTGCGGGGCGTGACGGGCGACGCGCTGGGCCATGACGGCTACTCGCCGACCGGCATCCGCGTCACCGTCCGCGCCCGCCATGTCATTGCCGCGGGCGGGGCCATCAACACCCCGGCGCTGCTGCTGCGATCCCGCGTGCCCGACCCGTACCAGCGGCTCGGCCAACGCACGTTTATTCATCCGGTGAATTTGAGTGTCGCCAAAATGCCGGAGAAAATCGATCCATACTATGGCGCGCCGCAGTCGATCGCGTCTGACCACTTCCAGTGGCGCCACGGCGCGACCGGGCCGATCGGCTACAAGCTCGAAGTCCCGCCGATGTTCCCGGGCATCAGCGCCGGCGTGCTGAACGGCATGGGCGACGACCTGCGGCGCGACATGGCCGCGCTGCCGCACGCCAACGCCATGCTGGCGCTGCTGCGCGACGGCTTTGTGCCCGAAAGCCCCGGCGGGCGGGTCCGGATTGCCGACGATGGCAGCCCGATCCTGGACTACGAAGTGAGCGACTACCTATGGGACGGGGTGCGCCGGGCCTACCTGAGCATGGCCGAGGCCCAGTTCGCGGCCGGGGCGCAGCGGGTGCGGCCGGCCCACCTGGATGCCACGTGGTACACAAGCTGGCCGCAGGCGCGCGACGCCATCGGCCAGTTGCCGCTCAAGCCGTTCCGCGTGCTCCTGTTCAGTGCGCACCTGATGGGCGGCTGCGCGATGAGCGAGGATCCGGCGCGCGGCGTGGTGAGCAGCGCGGGCCGCCATCACCAGTTGCCGAACCTGTACGTGCTCGACGGATCGGTATTTCCTACCAGCATCGGGGCCAATCCCCAGTTGTCAGTGCTGGCCCTGGCGGCGCAGAATGCCACGACGTTGCGCAAGACCATCACGGCGTGACTGAAATCGCCTGGCGGAATCGGCCACCACAGAAGGCTTGCAATTTAGAGCAAGTCTTCGAAAAATGGACTTGTGAAACGCTCGGAGCGCTGGATAGGCTCCCTACAACCGTTTGAAGCATCCGTATGCCGACAGAGCGCGGAGCGGGACGGTGGTGGATTGCGTGACATTTTTTTGCAGGGGTCCACAGCGGTTTTTCAGCGAGAGACGCCCCATGAAGACCGGGAAAACCACGGCAGGAGATACGAAGGCCCGCATCCTCGATGCGACCGAGAAACTGTTCATCGAGGTAGGCTACGAGGCGACTTCGCTCAGGCAGGTGACTTCACGAGCGATCGTCAATCTGGCTGCCGTGAACTATCACTTCCGCAGCAAGGAAATCATGATGCAGTCGGTGCTGAGCCGCCGGCTGGATCCCCTCAACACGCGGCGCCTGGCGCTGCTGGACGCCTGCGAGGCCCGCTGGCCCGGCAACGCCATCCGCTGCGAGCACGTGATGGGCGCGCTGTTCGTGCCCGCGCTGCAGATGGCGCGCGAGCCGGAGATTGGCGGCCCGTCGTTCCTGCGCCTGCTCGGGCGCGTGTATTCCGATACCTCGCCATTCATCCAGTCCTGGCTGATGGGCCATTACGCGCCCGTCTTCGGACGCTTCTTCGAAGCGTTTGCGCGGGCGCTGCCCGACGTGCCGCGCCAGGAACTGGGCTGGCGCCTGCATTTCGCGCTCAAGGCGCTGGCCGGCGTGCTGGCTGGCGACGAACTGGGCAACCTGATGCCGGCCTTCACGCAGGGCAAGCGGATGAGCGACGCGCAGGTGCTGGCGCAACTGACGTCGATGGTGGTGGCGGCCCTGAAGGCGCCGTCGCCGGCCACGCAGGAACTGGGCGCCCTGCAGGAAGTGTTCGAGATCGGCGAGGCCCAGCAGGCCGACGAACAGGCCCAGATGGCCGCGCAGGCCGCCACGGCCGAGACCGAGGCCCAGGAGCTGGCCGCCGCCACCGCCGCGGCGATGGGCCGGGCCCGGCGCAGCGCGCGGGCCGCACGCAGTGAAGGCGCATCGCGGCCGCCCACCGCCAGCATGGCGGTACGCCGCGAGCATTGCGCCACCTTCCCCAGCAATCCGCTCGACGACTGGATGCGCACCCGCCCCAGGACATAGCGGCCCGCCGCCGCGGTCTCCACCGGGGCCGCGGCGCGCACCGCCACGAGCCGCGACGGCAACCGTCGCCTTCGAGAACGACCTGTTGATACGCCACGCCGAAGGCGAGGCGTGACCCCCTGCGCGCCGCGCCTGCCGCACGCATGCACCTGCCGTGGCTGCCACGCGCGGGAGGGCCCCGTCTTGCCTGACGCCAGACCACACACTGGAGACACGCGATGAAGCAGATGGTCCTGATTGCCGCGATCGGCGGCATCCTGGGGTTCCTGGCCACGCAGCCGGGCACCCTGCTCCAGGCGCACGCGCAGGGCGCCCCGGCAGCGCCCGCCGCGGCCCGCCCCGCCACGCCCTACGACGGGTTGTCCACCGCCCAGCAGACTGCGCTGTTCGCCCGGCAGACGGCCAGCGGCGAACTGGCCGCGCTGCCGGACGCGCAGGTGCTGGCCGTGTTCGACGCGCTGCAGCCCGAGGCGCTGCTGACGTGGGCGCGCCAGGAGATCAACCGCTTTCCCGAGTACGAATACACGATGACGCGCCAGGAGCGGCTGAACGGCCAGTGGCAGGACAAGCCCGCGCGCATGTTCATCCGCTACCGCCACATGCCGCGCCAGCTCTACGCCAGGTGGCTGCCCAACGGCGCGCAGGCGGGGCAGGAGATCCTGTACGACGAGACCAAGCGCAAGGACGAGATGTACGGCCACCTGGGCGGCATCATGGGCTTCACGTCGATCTGGACGTCGATCGACGGCTCGCTGGCCAGGTCGCAGTCGAACCACACCGTGCGCGACCTGGGCTTCCAGTTCGTGCTGTCGATGCTGGAACGCGACGCCAGGACGCTGCGCGCCGCCGGGCTGTCCGAGAAGTACAGCCGCGCCGAGATCGTGCAGGAGCACGGCACGCGCATGGTGGCGCTGACCTGGGAGCTGCCCGAGGGCGCGCCCAAGTACTACGCCAAGAAGGTCCAGCTGATGTTCGACCTCAAGCATCCGTGGCCGCGCGCGGAAACGGCCTGGGATGCCGACGGCAACATGGTCGAGAAGATCGTCTTCGAGAAGGCCGCGAAGAAGTCGTTCGATGCGTCCGCGTTCGACCCCACCAACAGCGAATACAAGTTCTGAAGCGCGCCACGCCGGGCGTCACCCCCGTTTGAATGCGCGTGCCGGGCCACGCGCGGGCGGTTTGAACAGGCCACGTGATCGCTTGGCCAACAACGGCCCACGGCACGGCGGCGATGTTTGGAACGAGCGCTCTATTGCGCGCAGGCGCTTGAAACGCGAGATTCCGACCACCGTGCGACACCTTGGCCCATGCCGGTGCGCGCGCCATAAGAACGAGGAGACAACCATGCACCCGTCGATCCTTCGACGCACCACCTTTGCCGTTGCCGGGGTAAGCCTGACCATCGCGCTGGCCGCCTGCGGCGGCGGCGACGGCGACCCCGGTGGCACCACGCCGCAGGCCGCCGCGCAGCAATGCGCCACCAATGGGACGTGCACGCCGTCGGGCCCCACCCTCAATCATCCGGTGGCCGCCATCTGCCCGGCCACGCTGGACTACGGCACCACGTACACGGGCGGATCGGGGGCGGGCGAACTGCTGAAGATCCAGCTCGACAGCAAGCAGGGCACCTACCGCATCCAGGTGCTCGAATCGGCCGTGCCGCAGGTGCCGGGCGAGGTCAATCCCACCCGCGCCGGCGTGACGTTCACCGGCACCATGTCGCACCCGACCCGCCCGCTGCCCACGGCCGCGCAGAACAACTGCGCGTACGAGCTGAAGACCGCCGAGGCGTCCGACGGGCGCTCGCAGGCGCTGATCGATCCGGCCAATCCGCCGATCCTGTTCGTCGGCAACGGTGTGGTCGGCGGTGGCATCCCGGGCGCGACGATCAGCTTCGGCGGCATCTTCGGCATCGGCGTCATTCCGGCCAAGACGTTCCCGATGTACCCGGCGCTGGCGTTTGCCGAGACCGAGACCGATTTCAGCAAGGTGGCCGGCCGCTACAACGTGCTGGGTTATCACCTGGTGCCGTCCGGCGGCAGCATCGTGGCCAGCGACCACTTTGTGGCCGGCACCTACAGCGGCACCGAAACGCTGCAGGCCGACGGGTCCTGCACGGGCCCGAACAACGCCGCCTGCCGCACGACGGGCACGCCGTGGACGCTGCGGGCCGATGGCGCGGGCTTCGACAGCGGCAACGCCGAGGCGTCCGGCGGCGCCCAGTATCCGATCTTCTACAGCCAGCGCGTACAGACCCGTGATTCGCGGGCCCATGGCGTGCTGGTGGTCGGCAAGCTGGAAGGCCAGCGCGTGCCGCTGGTGGTGCGCGTGGGCTACGCCATCGCGGACCTGTCGACGTTCGACATCAACATCGACGACGAATCCGGCATCGCGCTGCTGGCGCCGGCCACCGCGGCTACGGCCGCCACGCTCAAGGGCGGCTACATCGGCTCGGGCAGCGATTTCCGCTACGTCGCATCGTCGCTGCACGACAACGTGGGCGCGTGGCTCGATCCGCAGGACCCGTCGCTCACGCCCACGGGCGGCTTCCAGATGGATCTGACGCAGGCCACGCAGCCGGGGCTGGTGGGCACCGTGGACAACAGCGGCATCACCGGCTCGCTCATCACCACGGGCCCCGTGTACGCGCACCTGTTCGGCGACGCCGCCAACCCGACATTCCGCGTCAGCGCCGTGGCCAGCCGCTAGCCGCTGCCCGCACCCCAGTACCCTGCCTCGCCCATAAGAACGTACCAAGGAGACTCCACATGCAGCAGCATCCGATCCCACGCTGGACGCCGCGCCTGGCGCTGGCGCTCGTCACCACCACGTTGCTGGCCGCCTGCGGCGGCGGGGACGGCGGTGGCGGGGGCACGTCCACGCCGGCGTCGGTGACGCCACGGCTGTGTCCCGCATCGGTCGACTACTCGACGCCGTACATCGGCGGCACCGGCTCCGGCGAGCTGGTCAAGGTGCAGATCGACACGGCAAGGATGACGTGGGCCGTGACGTTCCTGGATTCGTCGGTGCCGCGTACGCCGGGCACGGTCTCGCCCACGCGCTCGGACCCCACCGACGGCAAGAACGTGATGACCGGCAAGCTGGCGCAGGAAACCACGCTGCCGACCCAGAAGCTGAACCAGTGCGCGTTTGTGCTGCAGGGCGCCAGCCTGGACCCGGCGCGCCCGGCCAAGCTGTTCCTGGGCGAGGGCGTGATGGGCGGCACCATTCCCGGCGCGCGCATCCAGTTCAACGGCCTGCTTGGCGCGGGCGCGGTGCCCGACACCACCTTCCCGTACTTCCAGTTCATCGGCTTTGCCCAGACCGAGACCGACCTGGGCAAGGTGGCCGGCGTCTACAACGGATCGGGCTTCCACGAGATCCCGTCGCAGGGCTTTGCGCAGGTGGCGCAGGACTACCGGATGTCGCTGGCGGCCGACGGCTCGTTCACGGTCTGCGACAACCGCAGCGGCGGCACCTGCAAGCAGAAGGGCAACAAGTTCGTGGCGCAGCCCACCGGCACGCTGATGTCCACCAACTACGAAGGCGAGCGTGCGCCGACGCTGGGCGCCGTGATGGGCCGCGCGTACCTGATCGTCGGCAAGCTGCGCGGCCAGCTGGTGCCGGTGATGATCCGCGTGGGCTACGCCAGCGCCGAGGCGCTGCCGCTGGGCGCCGACGACGAGATCGGCATCGGCATGATGGCGCCGGCCGTGGCGGCCACGCAGGGCACGATCAACGGCGAGTACGTGGGCGTGGACAGCGCGTTCGAGTACAAGACCACGGCGCTGGTGGGGGCCGACGCGGCCATGCTGGACCCGTTCCACGCATCGGACGCCACGCGGGCCATCGCGCTGAAGCTCGACTTCTCGCAAACCACGCCCGGCGTGATCACCACCACGCGCAAGGAAGGCACGCCCGGCATCACCGGCAAGCTGATGTTCACGGGCGGCGTGTTCGGCTTCCTGGAAAACCGCAACGGCAGCCCGTACTTCACGATCGGCGCCTTCGTCGAATAACAGGGGAGACCACGATGCAGAACAAGCGCCTCACCCTGGCATGCCGGCTGGCCACCGCCGCCTTGCTGGCCGCCGGCCTGGCCGCGCCGGCCCACGCGCAGAAGGCTGGCGACAACGTCGTGTCGGCCGGCTGGTTCCATATCCAGACGTTCGGCACCAGCGGGCCGCTGACCACCAACGTCGTCGACGTGCCGATCAACTACCCGCTCGGGCTGCCGTCATCGTTCACGGCGCCGGGCAGCGGGCTGTCGTCGTCGAACGCGGACACGCTGGGGCTGACCTTCAGCCACTTTGTCACCGACCACATCGCCATCACGGGCGTGGGCGGAATCCCGCCGACATTCAAGATCTACGGCCACGGCGAGCTGATTCCGCCCGGGCCCGCCGGCGCGCTGGGCCGCCAGAGCCTGGGCGACCCGTCGCTGAACCCGATCATCACGCGCGCACGGCAGTGGAGCCCGGCCGCCATGGTGCAGTACCACTTCCGCTCGCCGGGGGTGTCGTTCCGGCCGTTCGTGGGCGTGGGGGTGTCGTACAACTTCTTCACCGACATCAAGGTCAACCCGGCCTTTGCCGAGTCCGTCAACAACAACCTCGGCGCCATCCTGGCCGCGGGGGCCGGCATCCCCGGCCCGACGTCGGTCAGCGCCGACGCGTCGTCGTCATGGGCGCCGATCTTCAACCTGGGCGCCACTTACAACTTCAACGAGCACTGGGGCGTGACCGGCGCGGTGACCTACATCCCGCTGAAATCGGAATCGACGATGACGATCAAGGCGTCGGACGGCACCGTGCTGTCCACGTCGAAGACCACGCTGCGGCCCAACCCGCTCGTGTTCTTCCTGGCGGCGACGTACAAGTTCTGACCGACGATCCCGGCGTTGTTGCTCCCCGCTCCCGCTCGCGGGAGAGGGGTCGGGGAGAGGGCAAGCACATCAGCATCCGCCCCCGTCATGCGCCAAAAGAAAAAGGGCGAAGCACCGAAGGCTTCGCCCTTTTTCATGGACAGTCGCGCTGCACGCGACGATTACTGCGTGGTCGTCGTCGCCGGGGCTGGCTGCGGGGCCGCCTGGGCCACCGCGCCGGTTTCGTTCAGGCCGCCGCCGAGCGCGCGGTACAGGTCGATCGCGTTGGTCAGCCGAAGCTGCCGCGCCTGCACCAGCGCCTGTTCGGCCGAGAACAGCTGGCGCTGGGCGTCCAGTTCATCCAGGTAGCTCGCCACGCCGCTGCGGAAGCGCAGCCGCGACAGCTCGTAGCGCGCGGCCTCGGCGTTGCGCTGCTGCTCCTGGCCGGCCACCTGTTCCTCCAGCGTGCCGCGTGCCACCAGCGCGTCGGCCACCTCGGAAAACGCGGTCTGGATCGTCTTCTCGTAGTTGGCCACCTGGATGTTCTTGCGCACGTTGGCCAGGTCCAGGTTCGACAGGTTGCGGCCATAGTCGAAGATCGGCAGCACCAGTTGCGGCGAGAACGACCACACGCCCGCGCCGTTGTCGAACAGGTTCGTGAACGACGTGCTGATGTTGCCCGCGTTGGCCGTCATCGTGATGCGCGGGAAGAACGCCGCGCGCGCCGCGCCGATGTTGGCGTTGGCCGACAGCAGCGCCTGCTCGGCCTGGCGGATGTCCGGACGCTGCGTCAGCAGATCCGAGGGCAGGCCCTCGGGGATGTCGCTGATGATGCGCTCGTCAGACAGCCGCATCGGCGCCGGCAGGTTCGGAATCTCGGCGATGGGCTTGCCCACCAGCACTTCCAGCGCGTTCTGCGCCTGCGCGCGCTGACGCGCGAGCTGGGCGGCGGACACGCGGGCCTGGGCCACCAGCGACTCGTTGTCGCGCAGATCCAGCGCCGACGTGGCGCCGGCATCGAAGCGCTTCTTGGCCAGTTCGAACGTGCTCTGGCGCGCCTCCAGCGTCTCGCGCGCCAGATCGTACTGCTCGGCGGCGGCCCGCTCGGCCAGGTACGCCTTGGCCACCTCGGACACCAGCGAGATGTACGCGGCGCGGTGCGCCTCCTCGGTGGAGAAGTACTGCGCCAGCGCGGCGTTCGACAGGCTGCGCACGCGGCCGAAGAAGTCCAGCTCCCACTGCGTCACCGACAGGCCCACCTGGTAGATGTTGCCCGTGAACGACTGGTTCACGCCCGACGTGGCGCCCGAGAACCGCCCGCGCTGGAAGCTCGCGTTGCCGTTCACCGTCGGCAGCAGGTCGGCGCGTTGGATCTGGTACTGCGCGCGCGCTTCCTCGATCCGCAGCGCGGCCGTGCGCAGGTCGCGGTTGTTTTCCAGCGACGTGGCGATCAGCGTCTGCAGCCGCGGGTCGGTGAAGAACTCGCGCCAGCCGATATCGGCGGCCCGGCGCGTCTCGCCGCTCTTCACCTCGGCCGTGGCGTAGCCGTCCGGCGCGGCCGGGTAGCTGCCGGCCACGGGGGCGGCGGGGCGGTCGTAGCGCGGCGCCAGCGTGCAGCCGCTCATCACCCCGGCCACCAGCAGCAATGTGGTCAAAGTCTTGGTCATGGTCAGATTTCCTTCTGGCTGCTTTCCAGGCGCGCCTGTTCGCGTTCCTGCTGGGCCTTGCTGCCCTTGAAGCGGCTGCGCACCACCACGAAGAACACCGGCACCAGGAAGATCGCCAACACCGTGGCCGTGATCATGCCGCCCATCACGCCGGTACCGATGGCGCGCTGGCTACCCGAGCCCGCGCCGGTGGAGATGGCCAGCGGCAGCACGCCCAGGATGAACGCCATCGACGTCATCAGGATCGGGCGGAACCGCAGGTGCACCGCTTCCAGCGTGGCGTCGATCAGGCTGCGGCCCTGCGCCTGCAGGTCCTTGGCGAACTCGACGATCAGGATGGCGTTCTTGGCCGACAGGCCGATCGTGGCGATCAGGCCCACCTTGAAGTACACGTCGTTGGGCATGCCGCGCAGCGTCACGCCCAGCAGCGCGCCGATCACGCCCAGCGGCACCACCAGCAGCACCGACACCGGGATCGACCAGCTCTCGTAGAGCGCGGCCAGGCACAGGAACACGATGATCAGCGACAGCGTGTAGAGGATCGGCTCCTGCGAGCCGGCCAGGCGCTCTTCATACGACTGGCCCGACCACTCGAAGCCAAACCCCGGCGGCAGCTTGGCGAAGTTTTCCTCCATCACGCGCATCGCCTCGCCCGTGGACTTGCCCGGCGCGGCCTGGCCGGCCAGCTTCACGGCCGGCATGCCGTTGTAGCGCTCCAGGCGCGGCGAGCCCATGATCCACTGCGACGTCGAAAAAGCCGAGAACGCCACCATGTCGCCGTTGCCGTTGCGCACGCGCAGCTTGCCCAGGTCGTCGGGCAGCAGGCGGTCCTGGCCTTCGGCCTGCACGATCACGCGGCGCACGCGGCCTTCGTAGATGAAGTCGTTCACGTACGACGAGCCAAAGGCGATCGACAGCGTCTGGTTGATCTCGGCCACCGATACGCCCAGCGCGCGGGCCTTCTCGCGGTCGATGTCGATGCGCAGCTGCGGCGCGTCTTCCTGGCCTTCCGGGCGCACGCCAACCAGCGCCTGCGACTGTGCGGCCATGCCGAGCATCATGTTGCGCGCCTCCATCAGCTTCGCGTGGCCCTGGCCGGTACGGTCCTGCAGGCGGAAGTCGAAGCCGGACGAATTGCCCAGCTCGGCAATGGCCGGCGGGTTCAGCGGGAAGATGATGGCGTCCTTGATGAACGACAGCGTGCCGAAGGCGCGGCCCACCAGCGCCTGCGCGGTCTGGTCCTCGCCCGGACGTTCCTTCCAGTCCTTCAGGCGCACGAACGCGATACCGCCGTTCTGGCCGCGGCCGAAGAACGAGAAGCCGGCCACCGTGATCATCTGGTCCACCACCTTCGATTCCTTCTGCAGGTAGTAGTCCTCGATCTGCTTGAGCACGCCGATGGTGCGCTCCTGCGTGGCGCCGGTCGGCAGCTGCACGACCGTGATCATGTAGCCCTGGTCCTCGTCGGGCAGGAACGACGACGGCAGGCGCTGGAACAGCACCACCACGCCGCCGATGATCAGCGCGTAGATGATCAGGTAGCGGCCCGAGCGCTTGAGGATGCGCGCCACGATGCCCTGGTAGCCCGTGGATGCCGTGGCGAACGTGCGGTTGAACCAGCCGAAGAAGCCCTTCTTCTCGTGGTGGTGGCCGGCTTCCACCGGCTTGAGCAGCGTGGCGCACAGCGCCGGCGTCAGCGTCAGCGCCAGCAGCGCCGAGAACGCCATCGACGAGATCAGCGACAGCGAGAACTGGCGGTAGATGTTGCCCACCGAGCCCGAGAAGAACGCCATCGGGATGAACACGGCCGTCAGCACCAGCGTGATGCCGATGATGGCGCCCGTGATCTGGCCCATGGCCTTGCGGGTGGCCTGGCGGGGCGACAGCCCTTCCTCGCTCATGATCCGCTCGACGTTCTCGACGACCACGATGGCGTCATCCACGAGGATACCGATCGCCAGCACCATGCCGAACATCGTCAGCACGTTGATCGAGAAGCCGAACGCCAGCATGGCGCCGAACGTGCCCAGCAGCGCCACCGGCACCACCAGCGTCGGGATCAGCGTGGCCCGGAAGTTCTGCAGGAACAGGTACATCACCAGGAACACCAGCACCACGGCTTCCAGCAGCGTCTTGACCACTTCCTCGATCGAGATCTTCACGAAGGCCGAGGTGTCGTACGGCACGCTGTACTCGTAGTCGGGCGGGAAGAAGCGCGACAGCTCTTCCATCTTGGCGCGTACCGCCTCGGCCGTGGCCAGCGCGTTGCCCGTGGGCGACAGCTTGATGGCGATGGCCGACGCCGGCTTGCCGTTGATGCGGGCCAGCGTCGAGTAGTCGGCGCCGCCCAGTTCCACGCGGCCCACGTCCTTGATGCGCACCGACGAGCCGTCCGGGTTCACGCGCAGCAGGATGTTGGCGAACTGCTCCGGCGTGGTCAGCCGGCTTTCGGTGCTGACCGTCGCGTTCAGTTCCGTGCCGCGCGGCGACGGCGTGCCGCCCAGTTCACCCACGGCCACCTGGATGTTCTGTTCCTCGACGGCGGCGGTCACGTCCAGCGGCGTCAGGTTGTAGCCCGTCAGCTTGGCCGGATCCAGCCAGATCCGCATTGCGTACTCGGTGCCGAACAGGTCGGCGGCGCCCACGCCCGGCACGCGGCGGACGGAGTCCACCACCTGCGCCGAGACGAAGTTGCCCAGCTCGATCGCGTCGGACTTGCCCGACTTCGACGAGACCGTGATGAACATCATGTAGTTGTTGCCGGCCTTGTCGACCCGCACCCCCTGCTGGCGCACTTCGGCCGGCAGGCGCGCTTCCACGCGCTTGAGGCGGTTCTGCACCTCGACGGAGTTCAGGTCGGCGTTGGAGCCCGGCGCGAACGAGATGTTGATCGTGGCCAGCCCCGACGACTCGCTCTGCGACTCGTAGTAGAGCAGGTTCGGTGCGCCGTTGAGCTCCTGCTCGATCGGCGTGACCACCGAGTCCTCGATCGTCTTGGCCGACGCGCCCGGGTACGTGGTGGTCACCGTGATGATCGGCGGCGCGATATTGGGGTACTGCGCGATCGGCAACTGCGTGATCGCCAGCATCCCGCCCAGCACGATGATCAGCGCGAGCACCCACGCGAACACCGGCCGGTCGATGAAAAACTTCGCCATGAATCTGGCTCCCTAAACGGATTCTCTGCGGATTCTCTGGATGGCTCGCCGCCTCAGCCCTGCTTGGCCGGGGTGGCCTGGCCGGCCTTGGCGTCCTTGCCGGCGGCGGGCTGCGCGCCCTGCGCCGCGGCGCCCGATGCCGGCGCGGCTTCCGCCGTCTTGGGCGCCTGGAACGGCACGGCCTTGGCCGGCGCACCGGGGCGCACCTTCTGCAGGCCCTCCACGATCACCTTCTCGCCACCCTTCAGGCCCTCGGTCACGACCCAGCGGTCGCCGATGGCCTGCGGTGCCTTGACCGGCACGGCGGCCACGTTGCCGTCGGCGCCCACCACCATCACGCTGGCGCCCTGGGCGCTGCGGATCAGCGCGCGCTGCGGCACGGTCAGGGCGGCTTCGTCGATGCCCTGCTCGATCTTCACGCGCACGAAGGTGCCGGACAGCAGTTCACGCTTCGGATTCGGGAATTCGGCCCGCAGCGTGATGGCGCCGGTGGTCGGGTCCACGGTCATGTCGGTGAACAGCAGCTTGCCGGTGGCGCTGTATTCCTTGTCGCCGGCTTCCGGGAACAGGTGCACCCTGGCGCCGCCGTTCACGCCCTTGACCTTGCCGGACTCGATGGCGGCCCGCAGGCGCGCCACTTCCGACGCCGGCTGGGTGAACGTGACCCAGATCGGATCGACCTGCTCGACGGTGGCCAGCTTGGTCGCCTCGCCCTTGCCCACCAGTGCGCCTTCCGTCACCAGCGCGCGGCCCACGCGGCCCGAGATCGGCGCAGTGACCGTGGTGTAGCCCAGGTTGATCTGGGCCGTGGTCACGGCCGCCTTGGCGGCGGCGATGTCGGCATTGGCCTGGCCGGCGGCGGCCACGGCATCGTCGTATTCCTGCTTGCTGACCGCGTTCACGGCCACCAGCGGCTTGTAGCGCTCGGCCTTCTGGCGGGCCGAAACCGCGTTGGCCTCCGCGCGTTCCAGCTGGGCCTTGGCCGATGCAAGCTGGGCCTGGTACGGGGCCGGGTCGATGCGGAACAGCACCTGGCCCGCCTTGACCTCGCCGCCTTCGGTGTAGTTGCGCGACAGCACGATGCCTTCCACGCGCGCGCGCACTTCGGCCGTGCGCACGCCTTCCAGGCGGCCCGGCAATTCGTTGACGACGGCGACGGCGGACGGTGTGACGGTAACCACGCCCACTTCCGGCGGCGGCGGGGCGCCACCTTCGGCGGCCTTCTTGCCGCAGGCGGACAGCGCCACGGCAACGGCGATGGCGGCGGCAGCAACGGCTACGCCACGGACTGGTTGGGACTTCCTCATCGATAACCCCGTGATGGCAATTTGAGATCTGCCGCGCCGCTCCCGGCATGGCGCAGGAAGCAGTTGCGCCCCGGGGGCGGGGCGCGGCGGCTAAAAAGTGAAGTTTGAGTCAGACGGAATCGGCGGCGGGACTGGCGGGTCACCTGCACCCCCGAAAAAACGGCTTGGCCGAACTCCGGACAAGCGCGTAGTATAGATACATTCGCGCATGTATGTAAGTCCCGCTTACGAAATTAGCGGTGCCCGCAACACATGGCACCTGTTGTGTGCATTGGAATGTTCGGCCGCCGTGAGCACGATTGTTCCATTCACGGTACGATGCGGCCCGCCGCAACCATCGGGCGACTTGCAAGGCCAAAGCCCCTGGCCGCGACATCCGCGCAAGGGGTCAGAAGACCCGGACGGCAAGCCCTGGTCCTGGAAAAAGAGGAAATGGTCAGACGTACCAAGGAAGAAGCGCTAGAGACGCGCAACCGGATTCTTGACGCGGCGGAAGCCGTGTTCCACGCCCGCGGCGTGGCGCGCCCGTCGCTGGCGGACATAGCCGAGGCGGCCGGCGTCACGCGCGGCGCCATCTACTGGCACTTCAAGAACAAGAGCGACGTGTTCGCCGCCATGTGCGACCGCGTGAACCTGCCCGTCGAGGCGCTCTGCGCGCCCGAGCGGCTGGCGCTGCAGGAAGACCCGCTGGGCGGCATCCGCGACATCTGCGCGTTCGTGTTCCGCCAGACCGTGACCAATCCGCAATGGCGCCGGGTGTTCGAGATCATCTTCCACAAGTGCGAGATGGTGGAGGACAACGGCGCGATCTTCGAGCGCCAGCGCCAGTCCCACCAGGAAGGCACGGTCAAGATGCGCGAGCACCTGCGCCTGGCCATGGAGCGCGGCCAGCTACCCGCCGACCTGGACCTCGAACTGGCCGTCAACGCGTTCCATGCCGCCATTGGCGGCGTGCTGGCCCACTGGCTGTTTTCCCCGACCGATTTCGAACTGAGCCGCGAGGCCGAGCGCCTGGCGGACGCCTTTGTCGACACGCTGCGCCTGTCTCCCGCGCTGCGCCTTGGCTATGTGCCGCGCCCGATGGCGCCGCTGGACGCCGAGATGGCCGCGCTCTGCGAGCGGCCGCAGACCGTCGTCGCCTGATTCCCCTGCTTCAGCCTTTCAGCCTTTCAGCGCCTCGCGCCAGCGCGCGAGGAAGGCCCGCTTGCGCAGCGCGTCCTGCGCGGCCAGCAGCCCGGGGCCGACGCTGATCGGCTTGAGCGCGTAGCCCAGCCGCTCGGCCAGCGCGTTGGCAGTGTGCTGGCTGTCGGTGTCGGTGCGGATGGTGTAGAGCTGCGACGTCGACCGGCTCAGCAGCGCCTGGCCTTCGCGCGACAGCAGGTAGTCCAGCCATAGCCGCGCCGCGTGCGGGCGCGGGGCGCGCCGGGCGATGAACGCCACGCGCGACATCACCAGCGTGTAGTCGCGCGGCGCAATCACGCCGATGCCGGCGCCGCGCTCCATCAGCGACAGCGCGTACGACCCCAGCAGGTTGTAGCCCAGCACCAGTTCGCCGCTGGCGATCTGCTCGATCATGTCGGCCGTCGACGCCGACAGCCGCACCCCCGCCCGCCCCAGCGCCTGCGCCAGATACCAGAACTCGCTGCCCATGCGCGCGTCCTGCTGCGCCAGCAGGTAGCCCACGCCCGAGCGCTCCACGTCGTACGTCACCACCTTGCCGCGCCATTGCTGCACGTGTTCCTGCAGCAGCCGCGCCAGCCCGCTGCGGCTGCCGGGCACGTGCGCACCCGCGAAATGCTGGCGGTTGTAGACGATCACGGCCGGCTCGAACGTGGTGCCCCAGGCCTCGTCGCGCCACACCGCCCAGCCGGGCAGCCCCCGGCGCTCGGGCGACTCGTAGCGCTGCGCGTGGCCGTCGTTGACGAGCTTGATTTGCAGGTCCATCGCCGTGCTCCACAGCACGTCGGCATACGCCGCGTCGCGGGCCGGCCGGCCGTCGCCCAGGCGCGCGGTCTCCGCCAGATAGCGCTCATGCAGATCCAGCGTATTCAGATCCTGATACTGGACCCGCACGCCCGGAAAGCGCGCCTGGAAGCCGTCGATCAGCGGCTGCACCGCCTCCAGGTCGGTCGATGCATAGACCGACACGGCGCCTTCCTGCTGCGCCCGTGCGATGGTCTCCGCGTAGTCGCCCGGATACCCGGCCGGCACGCGCGGCGCCGGCTGGGCGCCCGCGGGCAGGCCCAGCGCCATGGCCCCGCCCGCCAGCAGCAGATGGCGGCGCGTGGCGCGGAAGGCGTCGGGTTCGGCGGATTCGGCGGAAGGGGGCAGGCTCGGCGGCACGGGAATCGGAGGCGGGCGGACCGCTGGCGATGACGCGGCGGCCCGCGGACACCTGGGGGGCAGGGCGGAGGTATTATAGGCGCCCGCGGGGGCCCCGGAGCGGCCCCGCGCGACACGACGAGAGCGGGCAGAGGAGGTCCGGCATGCGCATCCTGCTGGTGGAAGACGAGGTGGAACTGGCCCGCTGGGTGGCCCGCGCGCTGGAGCAGGGCGGCTTTGTCATCGAGCACGTGGCCGACGGCCTGCAGGCCGAGGCCCGCCTGATGGCCGAGGAGTACGACGCCGTGGTGCTGGATCTGCGCCTGCCCGGCAAGGACGGCCTGGCGGTGCTCAAGTCGATGCGCGGCCGCGACGACCGCACGCCCGTGCTGATCCTGACCGCGCAGGACACGCTCGACGAGCGCGTGCGCGGCCTGAACCTGGGCGCCGACGACTACCTGCCCAAGCCGTTCGCCATCGCAGAACTGGAAGCCCGCATCCTGGCCCTGATCCGCCGCAGCCGGGGCCGCGCGCACCCGCGCCTGCAATGCGGCACGCTGGTCTTCGATGGCGAGACGCGCAGCTTCACGCTGGGCGGCGCGCCGCTGTCGCTCACGCCGCGCGAATCGACGCTGCTGGGCGCCCTGCTGGCCCGCAGCGGCCAGCCGCTGACCAAGGCGCAGCTACTGGACAAGGTGTTCTCGCTCGACGCCGACGTCAGCCCCGACGCCATCGAGGTGCTGGTCTACCGCCTGCGCAAGAAGCTGAGCGGGCACGGCGTCACCATCGTCACGCTGCGCGGCTTCGGCTACCTGCTGGAACCGGAAGCCCCCGACGCCGGGGCCTGACGCCATGTGGCCGCGCCACCTGCGCCCGCGTGCGCGCCTGCCCGTGCGCCAGTGGCTGCGCGGCAGCCTGCGCCGGCAGTTGCTGATCCTGCTGGTACCGGCGCTGGCGCTGATGATGGCGGCCGACACGTGGTTCACCTACGGCACGCTGCGCGACGCCGCCAACACCGCCTACGACCGCTCGCTCTACGGCTCGGTGCGGGCCATCGACAACGCCATCGGCATGGCCGGCGAGAGCGTGCAGCTCACGCTGCCCGACGCCGCCATGGAAATGTTCGAGACCGCCGCGCAGACCCACGTGTTCTACCGCGTGTCGATGGAGCGCGGCGGCAGCGTCGAGACCGTGACCGGCTACGACGACCTGCCGCTGCCCCGGGGCGCGCTGGCCAACAACGTGCCGCGCTTCTACGACGCCACCTATCACGGCGACGCCGTGCGCATCGCCGCGCTGGCGCGGCCGATCTACCGCCCCGACGCCAACATGCGCGTCATCATCCAGGTGGCCGAAACCGCCGAGCCGCGCGCCGCGCTGATCGGCAACGTCTGGCGCAGCGCGCTGCTGCGCGACATCGCGCTGATCACGCTGTCGGCGCTGATCCTGGTGGGCGGCATCACCTACGTGCTCAAGCCGCTGCAACGGGTACGCGACGACGTGCGCGCGCGGTCGCCCGAGGATTTGACGCCGCTGCGGTTCGACATCGTGCCGGTGGAGGTGCGCCCGCTGGTCGACGCCGTGAACCTGCACGTGTCGCGCTCCGAGGCGATGGCGCAGTCGCAGGCCCAGTTCATCGCCGACGCCGCGCACCAGCTCCGCACGCCGCTGGCCATCCTCAAGACCCAGGCGGAATTCGCCCAGCGGCAACTTCAACTGCCGCACGACGCCCCGGCACGCGCGGCGGCATCCGAGGCGGTGGGCGGCATCGTCACCCAGCTCGAACAGGCGGCCCGGCTGACCAACCAGCTACTGGCGCTGGCCCGCGTGCGCCAGCCCGCGCGCGACGCCGCGGCGTCCGAGGAAGTGGCCGGCATCATCGACGCGGTGACGGTGGCCGAACAGGTGGCGCTGGACTACCTGCCGCTGGCACGTGGCAAGCAGCAGGACTTCGGCTGGGAACGCCCGGCCGGCCTGACCCTGCCCGTGCGTGCCGACGCCGCGCTGCTGCGCGAGGCGCTGGCCAACCTGGTCCACAACGCCATCCAGTACTCGGGCCGCGGCAGCCGCATCACGCTATCCGCCGCCCGCCGCGACGGCCACGCGCTGCTGACCGTGGAGGACGATGGCCCCGGCATCCCGCAAAACGAGCGCGAGAAGGTGTTCGCCCGCTTCTACCGCCGCGTGGAAAACACCGAACCGGGCTCCGGCCTGGGCCTGGCCATCACCCGCGAAATGGCCGCCCGCTTCGGCGGCAAGGTCACGCTGCGCGACGCGACACAGGGCAGGGGGCTGAGGGCGGAACTGGATTTCCTGCTGGCGGAGTAGGGCAGCGCCGCACGGCACCGCCCGCCGTCTTGCTCCCCTCTCCCGACTACGGGAGAGGGGTTGGGGGTGAGGGCCGGCGGTTCAAAATGCGAGACCCGTCGGCAAGCAGATCCTCAACGCCCTCACCCCCGGCCCCTCTCCCATTGCATGGGAGAGGGGAGAAAAACTGGCGAGGTGGCAAAACGGACCACGCACTACCGCGCCATCGGTTTTCCCATCACCGCGTCCTTGCACGGGTCCTCGCGTTGCTTGGCGGGTACGCGCACGACGGTGTCGAAGCCGGTGGCGGGCGAATCAGGTTCCAGGTAGCCGATGCTCAGCACGCCGTTGCCGGCATCGGGCAGCCAGCGGGGCACGCCGATGTCGCGGCGGACGTGGCCGTTGCCGGCGATCAGTACGGCGCCGCGGTTGGCGTAGGGACGCAGGGTCTGGGCCATGACGGCGTCGCGCGCGGCCTGGGCGTCTAGCATGCCGGGCAGCATCGCCTTGGGGAAATGGCCGCAGTGGCCGGCGTCGAGCGCGGCGGTCTGGGCGGCGGCGATGTCCGCCGGCAGCGCGCGGTCCAGGCCCAGCGCCGTCTGCTGGTTGCGGGCGAAGACGTCACCCATGCCGCCGCGCACGATGCGTGACGCGTCGGCGCGCGACAGATTGGCGGCCAGCAGCGGCAGGTCGTATTGCAGCGCCAGCGCCACCACGGGCCGGTACAGCGTCCAGTCCCAGCCGCTCTTGCCGCCGGCCGCCTGGGCGATCAGGTAGTCGGCGTCGCGCGGCCGTTCGCGGCGGGCGCGGTCGATGTCGGGCTGGCGTTCGCGGTCGAACTGTTCCATCGCGATGGCCGGGCGCCAGCCGGCCGCCACCGCGCGCGTCAGCGCCTGCAGCCGCTGCTGCTGCCCGTCCGCGTTGTCGTGGACCTCGCCCAGCAGCACATAGGACTTGCCAGCGAACTGCCGGCTGGCGGCATCGGGCGACGGCTGCGTCGAGGCGCAGCCGGCCACCATTACCAGCGCCGCCACGGCGGCCGGGGCGTTCAGGAATCGCATCATGGCCGCGCGGGCTCCGGTTGCGACGGCGCCCGGTCGGTGCCGCCTGTCTGGGTCACTTCGGGCACGTAGACCATCGACCCGTCCTTCATCCGATAGGCCACGCCCGCCTTGATGCCGTCGCCGGCGCCCGCCTGGCCGCTGGCCTGGTAGCGCACGATCTTCTCGCCCTGGCGCGACACGATTTCCATGTTCGGCTTGCCCGGGTTCGAAATCACGGTCACGTCCTGGTGCAGGAACGGGTTCAGCGGGTTCTGCGCCACGGTCACCAGCAGCGCGGCGATCACCACCAGGAACACGTCGATCAGGTTCACCACCGACAGGATCGGGTCGTCGGCCTCGCTTTCGTCCAGGAACTTCATGCCTCGGGCTCCCACTGCGGCGGCGTCTGGCCCAGCCACACCAGTTCCTCGGCCAGCCAGCGCCGGCGCACGTTGACCACCCAGAACGTGATGCTGGCCGCGATCAGCGCCAAAATCACCGCCGAGAACGCGATGGTCAGGTTCTCGCCGACGTTGGCCAGGTTGCCGCCCGACAGGCTCTTCAGCGCCGGTCCCATCGGAATCATCGTCGCGACCAGCCCCAGCATCGGCGCCACGCGCGTGGCGATGCGCGGGCGTTCCAGCAGCTTGTGCGCGGTCACGTCCAGCGCGTCGGGGTGGGTCACCTTGTGGCGCCGCGCCCAGGCCACCAGCGGGTAGCCGCGCCCGGTGCCAATCGCATGGCGGCTGCGCAGCCACGCCTGCATCGCAAAGTCGCCCAGGGCCCAGAAGGCGTAGAGGAACAGCAGGCCGATCAGCACCAGCGTGGGGTACAGAAAAAGCTGGCCCACGTCATACATCAGGGATTCGAGCAGGGAAGGGGTCATGATCGAAAGACGGCGCTAAATATCCATATGATGGATGGATTGTGATCAATAGGATCCATCGACATTCATGCCAATGATAGCGACGACCGTGCAACGGGCGCGGTCGTCCGGCCAGCCAAGATAGCACCGGCAGCACGGCCGCGGCGGGCCAGGTGAGGGAAAAGGCGCGGCAGGCCGGGCAGCGGGCGCCCGGCCGCGCCGCTCAGTGCACGGGTTCCGCGCGGGCCTCGTCGGCCACCGGGTTGCCTTCGGCGTCGATCTGCAGTGGGCCGCTGCCCGAGTAGCGGTCCAGCGCCAGGTAGATCACCGGCGTGATGAACAGCGTGATGACCTGCGAGAACAGCAGGCCGCCCACCACGGCCAGGCCCAGCGGCTGGCGCAGCTCGGCGCCGGCACCCAGGCCCAGCGCCAGCGGCAGGGCGCCCATCACGGCCGCGAAGGTGGTCATCATGATCGGCCGGAAGCGCAGCAGGCAGGCCTGGCGGATGGCGCGGGCCGGCGCCATGCCTTGCTCGCGCTGCGCGGCCAGCGCGAAGTCGATCATCATGATGGCGTTCTTCTTGACGATGCCGATCAGCATCAGCACCCCGATGGTGGCAATCAGCGACAGCTCGACGTTGAACAGGAACAGCGTCAGCAGCGCGCCGATGGCCGCCGACGGCAGCCCGGCCAGGATGGTCAGCGGGTGGATGTAGCTCTCGTAGAGCACGCCCAGCAGCGTGTAGATCACGGCGATGGCCGCGATCAGCAGCACCACCTGCGTGGCCTGCGACGACTGGAACACGGCCGCGTCGCCGCCCCAGCTCGTGAAGATCGACGCCGGCATGTCGATTTCCTGCCGGTAGCGGTCCATCAGCTTCGACGCATCGCCCAGCGGCGCGCCCGGCGCCAGGTTGAACGACACCGTGACCGACGGCAACTGCCCCTGGTGGTTCACGGCAATCGGGCCCACGCGGCGCTCGGTGGTGGCGAAGGCCGACACCGGCACCATCTGCCCGGTCTTGCTGCGCACGTAGAGCTTGGAGAACGCGGTCTCGTCCACGCGGTCGACGTCGGCGGCGGTCAGGATCACGTAGTAGTTGTCGATGGGCGTGTAGATCGTCGACACCTGCCGCTCGCCGAATGCCGTGTACAGCGCGGCGCGCACGTCCTGCATCTGCACGCCCATGGCGTTGGCCTTGTCGCGGTCGATGGAGAGCTGCGCCTCCAGGCCCGACTGCTGCGAATCGCTGGTCACGTCGCGGAAGATGGGCTCGGCGCGCATCTTGGCCATCAGCTTGTCGCTGTACTCCTGCAACTGGCCCGCTTTCACGCTCTGCAGCGTGTACTGGTAGCGGCTCTTGCTCTGCCGGCCGCCCAGCCGCAGGTTCTGCACCGGCGAGAAATAGACCTGCAGCCCCGGCACGCCGGCCACGTCCTTGCGCAGCGATTCCACCACCTGCGGCATCTTGGGGCGCTGGCCCAGCGGCTTGAGCTCGACGAACATCCGGCCCGTGTTGATGGCCGGCGAACTGCCGCCGCCAATCGACGCCACCACGCTTTTCACGGCCGGATTCGCGCGGATGCGCTCGGCCGCGTCGCGCAGGCGATCCGACATGGCATCGAACGAGATGTCCTGCGGCCCCTCGGCGTTGACCTGGATCTGGCCGATGTCTTCCTCGGGAAAGAAGCCCTTGGGGATCTTGACGAACAGCACGGCCGTCAGCACGAACGTCAGCCCGGCCACGCCCAGCACCACGCGCCGGTGCGCCAGGCACCAGTCCAGCCCGCGCGCGTAGCGGTGCAGCGTCCACTCGAACAGGTCTTCGAACCACTGCGTGGCGCGCAGGCCGATGGTCTGCTTCTGCGGCGCGCGGTGGGCCGGCGCGCCGTGGGCGTGGTCGCCATAGGCGTGCTGCGATTCGTCGACGGGCACGTTCTCGGCCGACAGGAAGCGCGCGCAGAGCATGGGGATCAGCGTCAGCGACACCAGCGCCGACACCAGGATCGACAGCGACACCACGGCCGCGAACTCGTGGAACAGCAGCCCGATCACGCCCGGCATGAAGAAGATGGGGATGAACACGGCCACCAGCGAGATCGAGATCGACAGGATCGTGAAGCCCATCTCGCGCGAGCCCACCAGCGCGGCCTTCAGCGGCGGCACGCCTTCCTCGATGTGGCGCACGATGTTTTCCAGCATCACGATGGCGTCGTCCACCACCAGCCCCACGGCCAGCGTGATGGCCAGCAGCGACACGTTGTCCAGGCTGTAGCCGAACGCCTTCATCAGCGCCACGGTGCCGATCAGCGAGATGGGCAGCGACACCGTCGGGATCAGCGTGGCCGCCGCGCGGCGCAGGAACAGGAAGATCACCATCACCACCAGCGCCACGGTCAGCGCCAGCGTGAACTGCACGTCGTGGATCGATTCGCGGATGGAGTTCGAGCGGTCGTTCACCACGCTCACGTTGACCGACCCCGGCATCTGCTGGACCAGCCGGGGCAGGGCGGCCTTGATCGCGTCCACCACGGCCACGGTGTTGGCGTCGGGCTGGCGCAGCACGGCCAGCACGATCGAGCGCTCGTTGTTGAGCCAGCTACCGGTCTTGATCGTCTCGACGCTGTCTTCCACGTCGGCCACGTCCGACAGCCGCACCACCGCGCCGCTGGGCTGGCTGGCGACGATGATGTTGCGGAACGCGTCGGCGTTGGTCATCTGGCGGTTGGCCTGGATGGTCAGCGTCTGGCGCGCGCCGTCGAGCGTGCCCACCGGCGTGTTTGCGTTGGCGCGGTTCAGCGCCGTGGCCAGCTCGTCCAGCGTCATGCCGCGCGCGGCCAGCGCGTCCGGGTGGGCGCGCACCCGCACCGAAAAGCGCTTCTGGCCGAAGATCTGCACCTGCGCCACGCCGGGCAGCGTAGCCAGCGTGGGCGAGATCAGGTTGTCGCCAAACGCGTTGAGTTCGCCCAGGCTCATCGACGGCGAGTTGATCGCCAGCAGGATCACCGGCGCATCGGCCGGGTTCACCTTGCGGTACGACGGCGGCACCGTCATCTCGATGGGCAGCGAGCGCTGGGCGCGGAACAGGGCCGCCTGCACGTCGACGGCCGCGTCGTCGATGTCGCGGTCGCTGTTGAACTCGATCGTGATGCTGGAATTGCCAAGCGTGTTCGACGAGCTGATCACGGTCACGCCCGGGATCGTCGCGAACTGCTTCTCAAGCTGCGTGGCGACCGACGCCGCCATGGTCTCGGGGCTGGCCCCGGGCAGCGTGGCCGTGACCTGGATCACCGGCGAGTTGAAGCTGGGCAGCGCGGCGATCGGGATCGTCGGATACAGCACGATGCCCGTGACGATGACGGCCAGGCACAGCAGCACCGTCATGACGGGCCGGCGGATACAAAGCTCGGAAAGCGACATGGCCTCAGTGTCCGCCGTTGCCCACGCCCACGGCGGCGGGCGGTGCCGATGCGGCGCGCGGCGTGGCCTCGCGCACGAGGCTGCCCGGCCGCAGGTTCTGCGCGCCTTCGGTCACCGCGCGCGCGCCGGGCGGCACGCCCTCGACCACGGCGGCGGCGGCCGTCGACACCAGCACCTTGACCGGCACGCGCGCCACCTTGCTGTCGGCGCCCACGGTATAGACAAAGCGGCCCTCGGGGCCAGTCACCACGGCCTGCGGCGGCACGCTCAGCGCGTTCTTCAGCACCTGCACCGTGGCGTTCACATTGGCGTAGGTGCCCGGCCACAGCCGCTGTTCCTCGTTCGGGAACATGGCCTTGACGCGGATGCTGCCGTACTGCGGGTCGACGGTGTTGTCGACGAACGTGATCTTGCCGGTCACCGGCGCCGGATTGCCGTCGTTGGGCTGGGCGGTCACGGTGACCGGGCCGGCCTGCAGCGCCTCGCGCAGCGCGGCAAGCTGGCGCTCGGGCAGCGTGAACATGACCGTGATCGGCGCGATCTGGGCGATGGTGACCATCGCCGTCGTGGTGGTGGTGTTGGTCGGCGTGACCAGCGAGCCCGGGAACACGTTGATGACGCCGGTGCGCCCGCCGATCGTCGCGCGGATCTGGCCGTAGCTGATGGCTACCTGGCTGGCCTCGATGGCGGCCTGGTCGGCGCGGATGGTGGCTTCGAAGCCGTCGACCTTGGCCTGCGCGGTGTCCACGGCGCTGCGCGAGATGAAATTGCGTTGCAGCAGTTCCTGGCTGCGGGCCAGCGTGCGGCGGGCATCGGCCAGGTCGGCCTGGTCCCGCATCAGCTGGGCGCGCGCCTTGGCCAGATTGGCCTCGTCCATGCGGGTGTCCAGCGTGAACAGCAGGTCGCCGGGCTTGACGGACTGGCCTTCCTTGATATGGACGGTACGCACGGTGCTGGACACCTGCGGGCGCACGTCGACGGTCTGCATGGCCGTGACCGTGCCGTTGGCGGTGACCTCGACGGGCACGTCGCCCTGGCGCACCGGCGCGGTAGTCACCGTGGCCACGGCCGGGCCCTTGGGCGCCGGCTTGGCCGCGAACCACGTCTTCCAGCCGAACCACGCGGCCAGCGCCAGCACCAGCACGACCGCCACGGCGATCCAAGGCGAAGTGCGGCCGCGCCCCGTGGCGGCGGACGCGCTCCAGTTGCCATCGACGAAGCCTTTCGGCCGGTCGATCCCGTCAGTTTTCATGTGAGGACCCTCAAATCCCGCGTGGCGCGCTCCCCCGGTGGCGCCGGCTTCTTGGAGCCGGTTTGCGCCCGCGCAAATTGCTACTAGTACCGCATCGGCCCGGTCAGGCCAAGCGCGCGGTATTACAAGCCATTACAGCTTCGTCGGGGGAAAGGCTGCCCGGACCCGCGGGGGGTCGGTCGAATCGCTTGTATCAGATGCAAAACATTAGCAGAAAAGCGAGACGACTCAACTTGGGACTAACGCGCGGACGCCTGGCGGTGGGCGGACTCGGCCAGACAGGCAATCGATACACGGCGCGGGCCGGGGGTGAGGATCATGGTGTCGCCGGCCCGGATCACGCCAGACCGCGCCACGCTCAGGTACACGCCCGAAAAGCCGCTGCGGGCCATGTCGCGCACGGCCTGGGCGTAGCCCATCACCGCGTTGAACTTGCAGCCTGGGCGGCGTGGCGATTCCACCACAAATTCGACCTCGCCGATGCGCAGGCGGTCGCCCACCCACAGCGCGGTCTCCACCAGCCCCTGCGTGGTCAGGTTCTCGCCCATCGCGCCAAAGGCCAGCGGGCGCTCGGCTTCCTCCACGCCGGCTTCGCGGCGGCGCGTGTTCCACCATGTGTAGTGCTCGATCGGATAGGCGTAGACGGCCCGGTTCGGCCCGCCGTGGACGCTGCGGTCCACCTGTTCGTCGCCGGCCAGGCCCAGCCGGTGTACGCCGACGGCGATCGGATGATGAAGCGTGCTCAGCGGGTGCTTGCGGACGGCCGACATCACCACCGCCTCGGTACCGGCACCGGCCACCACCAGCGGCAGCGCGGTGCCCACGTTGACCGCCAGCACACGGCCGGCGGCGGCACCGCCGGCGCCTGCGGGATTGGGACGCGGATCGGATTCGGCCACGGGACGCCCTCCTTGCGTTTGCGGGCCTGCGCGCGATGCACCGGAGGCCCGGATGTCGCACGCTGACTGTTTGCACCGAGTGTACCGGCTCGTCCGCTCGTTTGAGGGCCGCCAATGTGGGCAAACAGACGCACGCCGGCCCGGCGCGCGCCGGGCAGGGGGAGGGCGGAAGGCGCTCAGCGCGGGAGCGCTGGCAGGAAGGGGGAAGCCGCTCAGCGCGGAAGCGCTGGCAGGAAGGGGGAAGCGCTCAGCGCGGCAGCGCTGGCGTGAGGGCCTTCGGATTGACGATGCTGTCGTGCTTGCCGCCCAGCACGTCCAGGATGTTCTGGAACGCCGTGCGGAAGTACAGCTCGTAGCTGTCGCGCTCCACGTAGCCCAGGTGCGGCGTGCAGATGCAGTTTTCCATGCGCAGCAGCGCGTGGCCCTGCAGGATCGGCTCCGACTCGAACACGTCCACCGCGGCCATGCCGGGGCGGCCCCGGTTCAGCGCGGCCACCAGCGCGTTTTCCTCGATCAGCTCGGCGCGGCTCGTGTTGACGAACAGTGCCGTGGGCTTCATGCGCTGCAGGTCGGCCAGCTTGACGATGCCGCGCGTCTCGTCGTTCAGGCGCAGGTGCAGCGACAGCACGTCGCTGTCCGTGAAAAGCTGCTCGACCGATTCGGCCACGTTCAGGCCATCGTCGCGGGCAGCCTGTTGCGACGCCTCGCGGCCCCAGACCAGCACGTTCATGCCGAACGCCCGGCCGTAGCCGGCCAGCAGCTTGCCGATCTTGCCGTAGCCCCAGATCCCCAGCGTCTGGCCGCGCAGCACCTGGCCCAGGCCGAAGTTCGGCGGCATCGTCGTCGACTTCAGCCCCGACTGCTGCCACGCGCCGTGCTTGAGGCTGGCCACGTACTGAGGAATGCGCCGCTGCGCCGCCATGATCAGCGCCCAGGTCAGCTCCGCCGGCGCCACCGGCGAGCCCACGCCCTCCAGCACCACCACGCCGCGGTCGGTGCAGGCGTCCAGGTCCACGTGGTTACCGGCGCGGCCGGTCTGGCTGATGATCTTGAGCTTGGGCAGCTTTTCCAGCAGCTGGCGGGTCACGCGGGTGCGCTCGCGGATCAGGACCAGCGCCTCCACATCGGACAGCCGCGCGGCCAGTTGGCCCACGCCCTTGACTGTGTTGTTGAAAACCTTGACGTCGTGCCCCTCCAGCAAGGAAAAGCACGGCAGCTTGCGTACGGCGTCCTGGTAATCGTCGAGAACGGCAATCTTCATGAGTGACTCGTTGGGGGCTTGGTGCGCGCGACCACAGAATCAGCGCGCGCCGGACAGTATTGTTAGCTTCCCTGACGCAACAATCGCAGCTGGCAAGCCGCGCGGTCCACGCCGCGCGACACGCACTGCGCGGTGGCGAACGGGCATTCTGACAGGGGAAACAATGCTGCGCAGCAAAAAACAGGGGCCCGGTACAGTGGTATTCTTGCCCGCTTCCCGCAGCGGACAGTGCGGTCGAGCCACGCTCCCGCCCCCTGTTTGCCGCCGGACAATGCCCGACCGGACCCTGGCGCCCGCCAAAAGCGGGCGAAGCGCAACTGTATCGCAGCCGCAGGGACCCCCGCGACCATTTGCGCGGATTTGGTCGTCGCCGAGTTGTAACGGGATGTGACGGTCAGCGAAGCGCATGCGCCACGCCCACTTTGCGGCAGGCCGCTGCCCGCCTTTCCCCATGATGCCGGCTGACGCCCCGGCCGGACAGGCCCCGAATTCCTTTTCGCTTTGGAGCATTCAAAAATGAACCACCCCACGATGCAAGGTACACCGGCGCTGAACGTGCCGGCCTGGGTCAAGAACCAGAAACTGGTCGCCTGGGTTGCGGAAATCGCCTCGCTGACCAAGCCGGACCAGATCTACTGGTGCGATGGGTCGCAGGAAGAGTACGACCGGCTGTGCGAGCAGATGGTGGCCGCGGGCACCATGCGCCGCCTGAACCCGGCCAAGCGCAAGAATTCGTTCCTGGCCCTGTCCGACCCGTCCGACGTGGCGCGCGTCGAGGACCGTACCTTCATCTGCACCGAGAAGAAGGAACAAGCCGGCCCGACCAACAACTGGACCGCCCCGGCAGAAATGCGCCAGACGCTGGCCGGGCTGTTCGACGGCTGCATGCGCGGCCGCACGCTCTACGTGGTGCCGTTCTCGATGGGCCCGCTGGGCTCGCCCATCGCGCACATCGGCGTGGAGCTGTCCGATTCGCCGTACGTGGCCGTGAACATGCGGATCATGACGCGCATGGGCCGCGCCGTGTACGACGTGCTGGGCGCCGACGGCGAATTCGTGCCGTGCGTGCACACCGTGGGCAAGCCGCTGGCCGCCGGCGAAAAGGACGTGGCGTGGCCGTGCAATCCCACCAAGTACATCGTCCACTTCCCCGAATCGCGCGAGATCTGGTCGTTCGGCTCCGGCTACGGCGGCAACGCGCTGCTGGGCAAGAAGTGCTTTGCGCTGCGGATTGCCTCGACCATGGGCCGCGACGAGGGCTGGCTGGCCGAGCACATGCTGATCCTGGGCGTGACCTCGCCCGAGGGCAAGAAGTACCACGTGGCCGCCGCGTTCCCGTCGGCCTGCGGCAAGACCAACTTCGCCATGCTGATCCCGCCCAAGGGCTTCGACGGCTGGAAGGTCACCACGATCGGCGACGACATCGCCTGGATCAAGCCGGGCCAGGACGGCCGCCTGTACGCGATCAACCCCGAGGCCGGCTACTTTGGCGTGGCGCCGGGCACGAGCGAGAAGACCAACTACAACGCCATGGCGACGCTCAAGGAGAACGTCATCTTCACCAACGTGGCGCTGACCGATGACGGCGACGTGTGGTGGGAAGGCATGACCAAGGAAGCCCCGGCGCACCTGATCGACTGGCAGGGCAAGGACTGGACGCCCGAGATCGCGCGCGAGACCGGCGCCAAGGCCGCCCACCCGAACGCCCGCTTCACCGCGCCGGCGTCGCAGTGCCCGTCGATCGACGAGAACTGGGACAACCCCGCCGGCGTGGCCATCGACGCATTCATCTTCGGCGGCCGCCGCAGCACCACGGTGCCGCTGGTGACCGAGGCCCGCAACTGGACCGAAGGCGTCTACATGGCCGCCACGATGGGCTCCGAAACCACCGCCGCGGCCGCCGGCCAGCAGGGCGTGGTGCGCCGCGACCCGTTCGCCATGCTGCCGTTCTGCGGCTACAACATGAGCGACTACTTCGGCCACTGGCTGGCGCTGGGCAAGAAGCTGGAGGCATCGGGCGCCACGCTGCCGAAGTTCTACTGCGTCAACTGGTTCCGCAAGGACGCCGACGGCAACTTCGTGTGGCCGGGCTTTGGCGAGAACATGCGCGTGCTGTCGTGGATGATCGACCGCGTGGAAGGCCGCGGCCAGGGCCAGGAACACGTGTTCGGCACGTCGCCCCGCTACGCCGACCTGAACTGGGACGGCCTGGCCTTCACGGCCGAACAGTTCGACCAGGTCACCTCGATCGACCGCGACGCCTGGCAGCAGGAACTGGCACTGCACGACGAACTGTTCACGCAGCTCCAGCACAACCTGCCGCCCGCCCTGGTGGAAACCAAGGCAGCCCTGGCCAAGCGACTGGGCTGATTCGCTGGGTGGTGGAAGAAACGCCGGACGGCTGGTGGCCGTCCGGCGTTTTTTGTTTGGGGTCGGCGACGACGCTGAGGACTGCGCTGTCTTGGCTCCCCTCTCCCGCGCGCGGGAGAGGGGTTGAGGGGAGAGGGCGTCGAGGCTCTGCTTGCCGACCGCATCGCATCTTGCGCCGCCGGCCCTCTCCCCCGGCCCCTCTCCCGCCATGCGGGAGAGGGGAGAAGCCCGCCGGGTATTCACAATGCCGCTGTCTTGGCTCCCCTCTCCCGCCGTGCGGAGAGGGGAGAAACCCACCGGGTATTCACAATGCCGCTGTCTTGGCTCCCCTCTCCCGCCGTGCGGGAGAGGGGTTGGGGGAGAGGGCGTCGAGGCTCTGCTTGCCGACCGCATCGCATCCTGCGCCGCCGGCCCTCTCCCCCGGCCCCTTTCCCGCCATGCGGGAGAGGGGAGACCACAAGCGCAAGGCGGAAGCTCGCCTTGTCATCTCCCACAGCCTACCGATACAAAACCTCCGGCAGCCACAGCCCGATTTCCGGGAACACGTACAGCAGCGCCAGCGCCACCACCTGGATGGCCATGAACGGCAGCATGCCGGCGAAGATCTGGTTCAGCGTGACGTGGGGCGGGGCCACGCCCTTGAGGTAGAACGCGGCCATTGCCACCGGGGGCGACAGGAAGGCTGTCTGCAGGTTCAGCGCGACCAGCAGGCCGAAGAACAGCGGGTCGATGCCGAAGTTGTCCAGCAGCGGGATGAAGATCGGCATGAAGATGATGATGATCTCGGTCCATTCCAGCGGCCAGCCCAGCAGGAAGATGATGACCTGCGCCAGGATCATGAACTGCACGGGCGTGAGGTCCAGCGACAGCACCCATTCCTCGACCAGCGCCTGGCCGCCCAGCAGCGCGAACGCGGCCGAGAAGATCGACGAGCCGACGAACAGCCAGCACACCATCGCGCTGGTCTTGACCGTCAGGAACACCGAATCGCGCACCACGCCGTAGTTGAGCTGGCCGTACGCGGCCGCCAGCACCGCGCCGCCGAGCGAGCCCACGGCGGCAGCCTCGGTGGGCGTGGCCAGCCCGAACACGATCGAGCCGAGCACGGCCAGGATCATCACCGCCAGCGGGAAGAACGACGACAGCAGCAGCTTGAAGATTTCCAGCCGGGCGAAGTTGAAGAACCAGTAGAACAGCGCCAGCGCGGCGGCCACGACGGCCAGCGTGATCCAGAACCACGCCGGGGCAGGCCGGGACGGCGCATCAGCCGCCGGGGCAGCCGGCAGGGCCGTGGCCGGGGCGACGTCCTGCGCGGTGGCGGGCTTGGGCGTTACCGTGGCCGGGTCGGCGTTGAGCGGCGCGGGCGCGTCGCTGTCGGCCGGCGGGGCCTGCAGGTCGTCGAACGATTGCGGCGCGGCCTCGGTGGCGGCGCCCATCTCGACCAGGCCGCCGGACGCCTCCACGGCGCGCGGCGCGGTCACCGCCGCGTACATCAGGCTCATCGCCACGGCCACCACGAACGCGGGCATCAGCACCACGCCCAGCTGGCGCATCAGGTAGCCGGCCGGCACGTCGGCGTTGCGGCGTCCCTTGAAAGCCAGCAGCAGCGCGGGCAGCGCGCGATGGCTGAACTGGTCGTGCAGCGTGGCCGCGAAGCCGGACAGCGGAATGACCCGTTCCTCGCGCGACAGCGGCGGCGCCAGCGACGGCTTGAGCTTGGCGATGATGATCGCGTAGACGATGTAGAGCCCGGCCAGCATCAGCCCCGGGAAGAACGCACCCGCATAGAGCTGCACGACCGACACGCCAGCCGTGGCGCCGTAGACGATCAGCAGCACCGACGGCGGAATCAGGATGCCCAGGCAGCCGCCGGCGGTGACCGCCCCGGCCGACAGCTGCGGGCTGTAGCCGGCGCGCAGCATCGCCGGGAATGCCAGCAGCCCCATCAGCGTCACCACCGCGCCGACGATGCCGGTGGCCGTGGCAAACACCGCGCAGGTAATCAGCGTGGCCACCGCCAGCGACCCCGGCAGCCACGCCAGCGCCAGGTGCAGGCTGCGGAACAGCTTCTCGATCAGGTTGGCGCGCTCGACCAGGTAGCCCATGAACACGAACAGCGGCACCGAAATCAGCACGTCGTTGGTCATGACCGCATAGGCGCGCTGGACCATCAGGTCCAGCGTCTGCTCCACGGCGATGGCGGGGTTGGCGTGGCGGTACGCCAGCCACGCGAACAGCACGCCCATGCCCATCAGCGTGAACGCCGTGGGAAAGCCGAGCATGATCGCCACCACGATCAGCGCCAGCATCAACAGGCCCAGGTGGCCGTTGGTCCAGTCGGCCGGGGACGGCATCAGGAAGATCACGGCGCCGATGATCAGCACCATCAGCGTCACGCCGAACCACAGTTCCTTTCTCATTGCGCGCGCTCCTCCACCTTGGGCACCGCGGCCGGCGCCACGCCGTGGGCAGCGTCCTGGCCCACCATCTGCTTGAGCTTGTCGACGTCCACCTCCTCGACGTCGTCCTCGCGCCGGGGCCAGTGGCCCGTGGACACGCACATCACGCAGCGCGCCACCTCGGCCACGCCCTGCAGCAGCAGCAGCGCGCCGGCAATCGGGATGACGGCCTTGAACGGGTAGATCGGCGGCCCGTCGGCGGCAATCGACGAGTGCTCGTTCTGCGCCAGCGACACCTCGAAGAAGTCGATGCCGGCCCAGGCCAGCGCGATCACGCCAGGGAAGAAGAACACCAGGTACAGCACCAGGTCGATGGTGGCCTGCGCGCGCGGCGCCAGGAAGCCGTAGAGAATGTCGCCGCGCACGTGGCCGCGCTTGGCCAGCGTGTAGGCGCCGCCCAGCATGAACAGCGCGCCGTAGAGCATGTTGCTGGCGTCGAACACCCAGGCGTGCGGCGTGCCCAGCGCGTAGCGCGAGAACACCTCGTAGCTGATCATCAGTGTCAGGCCGACGATCAGCCACGAGGCCGCCTGTCCCACGACCGTGCTGATCCGGTCGATACCCAGCAGCAGCTTTTGCATGCGGTGCTCCGTCAGGCGCGCAGGCGTGGCGGCCCCATCAGCCGCGTTTGGTCGAGAAGTAGTACGAGGCGGCCATCCGGTAGTCGACGTTGGTGTCGTTCTGCCAGCGCGTGCTGCGCTGGGCAAACGCCTTCATCGAGTCGTTGACCTTCTTGAACATCGGGTTCTCTTTTTCCTTGCGCGCGACGATCTCGTCCCAGATCTTCAACTGCGCCTGGAGCACCGAGTTGGGCGTGGCATAGAACTTCACGCCCTGTTCCTGCAGCGCCTGGTAGTCCTTCGCGTACCGGTCGATGGCCTTCATCGACATCTCGGCCGAGCTGGCGTCCACGGCATTGGCGATCAGCGCGCGCAGCTTGGGCGACAGCGCCTCGTAGCGCTTGCGGTTGAACAGGATCTCGAACTGCTCCGAGCACTGGTGGAAGCTGCGCAGCATGCAGACCTTGGAGACGTCCTGGAAGCCCAGCGCGCGGTCCGAGCTGGCGTTGTTGAACTCGGCGGCGTCCAGCAGCCCGCGGTCCATCGCCGGCACGATCTCGGCGCCCGGCAGCGCGTTCACGGCGGCGCCCAGCCCGGTGAAGATGTCGATCGACAGCCCGACCGTGCGGAATTTCAGCCCCTTGAAGTCCTCGGGCTTGGTGATCGGCTTCTTGAACCAGCCCAGCGGCTGCGTGGGCATCGGCCCGTACAGGAACGACACCACGTCCAGGTTCAGGCTCTTGTAGATCTCCTGCTGCAGTTCCTTGCCCCCGCCGTACTTGTGCCAGGCCAGCAGCATGTTCGGGTCCATGCCCCAGGCCGGGCCCGAGCCCCAGAGTGCCAGCGCCGAGTTCTTGCCGTACCAGTAGGCAATCACGCCGTGGCCGCCGTCCAGCGTGCCCTTGCTGACCGCGTCGATCAGGTCGAACGCCTTGACCACGGCGCCGGCCGGCAGCAGCTCGATCTTGATCTCGCCGCCCGACATGTCGTTGACCTTCTTGACGAAGTCGCCGGCGAACTCGTGGAAGATGTCCTTGGTCGGCCACGTGCTCTGCCAGCGCATGGTGACCGGCCCCTGGGCCTTGACGATGGCCGGAAAGCCCATCGTGGCTGCGCCGGCCGCCGCCGCGGTGGCGCCGCCGATGAAGCCGCGCCGCGAAACCTTCTCACCGGCACCGCCGGTGCCATCCTTGCGCCTTGCTGCCATGACCGTCTCCCCTTTCGTGTTGGACGAACCGACGAACGACAACTGCACACCCGCCCCCCGGCGCGCCGGCCATGGGGCCGGTGCCGCCTGAAGCGGGACAAAGGCAATAGGAAGGTTTCGGTGCGGGGGCTCGATGCGCCGTGGTCGGGGCGGCGTGCCGCGCGGCGGCCGGCATGGCGCGCGCAGGCAGACATTCGCAGACAGGTTCATGGCCCTTCAGTTGACTTGATCTTAGGCAGCGCTGATCACGTTAACAATGTAGGGATTACCCGATTCGGTGGCGCGCATCGCACGCGGGCCGGCCCGGCGCACGCCCGTGGGGCGCCCCGGCACCCGTGGCGGCTAGGCCGGGTTGCGGTC
Source organism: Cupriavidus pauculus (assembly GCF_003854935.1). Taxonomy (NCBI): domain Bacteria; kingdom Pseudomonadati; phylum Pseudomonadota; class Betaproteobacteria; order Burkholderiales; family Burkholderiaceae; genus Cupriavidus; species Cupriavidus pauculus. The sequence goes on from NZ_CP033969.1 coordinate 847,303, forward strand.
CAGGCCCAGCTGCTGCACCGCGTACTTGACCAGTTCCGCGCGGCCCTCGATGCCCAGCTTGCGCTTGAGGTTGAGCCGGTGCGTTTCCACCGTGCGCACCGACACCCCGAGCCGCGCGGCGATGTCCTTGTTCGACTGGCCCCGGCCGATGCCGTGCAGGATGTCGCGCTCGCGCGGCGTCAGCGCGTCCAGCGGGCTGATCGCCTGCTCGGCCATGCCGCGGGCAATGCGCGCGCTGTAGAACACCCGCCCGGCCAGCACGGCCTGGATGGCCGCCATCAGCTCGTCGGCCGGCGCATCCTTGAGCACGTAGCCGCGCGCGCCGGCCCGGATGGCCTGGCGCACGTATTCAAGGTTGTCGTGCATCGACACGATCAGCACGGCTACCTCCGGATACCGGTCGTGCAGCGCCCCGGCCAGCGCAATGCCGCCCATGCCGCGCATGCCGATGTCGGTAATCACCAGCTCGGGCACGCTGGCCGGGCCGGCGCCGGCCAGCCACGCCAGCGCCGCCTCGCCGTCGTCGGCCTCGCCCACCACTTCCAGGCCCGGCTGCAGCGCCAGGTGCATGCGCATGCCGTCGCGCACCAGCGCGTGGTCGTCGATCAGCAGCACGCGGGCCGGGGCGTTCGAGGGCGGTGGGACGAGGTCTTCGTCGTGCAAAACGGTCATGACAGGGGGATATCGGTGGAAACGGGGGGCACGGCGGCCACGGCCGACGCAGCGGACGCCGGCAGCACCGCCACCAGCCGCGTGCCGGACGGCATCGACACGATGTCGAACTGTCCGCCCAGCGCGGCCATGCGCTCGCGCAGGTTGCGCAGGCCGATGCCGCGCTGCGGATCGTGCTGCATGCGGGCGACGTCGAAGCCGGTGCCGTCGTCGCGCACGGTCAGGCGCGTGGCCGACGGCGAGAAATCGAGTTCGATGCGGACATGCCGCGCGTGCGCGTGGCGCTCCACGTTGGCCAGCGCCTCCTGCGCGATGCGGAACAGCGCCGTGGCCTGCTCGTCGGACAGCGTGCGCGGCTGGCCGGACTGCGCCACCTCCACGCTTAGCGTGCTGCCGGCCTGCATCTCGCGCGCCAGATGCTGCAGCGCCGCAAACAGGCCCAGGTCGTCCAGCAGGGCGGGGCGCAGGTTGCGGGCCACGCGCCGCACCTCGTTGAACGCCGAATCGAGCCGGTGCAGCGCCATGCCAAGGATGGGTGCCACCGCGGCACCGTCGGCCGGGGCCGTGCGGATGCGGTTGGCGGCGGCTTCCAGCACCAGCTTGACCGACACCAGCAACTGGCCGATGCCGTCGTGCAGCTCGCGCGACAGCCGCGCGCGTTCCTCTTCCTGCGACTGCACCACGCGCTGCGCAAGCTGGCGCAGCTTGGCGTCGGCCTCGCGGTGTTCGCTGATGTTCAGCGCCAGCCCGCTGGCGGCCACCAGCAGGATGCTGATGCCGGCGATCACGCCGATCCAGGCCATGGTCTCGCGGATGTCGGTCTCGGCGCGCGCGTCGAGCTGGCGCAGCGTCCGCTCGACGTCGTCCAGGTAGATGCCGGTGCCGAGCATCCAGTTCCAGCCCGGCACGGCCACCACGTAGCCCAGCTTGGGCACGGTCTGCTTCGACGACGGCTTCTGCCACATGTAGCGCACGGACCCGCCGCCAGCCTTGGCGGCCGTCACCAGCTTCTGGATCGTCAGCGCGCCCTGCGGGTCGCGCATCAGCCACAGGTCCTGTCCCACCAGCTCGGGCTGGCGCGGATGCATCAGATTCCGACCCTGCAGGTCGTAGAGGAAGAAGTAGCCGTCCGGGCCGTAGTCCAGCCGGGCCAGTGCCTCCATGGCCGCCTGGCGCGTGGCGGCGTCGGTGCGGCCCGACTGCACCATCGGCGCAATGGCGCTCTGGGCCAGGTCGACGTAGTGGCGCAGCTCGGTTTCCTTGCTCTGCAGGTAGGCGGCTTCCACCAGCGCGCGCTCGTGGCGCGCCAGCGCGGTGGCCTGGTAGCGCACGGCAAAGGCGATGCCGAGCATCGCGACGGCCAGGGGCGCCACGGCCAGCAACAGGATCTTTTGGCGGAGTTTCATCTGAACCGGGGGTAAACACCGATGCCGGGGAGGCCGCCTGGCATCGTCGGTCTACGTACTACTACGCACCGGTGTTGCGTAGTTTCGCGCTTGTGCCGACATGGGCGGCTGTCAATACTACACGCCGGTTCGCGTCCGGGCTTGCCCCGCGCCGCAAACCGACGCAGTAGGTGCGCCGCGGCATGGCATTTCCGCCAGATCCGGGACGCACTGCCTGCCTGCACGGCAAGATCCGGGACCAGACGAGAACAGACCGGGCGCCCGCAGACGTCCCAGGAGACCCCGTTTTCCGCGCGACACGTCCGCGTCCGCCATCCGGCACCGCCCCCGCTGCCCGCCTGTCTGCCGCCGCAGGTTCTTTCAGCCGGTCTGAGGAGACCCTTCAACATGAATCGCATCGGACAACACCTGTTGTGGCTGGCCGTCGCCGTGCTCGGCGCATTTGCCTTTGCCACTGTCGCGCTGTCGCGCGGTGAAGCCGTCAGCGCACTGTGGATCGTGGTTGCCGCGCTCTGCATCTACCTGATCGCCTACCGCTACTACAGCCGCTTCATCGCCGACAAGGTGATGCAGCTCGACCCCAAACGCATGACGCCCGCGTGGCGCCACAACGACGGCCTGGACTACGTGCCGACCAACAAGGCGGTGCTGTTCGGCCACCATTTCGCCGCCATTGCCGGCGCGGGGCCGCTGGTGGGCCCGGTGCTGGCCGCGCAGATGGGCTACCTGCCCGGCATGCTGTGGCTGCTGGCCGGCGTGGTGTTCGCCGGCGCGGTGCAGGACTTCATGGTGCTGTTCATCTCCACGCGCCGCGACGGCCGCTCGCTGGGCGACCTGGTCAAGTCCGAGATGGGTACCGTGCCCGGCATGATCGCGCTGTTCGGCTGCTTCATGATCATGATCATCATCCTGGCGGTGCTGGCGCTGATCGTGGTGAAGGCGCTGGCCGATTCGCCGTGGGGCACGTTCACCGTGGCCGTGACAATCCCGATCGCGATCTTCATGGGCATCTACACGCGCTACATCCGCCCTGGCCGCATCGGCGAGGTGTCGGTCATCGGCTTCGTGCTGCTGATGGCGGCCATCGTCGGCGGCCAGTACGTGCACGAGAGCGCCACGCTGGCGCCGCTGTTCACGTACGACGGCAAGGCGCTGACCTGGATGCTGATCGGCTACGGCTTCGTGGCCGCCGTGCTGCCCGTGTGGCTGCTGCTGGCGCCGCGCGACTACCTGTCCACGTTCCTCAAGATCGGCACGATCATCGCGCTGGCCATCGGCATCCTGATCGTCGCGCCCGAGCTGAAGATGCCCGCGCTGACGCAGTTCGCGGCCGGCGGCGGTCCGGTGTGGTCGGGCAACCTGTTCCCGTTCCTGTTCATCACCATCGCCTGCGGCGCGGTGTCGGGCTTCCACGCGCTGATCTCGTCGGGCACCACGCCCAAGCTGCTGGAAAACGAGACGCACGCGCGCTTCATCGGCTACGGCGCGATGCTGGCCGAGTCGTTCGTCGCCATCATGGCCCTGGTGGCCGCGTCGGTGATCGAGCCGGGCGTCTACTTTGCGATGAACAGCCCGGCCGCCGTGATCGGCACGACGCCGGAGGCCGTGGCGGCCACCGTGTCGACCTGGGGCTTCGTCATCACGCCTGACGTGCTGATCCAGACCGCCAAGGATGTTGGCGAAAATACGATCATCTCGCGCGCCGGCGGTGCCCCGACGCTGGCGGTGGGCATCGCGCACATCCTGCACCAGGTGGTGGGCGGCCAGGCCATGATGGCGTTCTGGTACCACTTTGCCATCCTGTTCGAGGCGCTGTTCATCCTGACCGCCGTCGACGCGGGCACCCGCGCCGGCCGCTTCATGCTGCAGGACCTGCTGGGCAGCTTCGTGCCGGCGCTGAAGAAGACCGAGTCGCTGTCGGCCAACCTGATCGCCACCGGCCTGACCGTGGCGGCCTGGGGCTACTTCCTGTACCAGGGCGTGGTCGATCCGCTGGGTGGCATCAACACGCTGTGGCCGCTGTTCGGCATCTCGAACCAGATGCTGGCCGCCGTGGCGCTGGTGCTGGGCACGTGCGTGCTGGTCAAGATGAAGCGCGGCCAGTACGCCTGGGTGACGCTGGTGCCCACGGTCTGGCTGCTGATCTGCACGCTGACCGCTGGCTGGCAGAAGCTGTTCAGCGCCGACCCGAAGGTCAGCTTCCTGACGCACGCCGAGAAGTTCAGCGCCGCCATTGCCGAGGGCAAGGTGCTGGCGCCGGCCAAGTCGATGGAGCAGATGCACCGCATCGTCTTCAACGACTACCTGGACGCCGGCCTGTGCGCGCTGTTCATGTTCGTGGTGCTGTCGATCGTGTTCTACGGCTTCAAGACCGCGATGCAGGCCCGTGGCGCCACCCGCCGCACCGACAGCGAGACGCCGTTCGAACCGCTGCCGGCGCAGGCTTCGGCCGCATCGCACTGACCCCGGAGGGCCACCGCCATGCTCGAACAGATCGGTACCATGGGCCGCTACCTGGGCCAGTCGCTGCGGCTGATGGTGGGCCTGCCCGACTACCAGACCTACGTGGCCCACATGGAAAGCACCCACCCGGACCGCGCGCCGATGACGTACGAGGAATTCTTCCGCGAGCGTCAGGAGGCCCGCTACGGCGGCGGCCAGGGCAAGTGCTGCTGACCTGTCGGGGCGGGGCGCCGGCCTGCGGTTGCCCGCCCCGTCGCACCAGTCTGACGAAGGCGGCCCCCCCGGGCCGCTTTTTTTCGTCTGCGACTTTGTGACGTACTATTGCGCGCTGTTGCGCCGGAGCATCGGTTTTTAATGCTTCGAAACCGTTTCTGCAGCGGGTTACAGGGCTTCACAACTGGTTACAGCAAGGGCAGGGTTGCTTCTCTACACTCCGCTTCCAGATACACACCACATAAGGAAAATACGATGTCTCGCCAACCTCTTCGCAATCTGACTCTGGCTCTTGCCCTCTCGGCGGCTACGCTGCCGGCGTTTGCAGGGGGTGACCTGAACAACGCACTGGGCGGTGGCCTGGGCGGCGTGGCGGGTGCCGCGGTAGGCGGCGCCCTGGGTGGCAGCACCGGCGCCGTGATCGGCGGTGCGGTGGGCGGCGGCGCGGGTGGCGCGCTGACGTCGAACCGCCGCGAGCGCACCGGCGCCATCATCGGCGGCGCCCTGGGCGGCGGCGCCGGCACGGCAGCGGGCAACGCCATGGGCGGCCGCACTGGCGGCCTGGTGGGCGCGGGCCTGGGCGGCGCGGCAGGCGCGGCGCTGGGCGGCAACGTGTCGCGCAGCAATTCGTACGACGACGACCGCCGCTACTACAAGCGCAGCAAGCATCGCCGCCATCGTCATCACGACTGATGACAAGCGACAACGGGCCCTGTGGGGCCCGTTTTGATTTTGAGAATCGGCTGATGGCGGCCGGGGCGAAATCTGGCTACACTAGCTAAGTATATTAGCTAAGCGCGGATGCCATGCTTACCGTCAACATGCACGATGCCAAGAGCCAGCTTTCCAAGCTTGTGGAAGCCCTGGAGACTGGCAACGAACAGGAAGTCATCATTGCGCGGAACGGCAAGCCTGCGGCCAGGCTCGTTCCTGTGCAGCCCGCGTTCTCGCAGCGGATCGGCGGGGGCAGGGCGATCTTCGCGGGCGCGCTGGAGGACCTGTCTCTGGAGCAGATCAACGCCAGTGACGACGAAGTCGCGGCCATGTTCCAGGGAGGCACGGATTGAGACTGCTCCTGGATACGCACATTGCATTGTGGGCTGCCACGGCTGCGCCCCAGCTGTCGCAGGCAGCGGCGCGGCTCATCGACGATCCCGCAAACGAGATCCATGTATCGACGGTCAGCCTGTGGGAAATCGGCATCAAGGCCGGCCTGGGGAAGCTGCCTTTGACAGCCACCCAGGCCTCGGCCATGTTCGACCTCTGCGGATATCAGTCGCTGGCGCTCGCCAAGTCTCATGCGCGGACGCTGGATGGCCTGGCAATGAATGCCGACCACAAGGACCCCTTCGACCGGATGCTGGTGGCCCAGGCATTGACCGAAGGCATGACCTTGCTGACCGCCGACGCAAAGATGATGGCTTACAGGCCGACCGCGCGGCTGGTCTGACCCTCGCCGCCAAAACAAAAAAGCCCGTACCGGTTGGTACGGGCTTTTTGCGAATCCGGTGTAGCTTAGATGGCCGCGCCGTCGGTGTAGACGTCGAACGACTTGGCGCCGTCGGTGAAGCTGTCGAACTTGCCGGTCTTCGCGCCATCGGTGAACGGGTCGAACTTGCCAGCCTTGGCACCGTCCGTGTACGGATCGAATTTCGTGGCCTTGGCGCCGTCGGTGAACGGGTCGAACTTGCCGGCCTTGGCGAAGGCGGGGGCAGCGGCCAGGGTGAGGGTCAGGGTGGCGATCAGGGCGAGTTGGCGCTTCATGGCGTATCCTTCACTTTTGCTTTGGATGCCGGGAAAACCTGTATTGCTGCGGCGCGGCATCTGATGACTGGATATTAGGCATTCCCCTGATATGAATAAATACATGCCTCCACAATGATTGATTGTGGTTTCAACAATAAACTGTGCGCGCCGTGTAAAAGTTCACGGCTTAGTCGGGGGACTATGTCATGGATCGGCTGCAATCGATGCGCGTCTTCGCCAAGGTGGTCGAACTTGGCAGCTTCGCCCGTGCGGCGCAGCAACTTGAAATGTCCAACGCCGTGGTCACCCGCTACGTGGCCGATCTGGAGAGCCACCTCGGCACCCGGCTGCTGAACCGCACCACGCGCAGCCTGTCGCTGACCGACGCCGGGGAGACCTACCTGCAGCGCTGCGCGCAGATCCTGGAGGACGTGGAGGAAGCCGAATCCATCGTCACGGCCCGGAGCCAATCACTATCCGGGACGCTGCGGCTGGTGGCGCCGGTCATGTTCGGGCTGCACCTGCTGCCGCAGACGCTGGAACGCTTCCACCAGATGTATCCCGACGTGGTGTTCGACGTGCAATTGTCCGACCGCATGGTCGATATCGTCGAGGAGGGGCGCGACGTCGGCGTGATGCTGTCCGATCTGGGGCTGGGATCCCATCTTGTGGCGCGCCCGCTGATCTCGGCCGAGATCATCCTGTGCGCGTCGCCCGGCTATCTGCGCGAGCACCCGCCGCTGCGTACCGCCCATGACCTGTCCAGCCATCGCGCCATCGCGATGCGGCTGCCGACCGCCGAGCACGAGTGGACGCTGTCCGGCCCCGAAGGCGAGGTCACGGTGCCGATCCGGCCCGGCCTGCTGTGCAGCAACGCCGAGCTGGCGCACCAGGCGGCGCTGTCCAACATGGGCATCGCGATGCTGTCGTCGTATCTGGCGCGGCCCAATATCGAGGCCGGCCGGCTGGTGCACATCCTGCCGCAGTACCAGTTGCCGCGCCGCGACGTGAGCGTGGTCTACCCGAGCCGCAAGTTCCTGCCGACCAAGGTGCGCGCGTTCATCGACTTCCTGCTGGAGGAAGGCAAGCAGCGCGCCGGCGAGAGCGTCGCCAAGGCCGTCGCCAAATAGAAAACGGCGAGGCATGCGCCTCGCCGTTCTGCCTGCCGCGGACGTCAGCCGCCCGCGATTACTCTTCCGCTTCCGCCGTCTGCTTGGCCGCCGTGCGCGACTTCTTCGCAGCGGCGGTCTTGGCGGCCGTCTTGGTTGCCGCCTTCTTGGCCGGGGCCTTCTTGGCAGGCGCCTTCTTGGCCGCCACCTTCGCCGGCGCGGCCTCGGCGGCGTCATCGCCCTTGGCGGCGGTCTTTGCCGCGGTCTTGGCCGCCGTCTTCGCGCCCGGCTTGGCGCCGGCCTTGGGCTCGCGGGCCTCGAACTCGAAGCCGATCTTGCCGTCGGGCTGCTTGACCAGGAACGCCTTGAAGTTACGGCCCGTGCGCGACGACTTGAAGCCGGTCAGCAGGTCGGTCTTGCCGGCGGTCAGCAGCTTGCCGATCTGCTCGCGCGAGATTTCCTGCTGCAGGATGATCTTGCCGGTCGTGAAGTCGCAGGTCTTCTCGCTGCCGACGGCGTTCTCGCAGACGTACTTCATGCCGTGCTCGTACACCGACCCGTTGCACTTCGGGCAGTGGCCAACCGGCGTCTGCTCGCTGAAATCGACGGGCTCGTCGTCTTCGTCGTCGTTCTGTCCGAAGTCGAACTCCATCTTCCAGTGGCCTTCGTCGTCCTTGGCCAGCTTCAGGATCGCCGCGAACGGGCGCCCCATCTTGCTGCGGAAGCCCTGGAGCGGACCAATTTCCTTCTTCAGCAGCAGTTCCTCGACCTCGTCGATCTCGAACTGGCGGCCGCCCGGAATCTTGCTGATCGAGAAGTCGCAGGCCGTGCAGGCAAAGCGGCGGTAGTTTTCCTTGACCTGGCCGCCGCACTGCGGGCACGGCGTGTCCAGCGTCGCGTAGTCGCCGGGGATCGTGTCGCTGTCGTATTCCTTGGCGCGCTTGACGATCTGCTGCGTCATCTGCGCGATCTCGCGCATGAACTCGTCGCGCTTCAGCCGCCCGCGCTCGATCTGCGACAGCTTGTGCTCCCACTCGCCGGTCAGCTCGGCCTGCGTCAGTTCCAGCACGCCCAGCCCGCGCAGCAGCGTCATCAGCTGGAACGCCTTGGCGGTCGGAATCAGCTCGCGGCCCTCGCGCACCAAGTACTTCTCGGTCAGCAGCCCTTCGATGATGGCCGCGCGCGTGGCCGGCGTGCCCAGGCCCTTGCCGGCCATGGCCTCGCGCAGCGCGTCGTCGTCCACCAGCTTGCCGGCGCCTTCCATGGCCGACAGCAGCGTGGCTTCGTTGTAGCGGGCCGGCGGGCGCGTGGTCAGGCCGACGGCTTCCACCTTGTCGGTCTTGACCTTCTCGTCCTTCTGCACCGGCACGAGGTTGGCGTCCTTGTCGTCCTTGCCCTGGCCCTCGCGGCCGTAGATCACCAGCCAGCCCGGGTTGACCAGCACCTTGCCTTCGGTCTTGAAGTGATGGCCGGCCACCTCGGTGATGCGCGTGGTCACCTGGAACTCGGCCACCGGGAAGAACACGGCCAGGAAGCGGCGCACGACCAGGTCGTACAGCTTCTGCTCGGGCTCGGACAGGTTCTTCGGCGCCTGCAGCGTCGGGATGATGGCGAAGTGGTCGCTGATCTTGCTGTTGTCGAAGATCCGCTTGTTCGGCTTGACCCAGCCCTGCGCCAGGATCTTCTTGGCGTGGGGCAGGTAGTTCGGCGAGCTGTCGGCCAGCATGTCCATGGTCTGCTTGACCGTGTCCAGGTAGTCCTCGGGCAGCGCGCGGGCGTCGGTACGCGGGTACGTGAGCACCTTGTGCTTCTCGTACAGCGCCTGTGCCAGGCCCAGCGTGTTCTTGGCCGAGAAGCCGAAGCGCGAGTTGGCCTCGCGCTGCAGCGTGGTCAGGTCGAACAGGGCCGGCGACTGCTGCGTCGACGGCTTCGATTCCTCGGTGACCGTGCCCGGCTTGTCGCGGCACGCCGCCACGATGCTCTTGGCCTCGGCCTCGCTCCAGAGCCGCGACTCGCGCGCCTCGGGGTCGAACTCGTTCTTCTTGAACTTCGGGTCGTACCAGCGGCCTTCGTACAGGCCGGCGGCGGCGATGAACTCGGCGCGCACTTCCCAGTAGTCGCGCGGCACGAAGTGCTTGATCTTCTCTTCGCGCTCCACCACGATCGACAGCGTCGGCGTCTGCACGCGCCCGACGGTGGTCAGGAAGAAGCCGCCGCCCTTGCTGTTGAACGCCGTCATGGCGCGGGTGCCGTTGATGCCGACCAGCCAGTCGGCCTCGGACCGGCAGCGCGCGGCATCGGCCAGCGGCAGCATGTCCTCGTCCTCGCGCAGCGCGGCAAACCCGTCGCGGATCGCCTGCGGCGTCATCGACTGCAGCCACAGCCGGCGCACCGGCTGCTTGGCCTTCGCCTGCTGGGCGATCAGCCGGAAGATCAGCTCCCCCTCGCGCCCCGCGTCGCAGGCGTTGATCAGCGCGGTGACATCCTTGCGCTTGATGAGCCGGTTCAGCACCTTCAGGCGCGACTCGGTCTTGGGGATCGGGCGCAGGTCGAAGTGCGGCGGGATGACCGGGAGGTTGGTGAAGCTCCACTTGCCCCGCTTGACCTCGTATTCGTCAGGCGCGGCGATTTCCACCAGATGGCCAACGGCCGAGGACAGCACGTAGTCGTCGCTCTCGAAATACTCGTCGTGCTTGGTAAAGCCTCCGAGGGCGCGCGCGATATCGGCGGCGACCGAAGGCTTTTCCGCGATGATGAGGGCTTTAGACATTCAACGGGTCCTTGTGGCAACCACTGCCGGGAAGGGCAGTTCGCGCCTCTTGAAATTCACAGCAAACTATGTAAACACCACGCCTGGGCTTTGAGGCGCCAATAATAAGCGCGGTTTCGACGGCGGTGCAAGCAAACGCCGCCCGCCGGCCTGACGGCGCTCAACCGTTGCCGCCCACCTTGCCAAGTAGCCAGGGCAGCACTTCCGGCACGTCCGACGCCGGGGCGCCCATCGACGCGCCGCGCGCCAGCATCCGCTCCAGCACATCCAGGTGGGGCAGCACAGTACCGTAGAACTGCGGCGCCCCGCCCGCGATGGGCTGAATCAATACAGTAGGAAAATTTTCGATGTCGATGTCCTCGCCCAGATAGTCCGAGTGGGTTTCGACGTCGATCCAGACGAAACAGTCGTCCGGATAACGTGCCGCCAACGCCGCAAATCCAGGCTGGTATTCCTTGCACGTCCCGCACCAGTCCGCGCACAGGCAGGCCACCAGCCGCCCCTGGGGGCGGGCCAGCAGCGCCTGGCGCACGGTTGCGGGGTCCTGCTCGGGAAAGTAAACGGCCATGGCAGTCGGGATGTGAGGCAAGGGCAATACCGCGGATCATGCCAGACGGCGGAAGCGGTTGCCCGGCAGCCGCTCGGCCGCGCCCGCCAGTTCCATCTGCAACAGCGCCGCCGAGGCCGCCTCCGCCGCCATGCCGGCGCGCGCGCACAACACGTCGAACGTGACAGGATCATAGGCGAGCGCCGGGCCGAAAGCGTCGCCGGCGGTGGCCGGGCCAGGCGCGGGCGGCGCCGGGGCCGGCGTCACGGTCGCGGCGGTTGGCGGCACCTGCGGCAGGTCGCCGAATTCCTCCAGCACGTCGGCCGCCGTCTCCACCAGCTTGGCGCCTTGCCGGATCAGCTTGTGGCAGCCGCGCGATAGCTCGGCGTGGATCGAGCCGGGAATCGCAAAGACCTCGCGCCCGATCTCCGACGCCAGCCGCGCCGTGATCAGCGACCCCGAGCGCTCGGCCGCCTCCACCACCAGCACCCCGCGCGCCAGCGCCGCGATGATGCGGTTGCGGCGCGGAAAGTGGTTCGGCAGGCCCGGCGTGCCGAGTGGGAATTCGCTGACGATGGCGCCGCCCGCATCGACGATCTGGTGCGCCAGCTTGTGATGCCGCGCCGGATAGACGATGTCGACACCCGTGCCGACCACGGCCACGGTGCCGCCCGGCCCGGCCAGCGCCGCGGCATGCGCGGCGGCGTCGATGCCGAGCGCCAGGCCCGACACCACGCTCAGGCCGGCCTCGGAAAACGCCGACGCGAACGCGCCCGCGTTGCGCACACCCTGGGCCGTCGCATGGCGGGCGCCGACGATGCCGAGCGACGGGCGGCCCAGGCAGCCCGCGTCACCATTGACATAGAGCACCAGCGGCGGATCGGCCAGGTCGAGCAGGCGGGCGGGGTAGGCCGCGTCGGCCATCGTCACGAGATAGTGGCCGGGCTCGGCGAGCCACTGGATCGTGCGGGCAATGCGTGCGGAGACGTCGGCGTCTGGCGGGGCGGCCAGCAAGCGGGCGACGGCGGGCTCGGCAGCCTCGCGCAGCCGGGCCGCGCCCAGGGCCAGCAGCGCCTGCGGCAGCCCGAAGGCGGCCAGCAGGCGCCGGCCGGCCTGCGCGGAAACCCCGGGGGTGGCCGTCAGGCGCACCCAGGCAGCCACTTCGGCCGGGTCGCGTGTCGTATCGCTCATCGGTCACACCGTGGCCCGCGCCATGCGCAGGCCAGCCGGTTACTGCGGCGTGGTGGCCAGGTCGCCCACCTTCATGACGTTGCTGGCATCGGTGACCAGCGCGTAGGCCAGGCCCGGGAAGACGCGATAGACGTAGGCCAGCCCATAGCGGTCGTCCGGCAGCGTGATCGTGCGGTTGTTGTCGGTCGGATCCTTGACCACGCCGCCCACGCGCGACAGCGCCAGCACGTGCCCCGGCTCCAGGCCGCCATTGGTGCCCATGTTCAGCACCACTACCTGCTTGGCGCCGCCGTACTGGACGCCGCCATAGACCGCCGCGATATGGGCCTGCACCGGGGTGTCCGGCGCGTGCGGCACGTAGCGCACCAGTTCGCGGGCCGGTTGCGGCAGCAGCAGCGATCCGGCGCCCATTTCCTGCGGCGACTGCGTGGCTTCCACGGTCGACACGGCGTCGGGGCCCTCGGGGCCGCGCAGCACGCGCACGCTGCCCTGGAACTGCGCCTCATAGCCGATCACAGCCTGCGTGACCGGGTCGCGCACCGGCTGCGCGGGCGTGAACGCCTGCCAGTCGCTGCCGACCGCCGCGTCCGCCGGCGCAATGCCGCGCACGAAGCCGGTGTCGCCGCGGCCCATGTAAACGCGGGCGTCGGGCAGGGCGACGATGCGCGCCGAGGTGTCGATCGTGCCCTTGTCGACCACCAGCGGGCGCCGCAGGAACGGTTCGATGTCGGACGCCGGAATGCTCAGGATGGCGTCGCCGTCCGGGCCTTCGCCCCGCACGCGCGGCGACAGGCGGGCATCGCCGCCGCTGGCGCCGCCCGGCCCGGTGGTGGACAGGTACGCGCGGCCATCGCGCTGGATCAGGTACAGGATCTGGCCGGGGTAGATCAGGTGCGGATTGCGGACCTGCTGCCGGTTCATGCCCCACAGCGCCGGCCAGCGCCACGGCTGGCGCAGGTACTGGCCCGAGATGCCCCACAGCGTGTCGCCCGAGCGCACGGTGTACTGGCTGGGCGCGTTGGGCGCGAGTTCGGAAACGGGGATACCCTGCTGGGCAGTGACATCGGCCTCGGCCAGCTGCGCCGGGGAGACGCTAAGCTCCGCGGCCTGGACGGCCAGCGCGGCGCCGGCAGTGATGCCGGCAGCACATAGCATGCTGAGGGTGAACGCGTGCAGCCTGCGGCCCGACGCCGCCTGTTCTTTGGTAAGATCGCGCATTTTCCTGAACCGGTCGGGAGAACGACCGGATTGACCCTAGGTAGAGCGTGCCTGCTGCGGCGCGCCTTGAATTTTTGTACTAGCGCCCCGATTCTGCATGGAAACCCTGCACGCCGCAACGCCGGCCGGGCAGGCGACCGCAACCGGCGTTGCGCCCGAGCATCATGGCCAAACTCGACATCCTCACCTACCCCGATCCTCGCCTGCACAAGGTGGCCAAGCCCGTGGCGGTGGTGGACGACCGCATCCGCCAGCTCGTCCGCGACATGGCCGAAACCATGTACGACGCGCCCGGCATCGGCCTGGCCGCCACGCAGGTGGACGTGCACGAGCGCGTGATCACCATCGACATTTCCGAGACGCGCGACCAGCTCATGGTCTTCATCAACCCCGAGGTGGTCTGGGCCAGCGACAACCGCAAGGTCTGGGAAGAGGGCTGCCTGTCGGTGCCGGAAGTCTATGACCGCGTGGAGCGGCCGGACCGCGTCAAGGTGCGCGCGCTGAACGAGAAGGGCGAGACCTTCGAGATCGACGCCGACGACCTGCTGGCTGTATGTATACAGCACGAGATCGATCACCTGGACGGCAAGGTCTTCGTCGAATACCTGTCGCCGCTCAAGCTCAACCGCATCAGGAGCAAGCTCCAGAAGCGCGTGCGCGCCCGCATGTGAGGATGTAACAGGGGGCGGCCACCGGCGGTGGCGTCTGCTATCGTTACACCTTCCAACGCTTCATCCCGTACCGGCCGCCATGCGGCCGGTGTCGTTTCCACACGCGGATTTCTGTCATGACTCAAGCCCAGCCACTGCGCGTCGCGTTTGCCGGCACCCCCGAATTCGCGCGCGCGGCCCTTGAGGCCATCCACGCCGCCGGGTTTCCGGTGGTGGCCGTCCTGACCCAGCCGGACCGCCCCGCCGGGCGGGGCATGCAGTTGCAGGCCAGCCCGGTCAAGCAGTTTGCCATCGAGCAGGGCCTGGGCCCGCTGCTGCAGCCGCGCTCGCTGCGCCGCCACGGCAAGTACCCCGAGGAAGCCGGCGCCGCCGTCGACACGCTGGCCGACATCGCGCCCGACGTGATGGTGGTGGCCGCCTACGGCCTGATCCTGCCGGCCGAAGTCCTGGATCTGCCGCGCCATGGGTGCCTGAACATCCACGCCTCGCTGCTGCCGCGCTGGCGCGGCGCGGCGCCGATCCACCGTGCCATCGAGGCCGGCGATGCCGAGACCGGCATCACGCTGATGCAGATGGACGAGGGGCTCGACACCGGCGCGATGCTGTCGCGCGAGGCGGTGCCGATCGGCCCGCTGGACAGCACCGGCACGCTCCACGACACGCTGGCCGAACTGGGCGGGCGCATGATCGTCGACGCGCTGCGCCAGTTGGCCGCCGCCCAGCCGCTGGCCGCCACACCGCAGCCCGAGGCGGGCGTGACCTACGCCGAAAAGATCGCCAAGGACGAAGCGCCGCTGGACCTGACCCGTCCGGCCGCCGCGCTGGCCAACCAGGTGCGCGCGTTCAACCCGTTCCCGGGCGCGACGATCCAGGTGGGCGACACGCTGATCAAGTGCTGGCAGGCGCTGCCGCTGGCCGCCGCGACGAGCCTGCCGCATCCGCCGGGCACCGTGCTGGCGGCCGACGCCGCCGGCGTGATCATCGCGTGCGGCGGGGGCAGCGCATTGCAGGTGACCGAACTCCAGAAGCCGGGCGGCCGCCGCCAGCCGGCCCAGCAATTCCTGCAGGGCATGCCGCTGCCCCCCGGCACGCGCTGCCAGGTCCCCGGCACGCCCGGCTGACCTGCAAGGCCCGGGGCGGCGCCTGAGACACTTCCCGCGCCCCGCCCGCCCGGCGCACCCCGCCGCCAAAACCCTGCCGCCGACATTGAATTTCCGCGGCCCGGACCCTATCTAACGGTCATCGCGTCCCGCAGGGGCGGGTACGCGCGTGATCGAAACGATCGTTCTGGAGAGCAAGCCATGTTCAACTGGGTCAAGACCTTCATGCTGATGGCCGCCATCACGGCGCTGTTCATCGTCATCGGCGGAATGATCGGCGGACGCAGCGGCATGATGTTCGCGCTGCTGATCGCGCTCGGCATGAACTTCTTTTCTTACTGGTTCTCGGACAAGATGGTCCTGCGCATGTACAACGCGCAGGAAGTGGATGCCAGCACCGCGCCGCAGTTCTACAACATGGTGCGGGACCTGGCGCAGCGCGCACAGCTGCCCATGCCGCGCGTGTACCTGATCAACGAGGACGCGCCGAACGCGTTTGCCACGGGCCGCAACCCCGAGCACGCGGCGCTGGCCGCCACGACCGGCATCCTGCGCGTGCTGTCCGACCGCGAATTGCGCGGCGTGATGGCGCACGAACTGGCGCACGTGAAGCACCGCGACATCCTGACGTCGACCATCGCCGCCACCATGGCCGGCGCCATCTCGGCCCTGGCCAACATGGCGATGTTCTTCGGCGGGCGCGACGAGAACGGCAACCGGAGCAACCCGATCGCCGGCATCGCCGTGGCCATCCTGGCGCCGCTGGCCGCGTCGCTGATCCAGATGGCGATCTCGCGGGCGCGCGAGTTCGAGGCCGACCGCGGCGGCGCCGAGATCAGCGGCGACCCGCAGGCGCTGGCCGCCGCGCTGGACAAGATCCACCGCTACGCGCAGGGCATCCCGTTCCAGGCGGCCGAGGCGCACCCGGCCACCGCGCAGATGATGATCATGAACCCGCTGTCGGGCGGGGCCGTGGCCAACCTGTTCTCGACCCACCCGGCCACCGAGGAACGCATTGCGCGCCTGATGCACATGGCCCAGACCGGCACGTATCCGGCCTGACGCCCCGCGACTCCGGGTAAACTGCCCGCTGAGTTCCCTCCGGAACCGGCGGGCATTTTTGTGCCCGCGCCATTCCCCGACGTTGCCTGACAGATTTTTCCCATGCGCCTGCCTCACGATTCCCTTGCCTTCCAGATGCTCGGTGCCGCCGCGGCCGTTCGCGGCGTGCACGAAGGCACGGCCCTGCCGCAGGCCCTCGAAGACGTAGCCACCCAGTTGCGGCTGGACCGCGTGCGCGACGCCGCCACGCGCGGCGCGATCCAGGACCTGGCCTACCGCTCGGTGCGCCTGTTCGGCACCACGCGCGCGCTGGTCACCGAACTGGTGACGCGCCCGCCCGGCGCCCTTGTCGATTCGCTGCTGGCCGTGGCGCTGGCGCTGCTGATCGAGGGCGAGGACGGCGACGGCAGCAAGGTAGGCCGCGGCGGCTATGCCGCGTTCACCGTGGTCGACCAGGCCGTCAGCGCGGCGGCGTCCGAGCCCAAGACCGCGCATGCGCGGGGGCTGGTCAACGCGGTGCTGCGTCGATTCCTGCGCGAGCGCCAGTCGCTGATGCCGAAGGTCATGGCCGATGACGAAGCGCGCTGGAACCTGCCCGCGTGGTGGCTGGCGCAACTGCGCGGCGCCTATCCGGACCAGTGGATGGCGCTGGCCGAGCGCGTCAACGCGCGGCCGCCGATGACGCTGCGCGTCAACACCCGGCGCATCTCGGTGGCCGATTACCTGCAGGCGCTTGCCAACGCCGGGCTGGCCGGCGTGGCCGTGGGCGACCAGGCCGTGCGGCTGGTGCGCGCGTTCCCGGTGACGCAGATCCCCGGCTTTGCCGAGGGCGACGTGTCGGTGCAGGACGCCGGCGCGCAACTGGCCGCGCCGCTGTGCGAGGTGGCCGATGGCATGCGCGTGCTCGACGCCTGCGCCGCGCCGGGCGGCAAGACCGGTCACCTGCTGGAGCTGGCCGACATCCACGTCACGGCCGTGGAAAGCGACGCCGACCGCGCCGCGCGCATCCACGACAACCTGGCGCGGCTGGGTCAGCGTGCCGACGTGATCGTCGGCGATGCGAGCCGTCCGAAGGACTGGTGGGACGGACAGCCGTTCGACCGCATCCTGGCCGACGTGCCGTGCTCCGCGTCGGGCATCGTGCGGCGCCATCCCGATATCCGCTGGCTGCGGCGCGAATCGGACGTGGCCAGGCTCATGACCGAGCAGCGGCGCATCGTCTCGCAGCTCTGGCCGCTGCTGAAGCCGGGCGGCATCCTGGTCTACGTGACCTGTTCTATTTTCCCAACGGAAGGCGAGGCGCAGGCGCGCTGGTTTGGTGCGCAGCTTCCAGATGCGATACGATTGCAGGCGCCGGGGCAACTGCTGCCCGGCATCGAGGCGCCTGAAACGGCCGGTCGCGGGATTGCCGGCCAGGCAAGCCTGCCATCGGACCACGATGGCTTCTACTACGCCCGCTTCCAGAAACGCGCCTGAACCCATCCACCCATGCCCAGCCTGCTGCGCCTGTTCGTCCTACGTGCCCCCGGCCGCGCGGTGCGCGGATGGCCGGCAGCACCGCTGGCCGGCGCGTGGGGGCTGTGCCGCGCGTGGTATGCCGTGGCGCTGCTGATGCTGGCGCTGCTGGTGCACGTGCCCCATGCCAGCGCGCAGCTGATCGAGACCACCGAGGCGCGCATCGACTACCAGGACGGCGGCTTCGAGCTTGCCGCGGCGTTCGACTTCGACCTGCCGCCGGCGCTGGAAGACGCGCTGCATAAAGGCATCTCGCTCTATTTCGTCGTCGACTTCCAGTTGTCGCGCGCGCGCTGGTACTGGTTCGACGAGAAGCCGGTCAACACGTCGCGCGCCGTGCGGCTGTCGTACCAGCCGCTGACGCGGCAGTACCGGGTCTCCACCGGCGGCCTGCAACTGCCGTTCAACCGCCTGAAGGGCGCGCTGCAGTTCATCCAGCAGGTGCGCGGCTGGCGCGTGTTCGAGCGCCGGGACGTCAAGCTGGGCGAGACTTATCACGCCGAGACACGCATGCGGCTGGACCTCTCGCAGCTGCCCAAGCCGTTCCAGATCAACGCGGTGAATACGCGCGACTGGAACCTGTCGTCGGACTGGAAGCGCTTCAACTACACGGTGCCGACGAATCTCGACGCGCCGCCACCCCCGCCGCCGCCCGCGCCCCCCGTGGCGCCACCCGCGCCGCCGGCCATGCCGGGATCGGCGCCCGCGCCCGCGTCGGCCCCGTCGGCCGAGGTGCGCACGCCGTTCGCGCAGACCGTGTCGAACGTGCTGTCGCCCAACCAACTGGTCCAGCCGGCCAGCCAGCCATGAACCGCAATCCATGGGATAGCAAGTTCCGCCGCGTGCTGTATCGCGTGGTGGTGGCGATCATCGTCTTCCTGGCGCTGGTGCTGGTGGGGCTGCTGGCCGGGGCATCGGCCAATACCGAGTTCTTCGACCGCTATTTCACGCTGCTCTTCAAGGTCAACCTGGTCGTTGGCGCGCTGCTGGTGCTGACGGTGGGCGCGCTGGCGCTGACGCTGTGGATCCGCTACCGGCGCGGCAAGTTCGGCACGCGGCTGATGAGCAAGCTGGCCGTGTTCTTTGGCGTGGTGGGCGTTCTGCCGGGCGTGCTGATCTACCTGGTGTCGCTGCAGTTCGTGTCGCGCAGCATCGAATCGTGGTTCGACGTGCGCGTGGAGAACGCGCTGGAGGCGGGCCTGAACCTGGGCCGCTCCACCATCGACAGCCAGCTTGCCGACCTGCAGGGCAAGGCGCGGCTGATGGCGGACCAGCTTACCGGCGCGTCGAGCATGGCCAGTTCGCTGCAGCTCAACCGGCTGCGCGAGCAGTACGGCATCCAGGAAGCGGCGATCTTCACCGGCAGCGGCCGCGTGCTGGCCACCGCGTCCAGCAGCTACGCCGCGCTGGTGCCGGACATCCCCTCGGGCGTGCTGGCCGAGCAGGCCCGCATGGCCGGTGGCTATGCGGCCGTGGAAGGCGGCACCGACCCCACGGGCGGCGACAAGCCGCCGGTCAACGTCGACAGCAGCCACCTGTACCGCATCCGCGTGATCATCCCGCTGGGCCCGGCGCCGGCCGCCACGCCCGACGATGCCGAGCAGGCCAGCGCCAACGCCGCCGCGGCCGCCGCGCGCGCCCGCAGCCGGCTGGTGCCGCCGGGCAGCCGCTGGGCCGGCTCGGGCCTGTCGATCGAACGCCGCCCGGAAGACGCGCCCGCCACCGGCTTCGGCCTGGTCGGCGACACCGTGCGCGAGGAACGCTACCTGCAGGTGGTGCACCCGGTGCCGGCCGTGCTGGCGCGCAATGCCGACGAAGTTCAGCGCGCGTACCAGGAATACCAGGAAAAGGCGCTGGGCCGCACGGGCCTGCGCAAGATGTACATCGGCACGCTGACGCTGACGCTGTTCCTGGCCGTGTTCATCGCCGTGATGCTGGCGCTGCTGCTGGGCGGCCAGCTTGCGCGGCCGCTGCTGATGCTGCTGCAGGGGACGAAGGAGGTGGCCGAGGGCGACCTGTCGCCCAAACGCGAACTGAAAAGCCGCGACGAGCTGGGCCAGTTGACGCAGCAGTTCAACCAGATGACGCGCCAGCTTGCCGAGGCCCGCATGGCGGTGGAAGACAACCGCGTGGCGCTGGAGCAGTCGAAGGCATACCTGGAAAGCGTGCTGCAGAATCTGACCGCCGGCGTGCTGGTCTTCGACCGCCGCTTCACGCTGATCACGGCCAACCCCGGCGCCGAGCGCATCTTCCGCCAGCCGCTGGGCGGCGTGCTGGGCCAGCCGGTGGAGCAGATTCCGGGCATGGGCGACTTCGCCGATATCGTGCGGCAGGCGTTTTCCGAGCAGACCACGCGCGAGGTGCTGGGCGGCGCGCAGCACTGGCAGAAGCAGATCGAACTGCCCCAGGGCGACGAGGAACAGCCGCTCACGCTGCTGGTGCGCGGCGCCCACCTGCCGGGCGGCAGCCGCGACGAACCGGGCTACGTGGTGGTGTTCGACGATATTTCAGACGTGATCTCGGCCCAGCGCTCGGTGGCGTGGGGCGAGGTGGCGCGGCGGCTGGCCCACGAGATCAAGAATCCGCTGACGCCGATCCAGCTATCGGCCGAGCGCCTGCAGATGAAGCTGTCGCCCAAGCTGGAACAGTCCGACGCGGAAGTGCTCAAGCGCGGGGCCACCACGATCGTTAACCAGGTAGCGGCGATGAAACGCATGGTGGACGACTTCCGCGACTATGCGCGGACGCCGCCGGCGGTGATGCAGTCGCTGGCGCTGAACGGCCTGGTGGCGGAGGTGCTGCACCTGTACGGCATCGACGATCCGGCCGTGCACGAGCACCCGGTGATTCATGCGGCGCTGGGCCCCAGCCTGCCTGAAATCAAGGGCGATCCCACGCAACTGCGCCAGGTCATCCACAACCTGCTGCAGAATGCGCAGGATGCGGCGGCGGACAACGTCGCGGCCGGTAGGGCGGCGCCCCATATCACTCTGCACACCGAGACTGTAGAATACAAAGATTCCGCCGGCGAAGACCGGCAAGCCGTCAAGTTGTCCATTACGGACAATGGTCCCGGATTCGCACCGCGCATCCTGAGTCGAGCGTTCGAACCGTATGTGACCACGAAAGCCAAGGGTACGGGTCTCGGGCTGGCGATGGTGAAGAAGATCATTGACGAACATGGCGCGCGCATCGAACTGCGCAATCGCATGAACGGTAGCGAGATCACGGGTGCCCAGATCTCGATCCTGTTCGTTAAGCTGGCTTAGTCAATCTAGCGCACCGGCGCCTCCGGTCTGCGCTGCGGTGGGGTTAAGAGGGGAAGTATGGCAACGATCCTCGTAGTCGATGACGAAATGGGAATCCGGGAACTGCTCTCGGAGATCCTCAGTGACGAAGGACATGTGGTCGAGCTGGCGGAAAACGCCCAGAAGGCGCGCGAATTCCGCGCGCAGGCCACACCCGACCTGGTGCTGCTCGATATCTGGATGCCGGATACCGACGGCGTCACGCTGCTCAAGGAGTGGTCGGCGCAAGGCTATCTGACGATGCCGGTGATCATGATGTCCGGCCACGCCACGATCGATACCGCCGTGGAAGCGACCAAGATCGGCGCGCTGAACTTCCTGGAAAAGCCCATCGCGCTGCAGAAGCTGCTGTCGGCCGTGGAAGCCGGGCTGGCCCGCGGCGTCGAGCGCCCGCGCACCGCCCCCGTGGCCGCCGCCCCGATGACGCCGTCCGGCACGCCCGAAGCGCCCGGCACCGTCGCCGCGCCGGCCGAGACGCCCGCCGAGACCGCCACCAACGGCAACCCGTCGCGCGGCGTGCCCGAGGGCGAGATGCAGTTCTCGTTCGACATGCCGCTGCGCGAAGCACGCGACCTGTTCGAACGGGCCTACTTCGAATACCACCTGGTGCGCGAACACGGCAGCATGACGCGCGTGGCCGAGAAAACGGGCCTGGAGCGCACGCACCTCTACCGCAAGCTCAAGCAGCTTGGCGTGGAACTGGGCCGCAACAAGCCCGAGCCAACCGAGCAGTAAGCGCCGCTCAGAAAACGCTTGACGCGTCCGGTCCCGCCCGTTATAGTTTCGCTTCTTTGGCCCGGTAGCTCAGTCGGTAGAGCAGAGGATTGAAAATCCTTGTGTCGGCGGTTCGATTCCGTCCCAGGCCACCAGAATTCGCAAACGGACGCTTTGGCGTCCGTTTTTGTTTTGCGTCGCAGTTCCGTCGCGTGCTCTCGCCCGAGAGCCACCATCCACGCCACATCTCCTGGCATTCAGCTAGACCCATCCCGCTGCACGAAGCCGAAGTCTTCGGCTCATCGCTCGCACGCCAAAAATCCTGCTGCCGTCAGCTCTGCTGACGAGTGTCAACGAACGGACCTGCCAGCCAGTAGTACGGTTCGAACGCTGCACGTCGGCTGTGCCTGGCGCAAGCGGCAAAACTAATATTCGTGCTGAAAAACTAATAAAAAACGTATAATAGGGTCTCCATGGAAAAGCCATTGGAAAACACGATCCTCTGGTCGGTGAAGGCTGCCAAGGAGTTACGCAAGCTGGACCCTCAGCATCAGAGGCCGATACGCGATGGAGTGGACGCATTGAGGGGCATGCCGGACTGCGCCAACGTCAAGCAGCTTAAAGGCGAGACGTCCGGCTACAGGCTGCGGATTGGAAACTATCGCGTGATATTCGATTTCGATGGGAAGGTGAGGATCGTGTCGATACAGGAAGTGAAACTTCGAAACGAACAGACCTACTGACAGACGGCCCGGAGCAAACCGGCCCCACCGCACCCACGCATATCAACAGGGGCATCCCATGAACGCACCCAACAACTTCCAGATCATCCACGGCCCGGACGGCAAGCCGGAGTATGTGGTGGTCCCTTACGCCCAGTACATGGCTGAACGGCGCGCCGAGCGGCAGCGCGATCCCAACTACGTGCCGCACGAAGTGGTCAGCCGCGCTGTCGATGGCGCAACGCCGGTGAAGGCGTGGCGCGAACATCTGGGCTTCACACAGGCCCAGGTGGCAGCGAAGCTGGGCATCACGCAGGGCGCCTACGCCCAGCAGGAAAGCAGCGACAAGCTGCGCAAGTCGAGCCGCGAGAAGATCGCCGCCGCACTGGGCATCGCGCCCCAGCAGCTCGACTGGTGACAGATTCCCGCCCGGCTGGCGCTTGATCGAGCCAGCCCTGACGGCTACATCCTCACCAATCCCACCCCCACCATCTTCCCCGCCCGCCGCACGCCGATCTCCGCGGTTTTCGGGTCTTCCAGCCGTGCCTCGATCTGCGCGCTGGTCAGCGTTGCCACGTCCGTCTTGTCGATCGTGACGATGACGTCGGCCTCGCGTGCGCCACTGCGACCGAGTCGGCCTTCCGGGGTCAGGGCTTGCACGCGGATGCCGGCGTCGGTGCGGGTCAGGGCCGCGCCGAGCGTGGAGACTTGGCTGTCGCGCGCGTCGGGGGTCATGTCGAAGCAGAAGCGGTAGTGGCGGAAGTCGAGCTCGAAGCGGTCCATCCGGGCCAGGACGCCCAGGCCGATCTGGGGGCTGATGTCGCGGCGTTCCACGGACAGCTTCGGCAGCCGCTGGCGGCCGATCTGCATGCCGGCCAGCAGGCCCTCGCGTGCGAACGCAGGCTCGCCGGACAGGCCGTGGCCCCAGGTCCAGCCCAGGCCGTCGAATTCGCGGGCGTCGGCCATGCGGTCGAAATCGTCAGTCGGAATCGTCAGTTCGCCGTTCGAGCCGGTGTCGATGCCCAGGAAGCCGCCGCGGTCCGGCGGCAGCGCGTAGGGGATTACCGGCATGCGCTGCGACGTTTCCAGCGTCAGGAACGTGCACTGCTGCCAGTCGTGCGCGGGCGGGGTGTCAGCGTATGCGGTCAGGCGGCCTTCCACATGGTCGGCACGCCACGTCAACTGGCGCATGGCCTCGATGCCCAGGATGCCGTCGATGGGCCGGTTCGCGCGGGCGTTGAAGCCGTCGAGGTCGGACACCATCGCGAGCTGCCCGGCCGGGATGGACCAGTGCTGGATGCGCAGCGCCGGCGCCAGGCCCAGCGGCATCCATGTCGATCCGGTCGGCGTCTCCACTTCCAGTCCCGACGCATCGACGGGCCGCAGGATCGCTCCCTGCGCCAGCAGGCGGTCGCGGTCTGCCTGCGCGAGCGGCCGGGTGGCGACCGGGCCATCGGCATCGAACAGCGCGAACGTGGTGCCGGTGTCCAGCAGGATGCGCAGCGGCTGGCCGCTGGCGTCGGTGGCGTCGGCGATCCAGCGCTCGCCGCGTGCGATGGGCAGGGTCAACACGGCCGCGGAGGCCGCGCGCGGGGTGGGTGCGGGAGCGGCGGCGGGCTGGATGCCGCAGCCTTGCAGGACGGCGATGCCGAGCGGCAGCGCCGCGACGAGACGGAACGGTTTCATGGTCGAGGGGATACGCCAGGATGCTTTCTGGCGGCCACTCTAAGCACTCCCCGTCCCGTGGCCTAGCAATGCAACGGCGCTGTCACGCTTTGCGTAAATCGACGAATTCCGGCCTCCGAAGGCTCAGCCGAACAGTTCCTCGGCCACGCTCGGATGCAGCGGCATCGTCGTCTTCAGATGCGACGCCTTGACGCCCAGCCGCAGCGCCAGCGCCATGGTCTGGACGATTTCCGGTGCCGCGCCGTCCATCAGATGCACGCCGAGCAGGCGGTCGTTGCGCGCGTTGAACACGAGCTTGAACACCGACGGCTGCGGCACGCCGCCGAAGCGGTTTTCCAGCGACACGAAGCGCCGGATCTCCGTACGCACGCGGTCGGCCTTGCCGCCGGCTTCCTCGATGGCCTGCGCCTCGGTCAGCCCCACGGCGCCGATGGCCGGCTCGCAGAACACGGCCGTCGGCACGAAATCGAAGTCGACACGGTCGCCGCGCTTGCCGTACAGCCGGTCGGCAAGCCACCGGCCCTGCGCCACGGCCACCGGCGTCAGGTGCACGTTGTCGGCCATGCAGTCGCCGATGGCGTGGATGGCGCGCACGCTGCTGCGGAACTGCCGGTCGACGACGATGCCACCCTTGCGGTCGAGCTTCACGCCGAGCGCTTCCAGCCCCAGCTCCGACACGTTCGGCTTGCGCCCGATGGCCGCCAGCGCCGCCTGCGCGCGCACCGTCTGCTGGCGGCCGGGGTTGTCGGCCTGCGTGTAGCACACCTCGAAGGCACCGTTGGACTGCGACACCATCGACACCTCCGCGCGAAAGTGGACGCGGATACCCTTGGCGACCAGCGCCTCGGCCAGCGCGGCGGCGATGTCGTGGTCGAACTTCGGCAGCAGCCTGTCCTCGCGCACCAGCAGGTCCACCTTGACGCCATAGCGCGACAGAATCGACGCCATTTCCACCGCGATATACCCGCCGCCGATCACCACGATCGATGCCGGCACCGTCTGCCACGTGAACAGGTCGTCCGACGAGCTGACCAGCTCGCCGCCCGGCACGGGCAAGTCGATGGGGCTGGCGCCCGTGGCGATCAGCACCTTGCCGGCGCGCACCACCTCGTTGCCGACCAGCACGTCGCCCTGGTCGTTGAACGTGGCCGCGCCGTGCCAGATCTCGACGCCGGCCTCGTTGAGCCGCTGCTTGTACGAGGCATTGAGCCGCGCCACCTCGGCGTTCACGCGCACGATGGCGTCGCGCCAGTCTTCCTTGCCGCCCGTGTGCGACAGGCATGTGGACAGGATCGACGCCCACCCGGCGCCGTACGACAGCATCTTCTTCGGCACGCAGCCGCGGTTGACGCAGGTGCCGCCGATGGCGTCGCGTTCCACCAGGATCACGCGCGCGCCGAGCGATGCGGCGCGCCGCGCGGCGGCCACGCCGCCCGAGCCGGCGCCGATGACCACGAGGTCTGCCTGGCGGGCCTTCGGTTTCGCGTCGCGCCGGCGCGGCACGCGCTCCACCACCGGTTCGGCGCTGGCCTCGCTGGCACGGCGGCGCGGCTTGGTGGCCGGTGCCGGGGTTGGGGTTTCGGTTGATGCCTGACGTCTTGCCATTCAATCCTCCTTGCCTGTCCGGCGTATCGCGCGAAAGGACGATACCGCCGCTTGCCAACCAATCGACCGGCGCCACCGGGGGCGCGTTCCCGCTATGTCGCCGGCAGCAGTTCCTTCTGGATGTCGGGCCACTCGCGCAGGAACGTCGCCGCGTCGCGCCGGCCCAGCTCGTAAGCGTGTGTCATGGCTTCGGGCCGCGTGTAGTCCCAGCTCGAAATCGGCACGCGCTGCGACGGCTGCAGGTACAGCCGCCGCTGGCCGCCGGTTTCGATGACGAAGCGGCGCGGGCGCGGATAGAGCCGCGTCACCAGCACCAGCACGTTGCCCGGCGCGGCGTCGAGCGCATCGACGGGTACGTTGTCGACCAGCCCGCCGTCCAGCACCGCGCGGCCGTTACGGCGCAGCACCGGCGTGAACGGCGGCGTCGATGCCGACTGCAGCAGCAGGTCCGCCAGCGCCTCGGGCGAGCGGCAATCCTGCGCCAGCACGAATTCGGGGTGGAATCCCAGCTTGCGGCCCAGCCGCGGATGCAGCGTCTTGAGCAGGTGCTTGTCGATGTTGTACGCCAGCAGCCCGGCCGCCACGGCCAGGCGCGGGCCGGTCCAGCGCGGGATATGCGCCACGCCGATGCGGATCTCGGGCGCCTGCTGCAGCCGCTGCAGCCGGTTGTCGCCGAACAGCGACAGCAGCGCGTTGCGATAGATGCCGTAGTGCGGGAACACGCGCTCGCGCCGCAGCAGGTTGCCCCAGTACGCGTTACGCGCGTTGTTGGCCAGCACGTCGCGGTAGTAGGCCATGGTCTGGTGCGAATCGTGCGCATAGACCATGCAGGCCGTGGCGGCCCCGGCCGAGATGCCGGCGATCACGCGCGGCCGCAGGCCCAGTTCCGGCGCCACCGTGTCCCACCATCCGGCCTGCCACCAGCAGCGGTTGCCGCCGCCGGCAAAGACGATCTGGTCGAAGGGCTGGTGCGCGGACGTGGACATCGCGGGATTCAAAGCAGCGCGTAGGTGGTGGTGGCCTGCACGGCGAGCTTGCCGTCCTGGCCGGTCAGTTCGATCTCGCCGAACACGACCGTCTTGCCCAGGCGCAGCACGTTGGCCCGCACCTGCACGTCGCCGTCGATCACGGGACGCATGAAGTTGGTGGTCAGGCTGACCGTGGTCATCGGCCGGAACGCGCCGAGCGCGGCGGAAATGGCGACGATCATCGCCGTATCGGCCGCCGACATCAGCACCTGGCCGCACACCACGCCGCCGGCGTGGCGGAACGATTCCTGGAACGGCAGGCGCAGCGTCACGCCCTGCGCGTCCACGGCTTCGGCGCGCAGGCCAAGCTGGCGCACCCACGGGGCCAGCACGCGGTCGAGCGTGGCGTCGATGTCGGCAAGGGTGAAGGTGTTGGCAGGCACGTCCCGGTCTCCTCGGCGCGCGGATATGGTTTGCGCCAATGATACAGGGGCCGGACGCGCCCGCGCCCTCCGGGCGGCCATGCGGCCGGGGAGGGCGCCCGACGGGATCAGCCGGCGGCGGCCTACGCCGCGTTGTCGGCCGCGGCGCGCGCGGCCGTGCGACCGGCGTGCCAGCGCAGCAGGCGCGGGATCACGACCACGCCGACGGTCATCGCCAGGATGGTGGCCGAGATCGGCTGCTTGACGAACAGGCTCCAGTCGCCCTGGCCAATGGACAGCGCGTTGCGAAGCTGCTTCTCGGCAATCGGCCCCAGGATCAGGCCGACGATGACCGGCGCGGTGGGAAAGTCGAACCGGCGCATCGCCATGCCCAGCAGGCCGATCACGAACAGCAGCAGCAGGTCGAACCACGACTGGCGGATGCCGTACGCGCCCAGCCCCGCGAAGATCAGGATGCCGCCGTACAGCAGCGGCGTCGGCACGCGCAGCATGCGCACCCACAGGCCGATGGCCGGCAGGTTCAGCACCAGCAGCATCACGTTGCCGATGTACAGCGACGCCAGCAGGCCCCAGACCAGGTCGCCCGAGGTCTGGAACAGCATCGGCCCCGGCTGCAGGTTGTAGTTCTGGAACGCCGCCAGCAGGATGGCCGTGGTGTTCGACGTCGGGATGCCCAGCGTCAGCAGCGGCGCCAGCGTGGCGGTCACCGCCGCGTTGTTGGCCGCCTCCGGCCCAGCCACGCCCTCGATGGCGCCGACCTTGCCGAATTCGTCCTTGTGGTCGGACAGCTTCTTCTCGGCCGCATAGGACAGGAAGGTCGGGATCTCCGCGCCGCCGGCCGGGATCAGCCCGAACGGAAAGCCGATGAACGTGCCGCGGATCCACGCCGGGATCGACCGCTTCCAGTCGGACTTGTTCATGTGCACCGAACTGAGCCGGTTGAACGTGCCGTCCGGCTGCGGGAAGAACGCGTTGAACAGCGCCTCGCCCACCGCGAACAGGCCCACGGCCACCACCACGATGTCCACGCCGTCGTACAGCTCCTGGATGTTCATCGAATAGCGCGTCTGGCCCGACAGCGAGTCCATGCCGATCAGCCCGATACCCAGGCCCAGGAACAGGCTGGTCATGCCGCGCAGCAGCGACGAGCCCAGCACGGCCGATACCGTCGTGAACGCCAGCAGCATGATCATGAAGTACTCGCCCGGACCGAACTGCAGCGCCACGTCGGCCGCCACCGGCGCGAACATCGACAGCAGCACCGTGGCGATCGTGCCGGCCACGAACGACCCGATGGCGGCCGTGGCCAGCGCCGGGCCGGCGCGGCCGTTCTTGGCCATCAGGTTGCCTTCCATCGCCGTGACCATGGTCGACGACTCGCCCGGCGTGTTCATCAGGATCGACGTGGTCGAGCCGCCGTACATGGCGCCGTAGTAGATGCCGGCGAACATGATCAGCGCGGCGGTGGGTTCCACCTTGGCCGTGAGCGGCAGCAGCATGGCCACAGTCAGCGCCGGGCCGATGCCGGGCAGCACGCCGATGGCGGTGCCCAGGAAGCAGCCGACCAGCGCCCACATCAGGTTGATCGGCGTGATGGCCACGGCAAAGCCGTGCATGAGCTGGTTCAGGGTATCCATGTCAGGGTCCTCCCGTAGTTGCGGCGGCTCAGAAGCCGGCCACCGGCAGCAGCGGCAGGTTGATGCCGAGCAGGAAATCGAACAGCGCCCACATCGGCACCGTCAGCAGCAGGCCGATCAGCGCGTCGCGCACGATGCGGCGGCTGCCGTAGCCGCGCGCCACGCAGACCATCATCAGCGTCGACGAGAACACGAAGCCCAGCGTGCCGATCAGCGCCATGTTGGCCACCAGGCCGGCCGCCACCCACAGCAGCCCCTTGAAGTTGTGCGGGGCCGACGGCAGCTCGGCGTCTTCCTCGGGCATGTTGCGGAAGCCGCCGCGCACGCCCTGCCACAGCAGCAGCGCGCCGCACACGGCCAGGCCGATGGCCACCAGCGTGGGCACGAAGCGCGGCGACAGGCCGGCGTAGCCCTCGTCGCCCGAGATGCCCGGGATGCCGGCGAAGAAGAACACGGACAGCGCCAGGACGGCGGCGCCGATGCAGACGTGGGATGGTTTCATGGTGGGACTCTTCAGGGCGCCCGTCGCCCGCGCGGGCCAGGCGGCGGCCGCGGGGCAGGGCGACAGGGTGATTCGGGCTTGGGGGGCGGCGGGCCGGCGCGGGCCGGCGGCGGGTCCCCCGGCCGGGCGCGATCGTTACTTGGCCACGCCCAGTTCGCGCAGCGTGGCGCCCAGGCGCGCGGACTCGGCGTCCACGAACTTGCCGAACTCGTCGCCGGTCAGCAGGAACGGCGTCCAGTCGTTCTTCTGCAGCGCGTCCTTCCAGACCTTGTTCTCGGTGCCCTTGACCACCGCGTCGATCAGGGCCTTGCGCTGGTCGGCGCTGATGCCGGGCGCGCCGTAGACGCCGCGCCAGTTGTAGATTTCCACGTTGACGCCCTGTTCCTTGAGCGTCGGGATGTCGGCGGTGCGGTCCTTCGACGTCACGGCCAGCGCGCGCATCTTGCCGGTCTTGATGAACGGCAGGAATTCGGACACGCCGGCGATGCCCACGGTCACGTGGCCGCCCAGGATCGACGCCGACGCCTCGCCGCCGCCCTGGAACGGCACGTAGTTGATCTTCTTCGGGTCCACGCCCACGTCCTTGGCGATCAGGCCGGCCAGGATGTGGTCGATCGAACCCTTCGAGCCGCCGCCCCAGCTCACGCTGCCCGGGTTGGCCTTGAGCTGCGTGGTCAGGTCCTTCATCGACTTGATCGGCGAGCTGGCCGGCACCGTGATGACCATCGTGTCGGCAAACAGGCGTGCGATGGGCGTGGCGTTCTTGAGCGTCACCGGCGGGCGGTTGGTCTCGATGGCGCCCACCATCACCGCGCCGGTCACGATCAGCGCGTTGGGGTTGCCCTTGTCGGTGTTGACGAACTGGGTCAGGCCGATGGTGCCGCCCGCTCCGCCCTTGTTGTCGTAGGACGCCGTCTTGGCCGTGCCGGCCGCCACCATGGCCGCGCCGATGGAGCGGCCGGTCTGGTCGTAGCCGCCGCCGGGGTTGGCGCCGATCATCACCTTGAGGTTGTCCACCGCGTAGGCCGGGGCGGCCGCCACGGCGGCGGCCAGCGCGGCCGATGCGGCGAGGGCGTGGGTCAAGCGGGCAAGCGTGCGGGGCATCGCGGTCTCCTGTCTGTTCTTGGAATGTTCGGTGGTTGCCGTGCGGACACAACGGCGGCCATGGCCCGGATTCTAGAAGCGCGAAACTGTCAAAACCCTGTCAAAACGGCCGTCCGGCGATCGGGGTTTACGTGGGGTAGCCGGCCGCCCTGTCGTTTTTTGGCATCGTCGCAGCGACCAAATCAGATCTGCACATCTTTGACTTGGCGCACGTCTGACATCTCACTACGATTGGTTTCAGTTGCCTGCCGCACCGACTTGCCGGCCGGACAGTGCAACGCCATGACAAGGACCGGCGCACCACGAGGCGCTGGCCGTTTCGGGACCTGCCGGGAGACCGGCTTTCGGGTGCAGTCAAGAAAAAGACGTTTCAGGGGTCATTCAATGGATACCACCATCAAGCCCGCCGACGGCTGGCCGCCGGAGCTCGACGCCAACGCCGACCGCGGCCTGTGGAAGAGCACCATGGCCGCCGCCAGCCAGGCGCTGGAAGCCGCCAAGGGCATGCAGGCGGCCGTCGGGCAGACGCTCAAGCTGCAGCACAAGATCATGGCGCTGCGCGACGAGCTGCACCGCGCCGAAGCCGAGCGCGATCTCTACCGCGACCTGCACGCGCGTACCGTCGACGAACTCAACCACACGCTGGACCTGAGCCCCGCCGAATGGCAGCGCCTGCGCGCCGACAACGAGACGCTGCAGATCCGCCACCGTGCCTACAAGCTGCTGGTGCAGCATTACGCGCGCAGCGGCACGCCGATCGACCCGGCCACGTTTGCCGAGCAGCGCAGCCGCGTGCAGCAGCACATCCTGTTCCAGCGGCGCAAGGGCATTCCGGTGTCGGTCATCACGGCCGACGACATCGCGTTCCTGTTGCGTTGACCCCAGCCGAAGGAGTGGCCATGAACTGCCTCATCCCTGAACAGGCGGCACCGGTGCATTGCCGGCCGGCGCATCAGCCGCGCACACCCGGTTGCGGCCCGCTTGCTTGGCGGCATATAGACGGCGGTCGGCCGTCGCCAGCATGGCATCGAGTGTCGGGCACGCGTCGGTCCCGGCTTCTGCGACGCCTATCGACACAGTAAAGCGGATGCGGCCGTCACCGTCCGCCTGCGGCGGCGCGTCGGCGGCCGGTGCGACCACCGTGGCCTCCACCACGCGGCGCAGGCGCTCGGCCGTCTCGGTGGCCTGCGCCAGCGTGGTGTCGGGCAGCAGCACCGCGAATTCCTCGCCGCCCAGCCGCGCGGGCAGGTCCGGCTCGCGCAGGTTCGCGCGCAGCGCGCCGGCCAGCGCCACCAGCACCAGGTCGCCGCTGGCATGGCCCCAGCGGTCGTTCACGCGCTTGAAGAAGTCGATGTCCAGCATCAGCATGGCCAGCGGCGAGCCGTCGCGCCGCCGCCGCGCCGCGGCCTTGCCGTACTGCTCGCTGTAGTGCCGGCGGTTGGCAAGCTGGGTGAGCGGATCGGTCTCGGCCAGCCGCTGCATTTTCTCGCCGGCGGCCAGGTAGTGGTTGAACAGCAGCGTCACCACGCGCAGCGTCACGAACATCAGCAGCGGCAGCGCCAGCCAGATCGCCAGCAGCGGCACGCTGATCCGCTGCATGACGGCGCGCGCGAGGTCGGTGTCGCTCAACGTTTCCAGCAGCATCCAGTTGCCCTGGTCGCCCACGGGCTGGTAGAGCAGGTACGCGTCGTCCGCGTGCCGCCGGCCGGCGCCCTTGTCGAACAGGTCCTGCGGCGGCACGCGGCGCCAGGCGGGGTCCACGTCTTCGGGCCAGCGCATGTCGACGCGCATGCTGTGCTGGCTGGCCGCGATGATCGCGCCGCGCCGGTCCATCAGCAGGCGCGACACCTGCGCCTCTTCGGGCGTGCCGATCAGCGCGCGCAGGCGGGGCAGCTTGACATCCACCGCCACCACGCCGCGAAAACGGCCGGACACATAGACCGGGATGCTCAGCGTGGTGCGCAGCTCGGTGCTTTCGAACTGGGTGTACAGGCGCGTCCAGCGCAGGTCCTGCGAGGCATCGTGCGCGGGCAGCAGTTCGCGGTAGTAGGCGATGTTGCTGAAACGCTGGAACAGCGCGGGCGCCTTGTCGGGGCCGCGCGGCGGGTAGGTGACGTAGAGCCCGTTGCTGGAGATGAAGGTGACCGTGCCGTCGCGGTCCTCGGTGCTGTGCAGGCTCAGGCCCAGCACGTGGCTGAGCTGGCGGGCCGCGTAGAGGTCGGCGCGCAGGTCCGCGTCGCGGCGCTCGAAGCCTTCCAGCGGTTCCAGCAGCGCCGGCGCGACGCCCACCACCGGCGCGTCGCCCAGCGGCACGTCCATCTGCCAGACCGGCGTGTTGCGCGCGGCAAAGGCGCGCTCCACGGCGGGGTCGGGTTCGGCCAGGCCGGCCTCGTGGATCGAGATCAGTTGCTGCGCGTAATCGCGCACGAACGTCAGCTTGGACCGCTCGGCCGCGAACACGGCCTCCACGCCCAGCGCGCGCAGGGTCAGCTCGTGCTGGCGCAGCGACAGCACGCGTTCGCGCAACTGGTACAGGTCGCGCGCGCCGACGATCAACATCATCAGCATCGCCAGCCCGAAGCCCACCACCACCACGCGCTGCGGATGCATCAGCGCCGCACGCGGCAGCCAGCGCGGCCGCGGCAGCATTTTGCGCCACGTCATCGAACGTCTCCCCGGCAAGGCCCGCCGCCGGTGGCGGGCTATGGCACGACGACTGCTGCTCGGAACTTCAGCGGCCAAGTGTAGTGCAGCCGATGCGCGCGTGCCATCGCCGGCACCTGCCGGCGATCAAGCCGGCATCACGGCGCGGCGTGGCGGTGCAGGGAGACGTAGTAAGCCGACGACTTCAGCGCGGCTCGGTGCGGAAGTAGACCAGCGCCAGCGCGGGCAGGGCAAAGCCGATCCAGCTTGCCAGCGGCCAGCCGGCACGCGCATAGGCCCAGGCGCCGACCGACGACCCGATGGCGCCGCCCACGAAGAAGATCGCCATGTACAGGCCGTTGAGCCGGCTGCGGTGCTCGGCCGACAGAGAGAATATCGCGCGCTGGCCGATCACGAGGTTGGTCGACACGGCGAAGTCCAGCAAGACCGCTGCCACGGTCAGAGACAGCAGCGACAGCATCGACCCCTCGGCGCCCACGCGGCTGAGCAGGAACGATCCGGCGCCCAGCGCCAGGGCCAGCGCGGTCATCTGGCGGCCGTGGCCGCGGTCCGCATAGCGGCCGGCCATCGGCGCGGCAATCGCCCCGGCCACGCCTACCAGCGCGAAGATCGCGATGCCGGTCTGCGACAGGTGGAAGGCCGGCCCGGCCAGGTACAGCGGCGTGGTGGTCCAGAACAGGCTGAACACGCCGAACATGCTGGCCTGGTACGCGGCCCGGCGGCGCAGCACCGGCTGGGTACGCAGCAGGTGGGCCATCGAGCCGAGCGTCTGCAGGTAGTTCGGGCCCGGCGCGGGCTGCCGCCGGGGCAGCTTGCGCGCCAGCACGACGCCCAGCAGCACCATCGCCACGGCCGACGCCGCAAAGATCGCGTGCCAGCCGAACACGTCGGACACCAGGCTCGACACCGGGCGCGCCAGCATGATGCCCATCAGCAGGCCGCTGGTGACATTGCCGACGGCGCGCCCGCGCGCGTGCTCGGGCGCCAGGTGGGCGGCAAACGGCACCAGCACCTGCACGGCCACCGAGCACAGCCCGATCATGCAGCCGGCGATCAGGAACACGCCCGCGTGCGTGGCCAGCGCGGCGGCCACCAGTGCCACGGCGCAGCCGGCCACCAGCACCAGCACGAGGCGGCGGTTCTCGACGATGTCGCCCAGTGGCACCAGCAGCAGCAGGCCAGCGCAGTAGCCGATCTGGATCAGCGTGACGATCAGCCCGGCGATTTCCGGCGACAGGTGCAGCGCCTGCGCGATGGGCCCGACCAGCGGCTGGGCGTAGTAGAGGTTGGCGACGATCATCCCGCAGGCCACGGCCAGCAAGGGGGTGATCCAGGCGGCGGGGGCGGCGGGGCGCGCGGCAGTGGTGGAGGTCATGGGGGCGGCTCGGGATGATGCCCCGGCATCGGGCCGGGAGCGCCGCCGATTCTACCGGGAGATAGATAGATGTGCTGGCGGCGGGGTTTCTTACTCGTCCAGCTCGTCCTCATCGTCGAAGCGGAACGCCTCCTGCACCGGCGCGGGGTTGTCGCCCTGCTCGGCGGCCGGCATCAGCGCGCTGACGCGCACGCCCAGCAGCCGGATGCGCCGCTCCAGCGGGATGCGCTTCAGGCATTCGGTGGCGCCGCGCCGGATCTCGCCGCCATCGGCCGTGTGCGCGGTCATCGTCAGGTCGCGCGTGACGGTGCGGAAATCGTCGAAGCGCAGCTTGATGCCCACCGTCCGGCCCACATAGCCCTTGCGGCGCAGGTCGTCGGCCACGCGCATGCACAGCTTGGTGAACTGCTCGGACAGCACGGGGCGGTCGCCGCGCGGATGCAGGTCGCGCTCGAACGTGGTCTCGCGGCTCATCGACTTCGGCTCGGAACTGACCACCACCGGCCGCTCGTCGCGCCCGTGGGCCACCTCGACCAGCCAGCTTGCGTAGTTGCGGCCGAAGTGGGCCTGCAGCAGCCCCAGGTCGGCTTCGGCCAGGTGCCCGACCGTCTCGATGCCGATGGCCTGGAGCTTTTCGGCCGCCTTGGGGCCGATGCCATTGACCTTGCGCGCCGGCAACGGCCAGATCCGCAGCGGGATATCGGCCGGCGTCAGGATCGTCAGGCCGTTGGGCTTGTCGAGTTCCGAACCGATCTTGGCCAGCAGCTTGTTGGGCGCCACGCAGATCGAACACGTCAGGCCGGTGGCGTCGTGGACGGCCGCCTTGATGCGCGCCGCCACATCGCGTGCGTCGCCGTCGACATCAGTCAGATCGATATAGATCTCGTCGATGCCGCGGTCTTCTATTTGTCCGGTGAATGTCCGGACCGCCGCCTTGAACAGGCCAGAGTACCGGCGGTAGGCGTCGAAGTCGGTCGGCAGCAGGATGGCGTCGGGCGCCAGCTTGGCGGCCTTCATCATGCCCATGGCCGAGAACACGCCCAGCGCCCGGGCCTCGTAGGTCGACGTGGTCACCACGCCCCGGCCCACGTAGTTGCGCAGCCGCGCGTAGCGGCGCGAGCCGTCGGGCAGGGTCTCGGGAATGGCGTTGCGCCCGCCGCCGATCACCACCGCCTGGCCGCGCAGGTCCGGATAGCGCAGCAGTTCCACCGACGCATAGAACGCGTCCATGTCGAGATGGGCGATGCGCCGGGGCACGGTGGAAGACATTGGGGGCGCGGCTATACTGTATAAACGTACAGTATAGTGCGGCGGCCTGGTTTCAGGAATAGGGCGCGACGCGGGTGGATTATTCCCAGCATCAATGATTTTCGATCATCTTCATGCCACTTCATTTTTTACATCGATGACCCGCTTGGGGCCGAAGCGGCTGACCAGCACGCCTTCCGTTGCGTAGATCGCCAGCGAAATCCAGATCAGCGCGTACCCGATCTGCTTCTGCGCCGGAAACGGCTCTTGGTAGAGCCAGATGCCGAGCCCGAGCTGGATGGTGGGCCCGGCGTACTGGAGCAGGCCGAGCAGCGACAGCGGAATGCGCCGCGCGCCGGCCGCGAACAGCAGCAGCGGCACCGCGGTGACCGGCCCGGCCAGCAGCAGCAGGACTTGCGTACCCGTGGCTGCGGCGCGCGTGGTGTCCTGCCCGGTCAGGAACAGGAACGCCAGTGCCGAGGCCGCCACCGGGAACAGGATCAACGTTTCCAGCGACAGCCCTTCCAGCGCCCCGAGCGCGCCGGTCTTGCGCAGCAGCCCGTAGCCGCCGAACGACGCCGCCAGCCCCAGCGCGATCCACGGCAGATGCCCGGCCGTCCACGTCAGCCAGAACACGCCGGCCGCCGCGATGGCGATCGACAGCCACTGCACCGGGCGCAGCCGCTCGTGCAGCAGCAGCACGCCCAGCAGCACGCTGAACAGCGGGTTGATGAAGTAGCCCAGGCTGGCGTCGACCACGCGGTCCGCGGACACGGCCCAGATGTACAGGAACCAGTTGGCGCACAGCAGCCCGGCGCTGGCCGCGAAGTTCAGGATCAGGCGCGGCCGGGCCGCCACCTCGCGCAGCCAGCCGAAATGGCGGCGCCAGAGCACGATCGCGCCCAGGAACACCAGCGACCAGACCATCCGGTGCAGCAGGATTTCCAGCGGCGCCACGCCGTGCAGGGACTTGATGTAGAGGGGCAGCAGGCCCCAGATGATGTACGCCAGCAGGGCGTAGAAAATGCCGAGTTGCATGAGGAGGATTCCCGGGTAGTGTCCCGTTGTGGGGCGGATTCTACCGGGGTGTGGCGCCAGGCGCCGGGCAGGGTCCTTGCCATGAAAAAACCCGGCCGGAGCCGGGTCTTTCGGATGGCGGGCAGCCAGCGCTTACAGCTTGCGGGCGAAGCTGAACTGCGAGAACGCCTGCTCGGCCACGTTGAACCATGCGGCCTCGTTGTTGCGGAAGACGCGCCAGTCGTCGTAGATCTTCTTGAACGACGCGTTCTTGCCGCTTTCCTCGGCGTAGGCGTCCTGGGTGGCCTTGAAGCACGCCTCCATGATCTCCTTCGAGAACGGGCGCAGCTTCACGCCGTTTTCCAGCAGCCGGGCCAGCGCCTGCGGGTTCACGGTGTCGTACTTGGCCATCATGTTCGTGTGGGCCTCGATCGTGGCCGTTTCCAGCGCGCGCTTGTACAGGGCCGGCAGCTTGTCGAATTCCGGCTGCGACGCGTAGAACGACAGCTGCGCGCTGCCTTCCCACCAGCCCGGGTAGTAGTAGTACGGCGCCACCTTGTAGAAGCCGAGCTTCTCGTCGTCGTACGGGCCCACCCACTCGGCCGCGTCGATCGTGCCTTTTTCCAGCGCCGGGTAGATGTCGCCGCCGGCAATCTGCTGCGGCACCACGCCCAGGCGCGACAGCACCACGCCGGCAAACCCGGCCACGCGGTACTTCAGGCCCTGCAGGTCGGCCACGGTCTTGATTTCCTTGCGGAACCAGCCGCCCATCTGGGCGCAGGTGTTGCCGCCCATGAAGTTGACGACGTTGTATTCCTTGAAGAACTCGCGCATCAGCTTCATGCCGTTGCCCTGCAGCATCCAGGCGTTCTGCTGGCGCGCGGTCAGGCCGAACGGGATGGTGGTGTCAAAGCACAGCGTGGGGTTCTTGCCGAAGTAGTAGTAGCCGGCCGTGTGGCCGATCTGCACGGTCTGGTTCTGCACGGCGTCCAGCACCTGCAGGCCCGGCACGATTTCGCCGGCCGCGAACACCTTGATGTTGAACTTGCCGTCGGTCAGTTCCTTCACGCGCTGGCTCAGGGTCTCGGCGCCGCCGTAGATCGTGTCGAGCGACTTCGGAAAGCTCGACGCCAGGCGCCATTCCACGGCGGGGTTGCTGCCGACGACGGCGGGCGCGGCCGGGGCACTGGCCGATGCGGCCGGCGCCGCGGGCTTGTCTTCCTTGCCACAGGCAGCCAGCGCACCCGTAGCGGCGACGGCCGAGGCCTTCAACAGGAAGGAACGACGTTCCATGGACATCTCCTCTCTTATATGTATGCGGAACTGCCTGGGCGCCAATGTGTTGCCCAACCGACAGGTCGGACGATTATAGCGGTGGCCTTTTGGGCACGGCTTTCCTTCGGGATGGGGGTTTTCGCTAGGAATTCGGCACGGACACAACGGTTTGCACCCCGGGCCGCGCGATGCCCGCAAACGGTGCGCCGGCAGTTTCGCAATGTGGGATTTCCAACGCTTTTCCAACGCTTTGTGACGACCTGGCGGGATTTTGTAACCCGGCTTGCGGTCAAAAAATTCGCCTGTTAAAACCGGAGCCCTCGTCCGGCTTTCGATCGCACCGCCAGATCCTCCGTCCGATCGCGCCGACGCCGTTGACCGTTGTTTCGATGCTGGAATCCGTACTGCTTCCCGACCGCCTGCTGCCCCGCCGCCGCCTTGCGTCCGCCATCCTGGCCGCGTGGGGCGTGGCCGCGTGCGCGCAGACCGGCGGCCCGGCCACCACGGCCCTGACGCGGCCGCCGCTGATCTCGGCGGCGCCCGTGGTCAGCCCGGTGGCATCCGCCGTGGCGACGGCCGCCGTACCCACCGCTGCGCCGGCCGACCCGCTGGCCGACGTGATCCAGGCTGCGAGCGCAATCGATGCAGTCGATGCCGCCCCGGCCACGGTGGCCCAGGCAGCGCCGGAGACTGCGGCCGACGCCAATCCGGATTTCGTCGGCCCGCCCGACGCGCTGGCCCCGCCGCCGCCCCCTCCGCCGCCGCTGGTGCTGTTCCCGAACCGGCTCGGCGAATTCCCGGCCCAGCCGGAGCCCTTCGTGGCACGCCGGACCGACAGTGCGGACGCCACCGCGGCGGCAAGCGATCCCTCCGGTGCGTCCGATACGCCACCCGCCACGCCTTCCGACGCCCCACCAGTGCTGCGGTCCCAGTTGCCCGCCGACGATCCGGCAGGCGACTCGGTCTGGCGCCTCGGCTACAGCGGCCGGGCCGCCGTGGAAGACCGGTCGGGCACCCAGCGCGCCTGCCCCGGCGGCGGCACGCCGTCGGCCAGCTTCGGCCAGGGCCTGGCGTGCACGAGTTCGGGCGAGGTCAAGATCCGCGAATCGGTGGCCGACATCGGCGGCGGCGCCCAGGTGCAGCTCGTGGCGCAGGCCAAGGGCACCAATGCGACATCGGTCAACGGCAACGCGGCCGCGGTCGACCCGTACGCGCTGGTGCCGAATTTCTACACGTCGGTCAGCGGGCTGTCCGGCCTGTCGGTGCTTGACGGCGCCAGCGTCTGGGCCGGCCGCCGCGACAGCAGCCCGTTCCTGATGTCGTCGGGCCTGCTGCCGCCCAATTCCTCGTCGATGCGATTCGGCATCGACAACGCCAGGCTCGGCGATTTCGGGCTCAGCTACCAGTACACCGCCCGCAACGACCTGAACGGCGCCAAGCTGCCGAGCTACCACTCGGTGCTGACCGCACCGATCGGCACCAACGATGACGGCTCGGTGCGGCTCGGTTTCACGCGCGTGGAGCCGCTGTCGCAGATCGAGGACACCGGCAGCGCGTGGTGGGCATCGGCCATGCACGAGCAGAAGGGCGTGCTCTACGGCACCAACCGGCTCGGCTTCCAGTACGGGCAGGGGTCGCGCACGGCCATGACCGGCTATTCGGGCATGGGCAACGAGCTGTCGCGCGTGCGGGTGTCGGAATCGATGGAGTGGAAGGGCCGCTCGGGGCTGGCCGGATCGGTGGAATCGAGCCTGCAGCTCGACCGCTCGGGGATGGGCACGCTGCAATGGGCCGCCACGCGGGTACGGCCGGCCTTTGTCGCCAACGACCAGTTCAAGCTGACCTTCGAGGTGGCGCACGACCAGATCTCGTCGGGGTTTGGCGTCGGCGGGCAGCGCACCGCCTTTACCGTGGCGCCCACGCTGACGCTGGGCAAGTCCACCGGCAACGCCAACCTGCGCGCGTTCTACACCTACAGCCGCGCCAACGACGTGGATGGCATCACGTTCGCCGCCCCGGCCGACGCCTGGGCCTCGCAGGCCACCGGGTCGATCTTCGGCGTGCAGCTCAATCGGCGCTGGTAACGCCGGCACGGCGGCGCCACGCCCGCGCGGGCGCTGCCGGACGCTGCTTTTCCCGCGTCGCCGCCGGCCGGCACAGCCAGTGGAACAGCAGCGTGGCATTCATCGCACCAAATGTCTGGGCGCCGATGAATGCCGGAACATCCATCATACGAATACCTGCAAAGGAATCGGTTAGCGCGCAGGCCAGCGTCAGAGCCGGGTTGGCAAATGACGTGGACGATGTGAACCAGTAGCCGGCGGTGATATAGCCGGCCACCACGCCGGGCACGAGGCCGGGCCGGAAGCGCCCGGTGGCCATGGCCAGCCCGACCAGCCCGAACGACGCCAGGTATTCGCTCCACCACATCGGCATACCGGTCCGCGGCTGCGTGGACAACGCCAGCGGCGGCAGGCCGAACATCAGATGGGCGGCAATCACGCCCGCTACCGCGCCCGCCAGTTGCACGCACATGTAGCCGGCCGCCTCGCGCGCCGGCAGGCGGCCCTGCACCAGTTGCGACAGGCTCACGACCGGATTGAAGTGCCCGCCGGACACCGGCCCCAGCGACACCAGCAGCGCCACCAGTCCCGCGCCGGTGGCCAGTGCGTTGCAGAGCAGGGCCAGCGCCGTATCGCCGGCGGCCAGGCGCTCGGCCCGGATGCCGGACCCGACCACGATGGCGACCAGCAGGGCCGTACCCAGCGCTTCGGCCACGAGCCGGCGCGGCAGGTTCGGTACATCGGGAAGGGGGTCGGGAGAAGCGGGCAGGGCGACAGCGGTGGACATGCGGGAAATCGTCGAAAAGCGATCGCGCAGTGTTCCGTGGCGGGCAACCCCCCGTCAATGCAGCGGGACGATGTTGAGAAGCGACCGCCGGTACCGAATCGGCCCGGCTATTGCAGGTCGTTGCGCAGGATCAGCAGCCACGGCATGTGCGAATTCGTGAAGCCGTCGAGCTGGCCCGCGTCGTTGAGGTCGATCACGTCCATCGACACCGACTGCTGCACATTGCCGCCAATCGCCTTGACCACGTTGGCGGCCCGGTCGACCTCGACGACGATGTCGCAATGCATCGGCGTGGTGCCGAAGCCGATCTCGGACGGATCCGACAGGTATTTGTCGCGCCCGCGGCCGGCGCAGATCATGTCGCCGGGACGCGGCAGCCCGGGCACCGGTTCGACGTGGAACGCCGGGCGCGGCAAAATGCCGTCGCGCGCGTCCACCACGTACATCGAATGGGACTGGCCGGTCAGGAACTGGTCGTTGTCGAGCCCCGCCTTGCGCATGATCCAAGAGATGAACACGGCCGACCAGGCCCACGCGCCCTGCGTGACCTGCCGGCAGTCGGGCGCCTCGCCGACGATGCCCCAGTAGCGCTGGGCCATGCGGCAGCCCTGAGGCGTGGCTTCCATGCCGGTGCCATCGGGAAATCGCAGGCATTCCGCGTCGCCATCGTTTTCCATGTCGACGTCGGCCGACGGCTGCGCGCCCGCGCCAATGCCCAGGCCATTGGCCGCCACGGCGGGCGCCGGAGCCGGCAGCGGGCTGTGCGTGACGCAGGCCGAATCGTCGCGGCCGATATGGACCACCTGGCTGCCCCATTTGCGCCACTCCTGCAGCGCGATATCGACGATCCGCTCGCGCGGCGTTGCGCCGGCGGGCGTGACCACGCGCTCGGGGTCGGGCAGGGCCGGGGCCTGCGGCCGCGCGGTACGTGGCGGCGCCGTGGTGCAACCGCACAGCACGGCCAGGGCAACCGCGGCCGTCAGCGTCTGCCAGCGACGCTTCGGCGCCTGTGGAGAATGCTGTGGAAGCTTGTGTGAAAAGCGCTGTGAATAAGGCTGTGGAAATCTGCGCGCGAGCAATCGGTGCAACATGTCAGGCCCGTGAATCCTGATCTGGCGCAAGGCCTTGAGTAGCCAAGCGTGAACGACATTCTCGCGCGGTGGCCGGGATCGTGCAGCGTGGCGTTGCCGGCTGTGCGATTCCGCGCGCGGAGCTGGGCGGGAAATCGTGTGGATAACGTCCCCGCGCGCTGCGCACCTGCGCCGCTTCAGGGCCCGGGCGGCGGCACGGCGGGGTCATGCGAGGCGGGCGCGTAGGCGTGCCCGTCGTCGCCATTACTGGTTCACAGCGTCCTTGAACTTCTGGCCTGCCTTGAACTTCACGGTCTTCGCAGCTTCCACCTTGATTTCTTCGCCGGTGCGCGGGTTGCGGGCCATGCGCTCGCCACGTTCGCCCTTGCTGAAGGTACCAAAGCCGATCAGGCTCAGGGTCTCGCCCTTGGCCACGGCATCCATGATGGCGTTCAGGGTCACGTTCAGGGCCTGTTCGGCCTTGGCCTTGGTCAGACCGTCCACACCGGCTGCGATCGCGTCGATCAGTTCGGTTTTCGTCATGCTTCACTCCGTCTCGAGTTGAAAAAACACTGACGTCCTGCCCGGGCGCTCCCGCTGGAAGCCGCCCCGGCAAAGACGCCGCGGGCCACATCATACCGTGTCGGACACGCCGCACCGGGAACAGTTTGTTACGGGTACGCGCCGCGAACCCGCTTCAGCGCTGGCTTGGCGGGCATCGGCACGGTCTGCGAGGGGGCGGCGCCAGCCATTCGGCCGGGTCCGTCGGCAGGGTGGGGGAGATGCCCCGGCATCACCGGGACGCCCGTATACGCCCGCAGAGGGCCCCTGGCGCGCTTGAGGGCTTGCGACAGCCCGGAGGGTGTCCTGCGACGTATACGCCCCTGGAGGGCCCGCAGAAGGCGCGTATACCGCTGCGCAGGGAGCCGGGCGGGGTATACCGCCGACAACCGGGCAGCCACGTTCCGGCCTGCCCAAATTTTCATCGCGATCGATTTGCGCCAGATCCACCGGCGGGCCTGGCAGGTTGGCGTATACCGGGCCGGCTGCCTTCCTCCTCCGTATGGTTTACATCTTTCTTTTATGTATACGAATAGTAGTAACAGGTAAGCCACGCCCGTTTCTGTGGATAACCGCGTATACGCCAACGCAATCAAGCGTTTACGTATACCAAAACCCCGGGGACGGATTGTTGGCGGCGCGGGATGACTCATCCTTCCGGACGGGTTGAGGCACGTATACCGGTC
Source organism: Cupriavidus pauculus (assembly GCF_003854935.1). Lineage (NCBI taxonomy): Bacteria > Pseudomonadati > Pseudomonadota > Betaproteobacteria > Burkholderiales > Burkholderiaceae > Cupriavidus > Cupriavidus pauculus. Next base: position 890,421 of record NZ_CP033969.1, read on the forward strand.
GACTTGTTCGTATACGTTCCCCACGCCAGCCCCAGGCAACCCACACCAAACCCGCGCGCTTATCCACAAAAATCGCCCCGGTTATCCACATCGGTATACGTGCCCGATGCGTATACCTGCCACGGCCGCGCGGGTATCATCCGGTTCGCGCCGGACTGGGCCGGCGCGCATCAACCGCACACGGGAACCTATGTCGGACAAGGCCACGGACGCCAAGAAGGGGAAGAAGACCGCCAGCGATCGCATCGAGGTGCGCCAGTCGGGCGTGCATGGCAAGGGCGTCTACGCGATCGGCGCGATTGCCGAAGGCGAGCGCGTGATCGAATACAAGGGCGAGCACATTTCCTGGAAAGAGGCGCTCAAGCGCCATCCGCACGATCCGGCCGACCCGAACCACACGTTCTATTTCAGCCTGGACGACGGCAACGTGATCGACGCCAAGTACGGCGGCAACCGCGCGCGCTGGATCAACCATGCGTGCGACCCGAACTGCGAGGCACGCGAGAAGAAGGGCCGCGTCTTCATCCACGCGCTGCGCGACATCGCGCCGGGCGAGGAGCTTTTCTATGACTACGGCCTGGTCATTGACGCGCGCTATACCAAGAAGCTGAAGAAGGAATACGAATGCCGCTGCGGCAGCCCCAAGTGCCGGGGCACGATGCTGGCGCCCAAGGACAAGCAGGGCAAGTAGGCGGGGCCTAGCCGGCGGCGGCGCCCGGCGCCTCGCAGGGTATCCGGATCACGAAGCGCATGGAGGGCCGCCGGGCCAGCGCCTCGGGCGCCGAGGGCTCGTCGGTGCCGCCGGCCATGGCCAGCGGCGCGGTCGTCGACGAGGTGGCCGACGAGGTGGGGGAAGCGGTGGCCGCGGGCACGTCCTCGATCCGGATCGTGCCCTGGTGCAGCGTCACGATCTCGTGCACGATGGCCAGCCCCAGGCCGGCGCCGCCCGGCGCGGCCTGCAGCGTCGGGGCGCCCGGCGTGTGATCGCCCCGGAAGAAGCGCTTGAACACTTCCTCGCGGCGCGCGGGCGGAATGCCCGGCCCGTTGTCCTCGATCATCACGACGGCCATGCCGCGGTGGCCCATCGTCTCGCCGCCGGCGCGCACGGTGATGCGTCCGCCGGCCGGCACGTACTTCACCGCGTTGTCGATCAGGTTCGACAGCGCCTCGCGCATCAACAGCCGGTTGCCGCGCACCATGGCCGGCGCGCCGCCCGTGAAGGTGGGGCCCGGCAACACCTCGAACCCCAGGTCCACGCGCCGCGCCAGCGCCTGCGGCACCCATTCCGCGCCGGTCTCGAACGCCAGCTCGGCCAGGTCGAAGTGCTCGACCGGCCCGAGCCGTTCCAGCGACAGCCCCGGCTCCGCGCGCGCCAGCGACAGCAACTGGTTCGACAGCCGCACGGCGCGGTCGGCCGCGGTCTGTACCTCGCGCAGCGCGTGGCGGGCCACGTCGAGCGAATCGGCCTCGACCGCGCGGTCGGCATGGAGCTTGACGGCCGTGAGCGGCGTGCGAAGCTGGTGCGCCGCGTCGGCGATGAATTTGCGTTGCGCGTCCAGCGCGTCGCGCAGCCGCGACAGCAGCGCATTGAGCGCCCGGATCAGCGGCTCCACCTCGGCCGGCACCTGGGTTTCGTCCAGCGCCGCCAGCGACCGCGCGGTCTGGCGGTTCAGCTTGTCGGTCAGGATCTGCAGCGGCACCAGCTCTTCCTTGAGCACGTGCGACAGGATCAGGCTGCCCACCAGCAGCAGCAGGATCAGCGGCACCGAGACCGACAGCAGGATCTCGTTGGCCGCCGTCTCGCGCCGGTCCAGCAGCTCGGCCACCTCGACCACGATCGGCCCGCGCGGCACCTGCACCTCGGCCCCCGTCGTCCCCAATTCATCGGCGGCCGCGCTCGGCAGGCTCACCGGCAGCCGCACCGCGCGCACCTGGCGGCCGCTGAACCACGCGTAGAACAGCCGCGCGTCGTGCAGCGACGTCTGGCCCGTGCCGTAGCCCAGCCACGTGTCCATGCCGCCGATCAGCCCGTCCGGGCCGTGGATGCGCCAGTAGATGCGGTCCGATCCCTCCGCTTCCACCAGGGTCTGGGCGATGACGGGGATGTCCTGCTCAAGCCGGGGGCCGGCAATGCGGATCTGCTGGGCGATGTTGTTGGCCACGCCATAGAGCGCGCGGTCGAACACCTGCGTCGTGTAGTGCGCCGCCAGCCAGTACGACAGCGAGCCGCTGGTCAGCACCAGCGCGAACAGCGGCGTGGCCAGCGCGCGCAGCAGGTGGATGCGCAGGCTCGGGTTCGACGTCCCGCGCTGGGTGGCGGCGCGCTGGCGCCCGCGGCCCAGGCCGCCGCGCAGGCGCCGGCCCGGCGCGCTCGCGTCGCCAGGCGGGGCGGAAGAGGATTGCGAACGCGGCCACATGGCGATTCAGGGCGTCATCGAAAGGCGGCCCGGCAGGCGCCGGCCGCGGGGTGCCGGCTCAGTGGCCGGCCCGGATCTGCAACAGGTAGCCAAAGCCGCGCACGGTGACGATCTCGACGTCGGCGTCCTCCAGCTTCTTGCGCACGCGGTGCACGTAGACCTCGATGGCGGTATCGCCGACCGTGTCGCCGCCTTCGCCGGCCGGATGGGCAAACGTGGCCAGGTGGTCCTGCAGCTGCGCCTTGCTGACCACGCGGCCCTGGCGCTGCAGCAGCAGCTCCAGCACGGCGAATTCGCGCGGCGACAGCTCCAGCGGCCGGCCATCGACGAACATGCGGCGGTCGTTGCCGGACAGGCGCAGCCGGCCCAACCGCACGTCGCGCTCGGGCGCGGCCTCGCCATGCTGGCTGCGGCGCAGCAGCACGCGCACGCGCGCTTCCAGCTCGGGCAGTGCAAAGGGCTTGACCAGGTAGTCGTCGGCGCCGGCGTTCAGGCCCGACAGCTTGTCTTCGAGTTCGTCGCGCGCGGTGAGGATCAGGACGGGCGTGGTGCGGTTGCGGGCGCGGTAGCGGGCCAGCAGCGTCATGCCGTCGATGCCGGGCAGGCCCAGGTCCAGGATGACCAGGTCGTGCTGCTCCTTGAGCAGGTGGTCGGTGGCATAGACGCCGTCATGCACCACGCGCACCTGGTGGCCGGCGCGGGACAGCCCGGCCTCCACGCCGCTGGCGATTTGACGGTCGTCCTCGATCAGCAGGATACGCATGGTGATACCGGTGACATGGAAACGGAAACAATGTCGCCGATTGTACAGGCCGGGCCCGCGGCCTGCCTTTCAGTTGGCCTACAGCGCGGGCCGCGCCGGCGGCGTCAGCGGGCCAGCCCGGCGGCGGCCTGCTCGATGAACGTCGCCAGGTCGATATCGCGCTGCGTCAGGCCGTTGGCGTCGTGCGTGGACAGCGTGATGTCCACGCGGTTGTACACGTTGAACCACTCGGGATGGTGATCCACCTTGTCCGCGTGCAGCGCCACGCGCGTCATGAAGCCGAACGCGGCGTTGAAGTCGGCGAACCGGAACGATTTGTGGATCGCGTCGCGGTCCTGGACGGGCGTCCAGCCGGGCAGCGCGGCCAGCAGGGGCTTGCGGGCGTCTTGCGAGAGAGGGGTCATGATTGGGCTCGATCTGAAGGGTTGTCTGCGGGAGCGCAACAAAAGCCGGCCCGCCCCGGGCCACGGCGGGGCCGCGGGGCATGGCAGGCATTGTTTCACAAAGCGGGATGGCGGGGCGGGTGGCGGCTCAGATGTCGTCGCTGTCGCCCCAACCCTCGCGGGTGCCGGCGTGGATGACCCGGTCGCCCTCGGCGATGTCGCCCGCGCCCAGCGTCGGCAGCGCGCGCAGCGTCGGGTACAGGTCGGTGAAGTCCGGGCGCGTGGCGTCAAACAGTTGTTCGAAGCTGTCGATCACGAAGTACGTCTTCTGGAACGTGTCGATCCGGTAGCGCGTGCGCATGATACGGCGCAAATCGAAGCCGATCCGGTTCGGGCTGGCCGAATCAAGGCTGTAGATCGATTCGCCCTGGCTGGAGACGATGCCGGCGCCGAAGATCCGCAGCCCCTGCGGCGTGCGGATCAGGCCGAATTCCACGGTGTACCAGTACAGCCGCGCCAGCATGTCCAGCGCGCCCAGCCGCGCGGCCTTCAGGCCACCCTTGCCGTACGCCTCCATGTAGTCGGCAAAGACCGGGTTGATCAGCAGCGGCACGTGGCCGAACACGTCGTGGAAGCAGTCGGGCTCCTGCAGGTAGTCGATCTGCTCGGGCTTGCGCATCCACCAGCTTGCCGGAAAGCGCCGGTTGGCCAGGTGCTCGAAGAACACCTCGTCCGGTACCAGCCCCGGCACCGCCACCACCTGCCAGCCCGTGGCGCGCATCAGCATCTCGTTGAGCTGGTCGAAATCGGGCACGCGGTCGCGCGCCATGCCCAGCGTGGCCAGCCCCTGCAGGAATTCGTCGCAGACGCGGCCTTCCAGCATCGCCGCCTGGCGGTCGTAGAGCTTGCGCCACGTTGCGTGGTCGGTGTCGGTGTAGCGGTGCACCGGCTGGGCGATGGTGAAGTCCGAACGCAGCTCCTGGCCGGACAGCAGTCCTTCCTCGAACTGTTCCTTGAGCTTGGCGGTCAGCGTGCCGGCAAAGTTGCCCGCAGGCTGGTCGGCGCGGGGCGTGGTGGCCGAGGGGGTCATGCGGCGTCTCCGTTTGATTTGTCGATCCGTTGCGGATTTCCTGCATAGTCTAGCCAGCCAATCGCGCAGAATGCGCGCAAAGTTGGGGGCTTGGCGCCATGCCGTGCATATAATCCGCGTACCGTCATCCACCCATGCAGGATTCTTGCAACCATGCCTACTGCCCTTCTCGATCCCTACGACCTGGCCCTGCTGGCCGCGCTGCAGGCCGATGGCCGTTCCACCCACCAGCAACTGGCCGAGCGGGTGCACCTGTCGCCCAGCCAGGTCGGGCGCCGGCTGGCCCGCCTGGAGACCGACGGGGTGATAACCGGCTACCGGGTCAACCTGTCGCTGCCCGCGCTGGGGCTGGGTGTGATGGTGTTCATCAGCGTCAAGCTGGCCCACCACGGCGACACGATCATCGAGCGCTTTGGCGAGGAAATCATGCTGCTGGAGGAGGTGCAGGAGTGCTACGCCGTGGCCGGCGAGGCCGACTACCTGATCCGCGTGGTCGTGCAGGACCTGCCGATGCTGGCCGATTTCACGATGAAGCGGCTGATGCGGGTGCCGGGCGTGGAGAGCATTCGGTCCAACATCGTGCTTACCCCGCTCAAGAAGGAGGGACCGCTGCCGCTGGCCCATTTGCGCTAGAACGGCGGTTCGTTCTGCCGAAATGTGCAGAGGCTTGCGCTTGCCACGGGCGCATGTCACCCTCGCGCGGAGCCAATTCGGGAGAAGGCAGCATGATCGGGAGGATCGCCACGGTAGCCGCGGCCGCCGCAGCAGGTCTCGTTTTCAGCGCACTGACATGGGCGCCGGCCGCCACGGCCGCGCAGATCACGCGCTTTTCGCCCGAGGGGGTGAATCCGCAGGTCCGCCAGGTGGCCATCCGCTTCGACGAACCGATGGTGCCGATGGGCGACCTCAAGGCCCAGGCGCCGGCCACGGTGTCCTGCACCGGCGGCGCGGTGGGCGGCAGCGGCCGCTGGGTCAACGCCAGCAACTGGGTCTACGACTTCGAGCGCGACTTGCCGCCCGGCGTGCGCTGCGCCGTGCAGGTGGTGCCCGGGCTCAAGAGCGTGGCCGGCAAGGCGTACGCGGGCAAGGGCGAGTACCGGTTCGAAACCGGCGGCCCGGTCGTGATCTCGGCGCGGCCGTCGGGCGGCGAGATCGAGGAAGACCAGGTGTTTGCGCTGCGTTTCAATGGCGCCGCCACGGCCGGATCGATCCGCAGCCACGCCTGGTGCCAGGCCGAGGGCCTGGGCGAGCGCATCCCCGTGCGGCTGCTGACCGGCAAGGAGCGCGACGGCGTGATCGAGGCGCTGCACTGGAAGGAAGTGGTCAAGCGCGACGCCGACGCCGTGCACCTGCTGACCTGCCAGCAGCGCCTGCCAGCCGGCGCGCGGATGCAGCTCGTGCTGGACGCCGGCATCGCCACACCTTCCGGCCTGGCCACCACGGCGGCGCGCCGCTTCGATTTTCAGGTGCGGGAGCCGTTCACCGCCGGCTTCACCTGCGAGCGCGAGCGGGCCGAGGCCCCCTGCACCCCGCTGCGGCCGATGACCGTCACGTTCACGGCGCCCATCGCACGCAAGGCCGCCGCGCAGATCGTGCTCAAGACGCCAGCCGGCAGCCAGGCGCCCGCCTTCGATCCCGACGACGCCCCGGACGCACCCGTTTCCAGCGTGACGTTCAAGGGTCCGTTTCCCGAGAAGGCCAGCCTGACCATCGAGGCGCCGCGCGATCTCAAGGACGAGAGCGGCCGCGCGCTGGCCAATGCCGACCTGTTTCCGATCAAGCTGACCACGGCCGCGCTGCCGCCGCTGGCCAAGTTCGCCGCCGCGCCGTTCGGCGTGGTCGAGCGCTTTGCGGACCTGCCGCGCGGCAAGTCGCCGAACGACTATCCACCGCTGCTGCCCGTGACGCTGCGCAATGTCGAAGCCGACCTGCCGGCGCTGGCCGTGCGCGCGCAGCCGGGCACCGTGGCGCGGCTCAAGGTGGATGACGACGGCGCCATCCTGCGCTGGTTCGGCATGGTCAAGCGCATGCACGAGAACACCTGGACGCGCGAGCAGCTTGCGGCCATCCGCGCCGGACAGCCGCCGTACAAGGTACGCGTGCCGCGCAACGCGCCGGCCATCGAGACGCGCTCGGTGTCGCTGCTCGAAGGCGTGCCCGGCGCCGGCAAGCTGGCCATCCCGAAATCGACGGACACCACGCCGCGCCCGTTCGAGGTGGTCGGCATCCCGCTGCCCGAACCGGGCTTCCACGTCGTGGAAATCGCCTCGCCGATGCTGGGCGCGGCGCTGCTCGGCAAGCCGGTGCCGATGTACGTGCGCACCGCCGCGCTGGTCACCAATCTGGGCGTCCACTTCAAGCTGGCGCGCGGCGAGGGCGACGGCGACATGAGCGGCCTGGCCTGGGTGACGGGGCTGGACGACGGCAAGCCCGTTGCCAACGCCCGCGTGGCCGTGCGCAGCTGCGACGGCACGCTGCTGGGCCAGGGCACCACCGACGCCACCGGCGTCGCGCGCTTTGCGAAGCTGCCGGACCGCCGCTACGAAGACTGCGACAACGGCATGGAGGGCTACTTCGTGTCGGCCCGCATCGGCGCCGATCATCCGCAGGCGCGCGGCAAGGCCGACATGGCGTTCGTCATGTCGAACTGGAACCGCGGCATCGAGACGTGGCGCTTCAACGTGCCCACCGACCTGAGCCCGCAGCAGACCGTGCGCGCCCATACCGTGTTCGACCGTACGCTGCTGCGCGCGGGCGAGACCGTGTCGATGAAGCACCTGATCCGCAACGAGACCTCGCAGGGCTTTGCGCTGCCGCAGGCCATGCCGACGCAGCTCGTGATCACGCACGAGGGCACCGGCCAGACGTACGAGATGCCGCTGGCGTGGCGCACCACGGCCACGGGCGGACGCAGTGCCGAGAACGCGTTCCAGGTGCCGGCATCGGCCAAGCTCGGCGTCTACGACGTGGCGCTGGTCTACGGCGACGGCCGCACGCTCTCAAGCGGCGGCTTCCGCGTGGAGGCGTTCCGCCTGCCGGTGCTGGCCGGCACGCTGTCGGTGGCCAAGGACCCGAAGGCGAAAGGCAACGCGCTGGTCGCCCCGGCCGAGGTGCCGGTGGGCGTGGAGATCCACTACCTGAACGGCGGCGGCGCGGCCGGGCTGCCGGTGCGGCTGTCGGCGCTGATGCGCAACAAGTCGGTGAACTTTGCCGACTACGACGAGTTCTCGTTCGACGTCCCGCGCGCGGCGCAGCAGAGCAGCAGCGGCGACGAGGAAGAGGACGAGGCGTCGTCGCCCGACGCATCCGAAAAGCTGGTGGCCGACAAGCTGCCGCTGACGCTGGACAAGGACGGCAACGGCAAGCTGACGGTCAAGGACCTGCCGAAGGTGGACGCGCCGCGCGACCTCGTGCTGGAGGCCGGCTTTGCCGATCCGAACGGCGAGATCCAGACGCTGCGGCAGACCGTGCCGCTGTGGCCGTCGGCCGTGGTGGTGGGCATCCGCGCGGCCAACTGGGTATCGGTCAGCCAGAAGCTGGCCGTGCAGGCCGTGGTGCTGGACACGCAGGGCAAGCCCGTGGCCGAGTCGCCGGTGCAGATCAAGGCCCGCGCGCGCATCACCACGTCGGCGCGCAAGCGCGTGGTCGGGGGCTTCTACCGCTACGACAACCGCAGCGAGACCAAGGACCTGGGCGTGGTGTGCGATGCGCGCACCGACGCGCAGGGCCGGGCGCGCTGCGACGTGGCGCTGTCGCAGGCTGGCGAGGTGGAGCTGGTGGCCAGCGCGCGCGACAGCGACGGCCGCGCGGCGCAGGCCGCCACCACGGTGTGGGTCACCCGCCAGGGTGAACTCTGGTTCGGCGGCGAGAACCACGACCGTATGGACGTGCTGCCCGAGAAGAAGTCGTACGCGCCCGGCGACACCGCCGTGTTCCAGGTGCGCATGCCGTTCCGCCGCGCCACGGCGCTGGTGGCGGTGGAGCGCGAAGGCATCCTCGACACGCAGGTCGTCGAACTGAACGGCAGCGATCCGACGATCAAGCTCAAGGTCAAGCCCGAGTGGGGGCCGAACGTCTACGTGTCGGTGCTGAGCCTGCGCGGCCGCCTGCGCGAGGTGCCGTGGTACTCGTTCTTCCAGTGGGGCTGGCGCCAGCCGATGGACTGGTGGCGCGCGTTCCGCAGCGAAGGGCGCGAGTACGTGGCGCCGTCGCCGCTGGTGGACCTGTCCAAGCCCGCGTTCCGCCTGGGGCTGGCGCAGATCCGCGTCGGCAGCGACGCCTACCGGCTGGACGTCTCGGTGACGCCGGACAAGGCCAGCTATCCGGTGCGCGGCCGCGCCCGCGTGACGGTGCAGGTCAAGCTGCCCGACGGCAAGCCGGCCGCCAATGGCGAAGTGGCGCTGGCCGCCGTCGACCAGGCGCTGCTGGAGCTGATGCCGAACGCGAGCTGGAACCTGCTCGACGCGATGGTCCGGCCGCGCAGCTACGGCGTGGAGACGTCGACGGCCCAGATGGAAATCATCGGGCGCCGCCACTATGGCCGCAAGGCCGTGCCGGCCGGCGGCGGTGGCGGCAAGAGCCCCACGCGCGAACTGTTCGACACGCTGCTGCTGTGGAACCCGCGCGTGCAGCTCGACGCCGAGGGCAAGGCCGCGCTGGAGGTGCCGCTCAACGACTCGCTGACGAGTTTCCGCATCGTGGCCGTGGCCGACCTGGGCGTGAACCGCTTTGGCAGCGGCAGCGCGACGATCGCCGCGACGCAGGACCTGCAGATGATCTCGGGCCTGCCGCCCCTGGTGCGCGAGGACGACCGCTATCGCGCGATGTTCACGCTGCGCAACACCACCCAGCGCGCGATGACCGTGGAAGCCATCGCGCGCGCCACGCTGGTCGACGCCCAGGCGCTGCCAGCCCAGACCGTGCAGATTCCGGCCGGCGAGGCGCGCGAGATTGGCTGGGACGTCACCGCGCCCGCGCTGCTGGCGTTCAGCCGCGCCGGGACCGTGATGTGGGAGGTAGCCGCGGCCGAGAAGGGCACGGGCGGCGCCAGCGACAAGCTCAAGATCGCGCAGCAGATCGTGCCGGCCGTGCCCGTGACCGTGCAGCAGGCCACGCTGGCGCAACTGACGCCGAACCTGTCGGTGCCGGTGCAGGCGCCGGCCGGCGCGCTGGCCGATCCGTCGGGCCGGCTGCGCGGCGGCATGCAGGTGTCGGTGCAGTCGTCGCTGGCCGGCGGCATGCCGGGCGTGCGCGAATGGTTCCGCGTCTATCCGTACAGTTGCCTGGAGCAGCGCTCGTCGAAATCGCTCGGCATGGGCGACGCGGCCGCGTGGGATGCGCTGATGGCGCAGCTGCCGTCGTACCTGGACACCGACGGGCTGGCCGCGTACTACCCGCTGGCGAGCGACAGCGCACGCGGCAGCGAGGTGCTGACGGCCTACCTGCTGGCCATCTCCGACGAGGCGTCGCGCGCGGGCCTGCCGATGCGGATTCCGGACGCGCAGCGCGCGCAGATGGAGCGCGGCCTGGCCGCCTTTGTCGAGGGCCGCATCGCGCCGCCGCGCTGGGCGCCGGCGTCGGCGTCGATGGACCTCGACGTGCGCAAGCTGGCCGCCATCGAGGCGCTGTCGCGGACCGGCAAGGCCCAGGCGCGCATGCTCGGGTCGATCCAGATCCTGCCCGAGCAGTGGCCCACGTCGGCGCTGATCGACTGGCTCGGCATCCTGTCGCGCGTGCAGGACATCCCCGAGCGCGACAAGCGCATGGCCGATGCCACGCAGTTGCTGCGCAGCCGCCTCACCGTGCAGGGCACGCGGCTGGTGTTCTCGACCGAGCGCAGCGACAACTGGTGGTGGCTGATGTCTGGCGGCGACGTCAATGCGGCGAAGCTGCTGGCGCTGGCGTCGCAGCTCCCGGCCTGGAAGGACGATGTGCCGCAGCTGGTGACCGGCCTGCTGGGCCGCCAGACGCGCGGCGCGTGGATGACGACCACGGCCAACGCCTGGGGCGTGATGGCGATCCGCCGCTACGCGCAGGTCTACGAGAAGACGCCGGTGGCCGGCACGGTGCACGCCACGCTTGGCGATGCCTCGCGCACGTTCGACTGGGCGAAGGCCGCGCGGCAGGACGGCGTGGCCAGCGGCATGGTCGACCTGCCCTGGCCGGCGGCTGCTTCCGGTACGCCCGGTGCGCCGGCCCCGCTGCAGGTGGATCAGCAGGGCGCGGGCCGGCCGTGGGCCACGGTTCGCGCGCTGGCCGCCGTGCCGCTGCGCGAACCGGTGGCGGCCGGGTATCGCATCCGCCGCACCGTGACGCCGGTGGAGCAGGCGGTGGCGGGCAAGTGGTCGCGCGGCGACACGTACCGCGTGCGGCTCGACATCGACGCGCAGGCCGACATGACGATGGTGGTGGTCAGCGACCCGGTGCCGACCGGCGCGACGATCCTGGGCAGCGGGCTTGGCCGCGATTCGGTCATCGCCACGCGCGACCAGAAGTCGGCATGGTCGGACTTCGTCGAACGCACGCCGGAAGCCTATCGCGAGTACTTCGGCTTTGTGCCGAAGGGGACGCTGGCCGTGGAGTACACGGTGCGGCTCAACAATGCCGGCGAGTTCGCGCTGCCGCCGAGCCGCGTGGAGGCGATGTATGCGCCCGACGTGTTCGGCGAGACGCCCAACGCCAGGCTGACCGTGGGGGCCGCCAAGTGAACTGGATCGCCATGCGGATGCCCCCGCGCGTGCGCGAATGGTGGTTCGCCGGTGTGCTGGCCGGCGTGACCTACGGCGTGCTGCTGTTCCAGGTGTCGCTCGAACTGCCGGCCGGCACGCCGCTGACCGGCCAGATTGCCTACCAGCCGGTGTGGAAGACGGCGATGGCGCTGCTCCTGGCGCGCGCGGCGTGGTTCCACCGGCCCCGGCCCGAGCGGCGCTGGCTGGTGACCGCGCTGGTGTTCTCGGGCCTGGGCGACTTCCTGCTGGCGATGCCGGGCCTGAAGATCTCGTTCATCGGCGGGCTGGGCGCCTTCCTGATGGCGCACCTGGCCTACCTGCGGCTGTTCGTGCCGCTCGGGGCCGACCTGCGGCCGCACCGGCTGGTTGGCTGCGGGCTGGTGATCGGCGCGGCGGGTGCGCTGCTGGGCCGCTTCTGGCCGAACCTGGGCCCGCTGACGTGGCCCGTGGTGGCCTACATCGGCGTGCTGGCGGCCATGGCCTGCGCGGCGCTGCTGGCGCGGCTGCCCACGCCGCTGGCGGCCATCGGGGCGCTGTGCTTCGTGATGTCCGATGCGCTGATCGGCACGGCGCGCTTCCTGTCGCCGTTCGACACGTACCAGCTTGGCATCTGGTGGACCTATGCCATCGCGCAGGTGCTGCTGGTGGCGGGCGTGGTGGCGGGGCGCGGCGAGTGAGGGTGTGACATGAAGCGAGGCACCTGGGCACTGGCGGGCGTGCTGCTGCTGTGGGCGGCGGTGGCCCAGGCCGTGCCCACGTTCCGCGAGGTGCGCGGCAACTGGCGCAGCGCGGACATCGTCGTGACCGACCGGCACGGGCAGCCCGTGGCACGCGTGCGCGACGACTTCCAGGCACGGCGCGGCGACTGGGTGACGCTGGCCGATACATCGCCCGCGCTGCGCACCGCCATCGTGCTGTCCGAGGACCGGCGCTTCTACGCGCACAGCGGCGTGGACTGGCAGGGCGTGGCCGCTGCGGCGTGGGCCAACCTCTGGAACACGCGCACGCGCGGCGCGTCGACGCTGACGATGCAGTTGGCCGGGCTGCTCGACGACGACCTGCGCGCCCGTGGCGGGCGCAGCTTCGGGCAGAAGGTGGGGCAGGCCATCAGTGCGTCGTCGCTGGAACGCGGCTGGAGCAAGGACCAGATCCTCGAAGCCTATCTGAACCTCGTGCCGTACCGCGGCGAACTGGTGGGGCTGTCGGCGATGTCGCAGACGCTGTTCGGCAAGGTGCCGAGCGGTCTCGATGCCCGCGAGTCGGCGGTGGCCGTGGCGCTGGTGCGCAGTCCGAATGCGTCGGCGCAGCAGGTGGCCCGCCGGGCATGCGGCATCCTGCGCGAGATGCGGCAGCCGCGCGAGTGCGACGGGCTCGACGGCTTCACCGCGCTGGTGCTGGCGAAGTCGACCCGGGCGGGCGCCGACAGCATGCACGCGCGCCGCGACGCCAACCTTGCGCCGCATCTGGCACGGCTGCTGGTGACGCGCGCCCGGGCGGCCGCGCCGGCTGGCACGGCCCCGCCGGCGCGCATCGTGTCGACGTTGGACGCGGCCATGCAGCGCGTGGCCGCCGACAGCCTGGCGCGCCACCTGCGCGAACTGGCCGGGCGCAATGTCGAGGACGGCGCCGTGGTGGTCATCGACAACGCCAGTGGCGACGTGGTGGCCTATGTCGGCTCGTCGGGCGCGCTGTCGGCGGCGGCGGAAGTGGACCACGCGGCGGCACTGCGGCAGGCCGGATCGACGCTGAAACCGTTTCTCTACGAGCAGGCGATTGAGGAGCGGCGGCTGACGGCGGCGTCGCTGCTGGACGACCGGCCGGTGAACCTGCCCACCGGCGGCGGCCTCTACATTCCGCAGAACTACGATCATCGCTACGCGGGCTGGGTCAGCCTGCGCGCGGCGTTGGGGTCGTCGCTGAACGTGCCGGCCGTGCGCACGCTCGTGATGGTCACGCCGCACCGCTTTCATCGGCGGCTGGTGTCGCTGGGCCTGCCGCTGACGCAGTCGGGCGACTACTACGGCTACAGCCTCGCGCTGGGCAGCGCCGATGTGTCGCTGCTGTCGCTGACCAACGCTTATCGCAGTTTCGCCAATGCGGGCACTTATGCACCGCCGCGCATGGCGATGGATGCGCCGCGGCCGGCGTCGCGCGCGGTGATGTCGCCGGCGGCGGCGTACGTAATTGGCGACGTGCTGGCCGATCGCCATGCCCGGGCGCGGACGTTCGGGCTCGACAGTCCGCTGACCACGCGCTTCTGGACCGCCGTGAAGACCGGCACCAGCAAGGACATGCGCGACAACTGGTGCGTCGGCTGGTCGCAGCGGTACACGGTAGGCGTGTGGGTCGGCAACGCCAGCGGCGCGGCCATGCACGACGTGTCGGGCGTCTCTGGCGCGGCGCCGGTGTGGCACGAGGTCATGGAGGCGCTGCATCGCGGCACGCCGAGCCGGGCGCCGGCCATGCCCGGTGGCGTGGAGCGCATCACGCTGCAGTTCGAGGACGGCCTGGAGCCGGCGCGCGAGGAAGTGTTCCTGGCCGGCACGACGATGCAGCGCGTGGGCGTGGGCAAGCCCGGCAAGTCGCAGGGCACGCCAGCCATCGCCAGCCCCGCCGACGGGACGATCTTCGCGCTTGATCCCGACATTCCGCCGGCGGCGCAGCGCGTGTGGTTCCACGCCGACGGGCTGACCGGCCAGACCGCCGACGCCGTGAGCTGGCGCCTGAACGGCCAGCCGCTGGGCAAGGGCGGGCAGGTGGCGTGGCTGCCGTGGCCTGGGCGCCATCGCGTGGCGCTGGTGGACGCGCGCGGGCAGGTGGTGCACGAGATCGGCATCGAGGTGCGCGGCGCCACGGTGCGCGACGGGGTGGCGCCGAAGGCGGCCGTGCAGAAGGTGTCGGCGCCGCGCGCGCCGGTGCGCTGAGCGGTGCGCGACAATGGCGCTTCCAATCGCTCACGTCCGACGCCCATGACTGCCCAGTTGCCAACCCTCGATGCCGCCTCCACGGCGGCCCGCCTGCCGTATCCCGAACTGGCTCTGGCCATTGCGTCGATGCTCGGCGAACTGCGCGACGGCACGGCCATGGCGCCGCCGCGCATCGCACTGCCGGTGGGCGACGCCGCGCAGGGGCAGGGCACGCTGCTGGTGATGCCGGCCTGCAACCGCGACATCGTGATGACCAAGAACATCACGGTCCATCCGGACAACCCGTCGCGTGGCCTGCCCAACATCCTGGGCGAAGTGCTGGTGGCCGACGCCCATACCGGCCAGCGCGTGGCGATGCTGGACGGCCCGACCGTCACGGGCCGGCGCACCGCCGCCGTGTCGCTGCTGGCCGCGCAGTCGTTCGCGCCGGATCCCGCCGGCGAACTGCTGATCGTCGGCGCCGGCGTGCAGGCGCAAACCCATCTGGAAGCGTTCATCGCCGGGCTGCCGGTGCGCAAGGTCTGGCTGCAATCGCGCACGCGCGACAAGGCCGAGGCGCTGGCCGCGCAGGCCCGGCTGCTGGGCGTGGCTGCCGAGGTCGTGGACGGTGTGGCCGCCGTGCTGCCGCGTGTGTCGATGGTCGTCACGGTGACGTCGAGCCGGTCGCCGGTGCTGCCGGACCTCGATAGCGGGTTGTGGAGCGATCGGCACTTCGTGGCCGCCGTGGGCGCGTTCCGGCCCGACATGTGCGAGCTGCCGCCGCAGTTGTGTCGCACCGCTTCGGCCGCCGGCCGGCTGCTTGCGGACACGCTGTTCGGCATCGAGGACGAGGCGGGCGACCTGCTGCAGGCCGGCATCGACTGGCAGACCGTGCAGCCGTTCGAGACCGCCATCCTGCAGGCCGACGCGCTGCGGGCGCGCGCCGGCAGTCCGCTGGTGTTCAAGAGCGTCGGCTATGCGCTCTGGGACCTCGCCGCCTGCATCCTCGCCAGCGGCAGGTGACGCCCAACCGGCTTTCGGACCATTCCGAACGGGTGTTTCAGCGCCGGCTATCCGGCAACAAAACCACTCCCGGCGAGTGGTTTTTCATTTGTGAAACGCGACCGTTGCGCCGGCGCGTCGTTTTGCATGCAAATTGGCGAAATTCATTCGCCATCTTTTGGGTTAACCCTGCCTTTAGGGCATTTCTTCTATCATCGCGTCCCGTGTTTGAAACAGTCCGAGAGAGCCAGGCAGGATAATTGCCGCCTGCAGTGGTGGTATTCCAAAGAGGATGGAGTAAGAGGAACAATGAAAAAGATCTATAAGAAGATGCTGATGGCGGGCGCCGCCATGGCACTGGCTGGCGCCGCACAGGCCCAGTCCGCGGGCAGCAACATCGTGAGCCTGGGGTGGATGCGGGTGATGCCCACCGGCGATTCGCAATTCCTGACGATCGACTCGATCGCGGGCCGCCCCACCGGCGGCGTGCAGCGTCCCAACACGGGCGCGTCGATCGACACGGCCGACACGGCCGGCCTGACGTTCGCGCATTTCTTCACCGACAACATCTCGGCCGAGTTCGTGCTGGGCATTCCGCCGAAGCACGACGTGAGCGGCGACCGCGACTACGCCAAGTACGGCAAGCTGGGCGAAGTGCGTCAGTGGAGCCCGGCCATCGTCGCCAAGTGGCATTTCTTCGACGCCAAGACCAAGTTCCGCCCGTACGTGGGCATCGGCGTGAACTACACGTGGTTCACGAGCGAAACCGTGACCAACCAGGGCTTTGTGAACGCGGAATTCGCGCCGGGCGCACGGATGTCGGCCACGGCCAGCTCGTCGTGGAACCCGGTGTTCAACGTCGGCGCCAACTACGCCATCAACGAGAAGTGGTTCGTCGGTTTCTCGGTGTCGTACGTGCCGATCTCCAGCACGGCCCACTTCACGACCACGCTGCCGAACGGCGCCAAGGTCGAATCGCACACCAAGATCAAGATCGATCCGGTGGTCACGTTCCTGAACGTCGGCTACAAGTTCTGATCCCGGCCGGGACCAGAAACAGGAAGGGCACCCTCGGGTGCCCTTTTTTCATGCCGCCGACTTGACCGGGTAGCCGGCTGTCTCGATGGCCTGTTGCAGCGCGTGGCGGTCGGCCGCCGATTCGACCTTGACCGACTGCGACGGCACGTCGGCCGAAACCTGTGCGGCCGGGTCCACCGCCTGCACCGCGCGCGTGATGGCGCCGACGCAGTGATTGCAGGACATGCCTTCGACCTGGAACTGGATCATCGTGTGACTCCTTGGTGACGTGGATAGGGAAGAAGGTAACGCAACGGAGTATGAACCTTCCCACCGTGGGAAGCGCAAGCCCGCCGTCGTCCCGCCGTGCACCTTGACCTTCCAATGATGGTAAGGTCCAGAGTGCATGCATCGCGCCCCGCGCCCTTGCCAAACCCGCTTCCATGTCGACTTCCGCATCCACCCTGCAATCCGCCCCCGCCGCGGCCGAACCGCTTGCCGAATGGCGCCTGCCTGTCGAGGGCATGACCTGCGCGTCGTGCGTGCGCCGCGTGGAAACCGCGCTGGCCAAGGTGCCCGGCGTGCAAGACGTGGCCGTCAACCTGGCCACCGAGCAGGCCACGCTGCACGCCCGTGACGGCGCCGCGCTGGCGGCAGCGGCCCAGGCCGTGGCCGACGCCGGCTACGACGTGCCGCGCGACGAGGTGGAACTGGACATCGCCGACATGACCTGCGCGTCGTGTGTGGGCCGCGTGGAGCGCGCGCTGAGCGCCGTGCCCGGCGTGCAGGCGGCCCAGGTCAACCTGGCGACCGAACGGGCGACCGTCACGGTCCTGCGCGGCACGGCCGATGTGGCCCAGTTGGCGGCGGCGGTGACGCGCGCCGGATACGGCGCCCGGCCCGTGGTGGACCCGGCCGCGCCGGGGCAGGGCGAGGCGCCAGCGCGTGTCGATTTCTGGTCGGGGCCGTGGCCGGTGGGCATCGCCGCGGCGCTGTCGCTGCCGCTGGTGGCGCCGATGGTGCTCGCTTGGTTCGGCATCCACGCCATGCTGCCCGGCTGGGTACAGTGGGTGCTGGCCACGCCGGTGCAGTTCGTGTTCGGCTGGCGTTTCTACAAGGCCGGCTACAAGGCCGTGCGGGCCGGCGCGGGCAACATGGACCTGCTCGTGGCGCTGGGTACGTCGGCGGCGTACGCGCTGTCGGTCTGGCAACTGCTGCAGGCCGGCGACGCCATGCCGCATCTCTATTTCGAAAGCGCCGCCGTGGTCATCACGCTGGTGCGGCTTGGCAAATGGCTCGAAGTCCGCGCCAAGCGCCAGACCGCCGACGCCATCCGCGCGCTCGCCGCGCTGCGGCCCGATACCGCGCGGGTTCGTCGCGATGGTGTGGAACACACGGTGCCGATGGCCGACGTGCGCGTGGGCGACGCCATCGTCGTACGGCCCGGCGAGCGGATTCCGGTCGATGCGGAAGTGGTGGAGGGCACCAGCCACGCCGACGAATCGATGCTGACCGGCGAATCGGTGCCGGTGCCCAAGCAGCCGGGCGATCGGCTGACCGGTGGCGCCATCAATTTCGAAGGGCTGCTGGTGGCGCGCACCGTGGCCGTGGGCGCCGAGACGGTGCTGGCGCGGATCATCCGCATGGTGGAGCACGCGCAGGCCGCCAAGGCGCCGATCCAGCGCATGGTGGACCGTGTCAGCGCCGTGTTCGTGCCGGTG